>NZ_CP032696.1:0-300000 GCF_003627755.1 Rhizobium jaguaris | reverse complement strand
GCGTAAGCGCGATCTCTCGAAGGATTGCCAATGGAACTGGACCATTTTGACCGAAAGATCCTTGACGCGGTTCAACGGAATAATCGGCTAACCACTGAGGAACTCGGCGAACTTGTGGGCCTTTCGGCTACCGCTTGTCAGCGACGTTTGAAGAAACTGCGTGACGCCGGAGTCATTGAGGCGGATGTTGCTATTGTTTCGCCGGAGGCCGTCGGGCGGCCCATGCTCATGCTGGTATCAATAAGCTTGGAGCGCGATCGGTCCAATATTATCGACCGTTTTAAGCAAGCTATCAGGAAAACGCCTGAGATAATGAGCGCATTCTATGTGACAGGCGAGGCCGACTTTGTTCTCCTTATTTGCGTGCGAGATATGGTCGAGTATGAGGCATTTACACGCCGATTTTTCTACGAAAATCCTGACATCAAAGGATTCAGTACGATGGTCGTCATGGACCGCACTAAGGTGTCGTTCGCTGTGCGCATCGACAAATAGGGCGCCGGACATTTGGTCCGGAAAGCATGCTTGCTGTCGCAGCGGCACTATGCTCTGCGGACGCCGACTTTCGCTAACTAAAATCAATTCGAACAGTAGGTCTAACCGCTGGAAAACGTAAGCGTGATCGGCCAATAACGCGCTATCAGGCCCCGTGCCCCATGCCGGAGCCAGTTCCTGCTAACAAGAATTGCCACCAACTTACACGCGATCCTTTTTTCGACGACGACCTGCTGCTTTTTTTCCACCCAATGCGCATATTTCCTGCATGTCCTTCATATAATTGCACGAACGGGTCCGATCTCCGTTGCTAAACTAAATGAGTGGAAAGTGAGAGATCGGCCGGCAGCCAGAACATGGCCAGAGGTGGTTTGGGCTGGGCACGGGCGCTCACGTCACCATGAAAGGGAACTGCCGCATCAAAGTTCGCGTCATAGGCGGCATTGCGGCGAACAAAAATCGGAGGAAATGCAAGATGAAGTGTACGAACAGCGACCAATACCGGCTTGATCTTTCGAGGCGCACGGTTCTGAAAACCATGGTTGCGCTGGGTGTCGTAGCTCCTACAGCATCCTTTGCTGGTTCGGCTTCGGCGCAATCGCTACTTGATAAGATCAAAAATGGCGAGACGATAAAAATCGGGTTTTCCAATGAAATTCCCTGGGCCTATCCAGGAGAAAACAATGAACCGCTGGGCTTCGTCAATGTCATGACGATCGATATTCTGAAGAAACTCGGCACGACTAAGGTCGAGCCCGTGGTGACCGAATGGGGCTCTCTCATTCCGGGTCTTCAGGCAGGTCGCTTCGATATTATCACCGGAGGCATGTTCGTCTACCCGGACCGCTGCCGCAACGTACTTTTTACTGAACCACTCGGGAAGGCTGCGGATGGCCTGCTCGTACCGAAAGGAAATCCGAAAGGACTGCACTCTTACCAGGACGTGCGCGATAAGGGGCTCATGTTCGTGACCGCGTCTGGCTACGACTCGGTGAAACTCGCCCAGAAGGTCGGTATCCCCGACGCAAAGATCATGCAAGTCGCAGGGCCTGCGGAAATTCTGCAGGCGGTGAAGACTGGCCGGGCCGACGCTGGCGCAGGCGACTACTTCACCGTCAAGCAATTTGCTGACAAGGAGGAGAGCATCGAACTCGCTGATCCCTTTACCCCACCAGTCGTCGGCTATCCTGCCTTTGCGTTTGCCCTTGACCAGCAGGCAGCAGTCGACGCCTTCAATGCGGTTTTGAGAGACTATCTCGGCTCCGACGAGATGATGGCATCGGTAAGCAAGTACGGCTATACGAAAACGACTCTGCCGGACGGCACCAAGACCGTCGACCTCTGCAAGCAGCCTTGATTAGATAGCTGGGCTCTAGGCAGCGGTTCCCGCCGGCTCGGGACTGGAAGGGGCGCACTGGTTTCTCGCTACGCGACCCACGCCAGGGTTGTCGACCACTCCTGGCGTGACCGTCGTGGCATATTAGTGGCAATCGTCCTCGGTTTGTTCGTCGGCCTAGCCCGATTCTCGTTATGCTAGCCAATGCATTGGTTTTGTACGGCCTTTAGCGAGTTCGTCGCGCTTGTCGAAAGTATTCGAGGCAGTCCGGCCCCGTCCCGGAGAGGCAGCATTCATTCTTCTGTTTGCTTTCAGAATGCGCGGGAGTAGATGTTCTGGTCGTTACCGGTCCACTCACCGGTGAACCCGAAGCCCTTTGTCAGTCATTGCATCGCCTCGAAGCCATCGCGGGCTCGGCGCGCCGTTCTGAAGATTGGAAGCCGCAATCTTCAGCATCTTTTTCTCGCCTCGGCAGTGGCCGATCCCAACACCTTGCTGGAAATGCCTGGTGACATAACGAACCGGATCCAGATGCAGATGCCCGTTATCGCCGACGACAAGGCATTGGCGCTGTCCGTGCAGGGTTGTTTCCGGCAAAAGGAATGGCCGTCCTTCGGCATTTTCCGGAAGATGCGCTGGGGAACTTAAGGTCGTTGACCGGTCGATGCTATTGTACCGCGCCCGCGATACGCACGCTTCGAAATGCGTCCTCATTTTTCAAATGGTAAATCAACCTTTGGAATGGCATCAGAACCCTGTGCCCGCTGCACAACATTGCGGGTGTTTATTTGTCTTCCGTTAGTCAGCGTGCGGTTATGCCTTAAAATCTGCGACGGGCCAAGAAATCTTCCAGGGTTTCCAAAGAATTCCGTCGTTTTTCTGCGCGTTCGCCAAAATGACGCAGCAATCCCGCTTGAGGCCGGAATAATCTACGGAAAGCGTGTTGCCAGCTCTGCTAGATTCCCGGGCATGGGTTCCGAAGGCCTGACTTACAGAAAATGCCCGTCCAGCGGCTGTAGGAAACCAACCATCTGCCTGCTAATAAGGAGATTGCGGCTATGAGCAAGAACTTCGCGCCTTCAAACGACGCGAGCATCGAGATTTTCGAGCGCCTCGAATCTGAAGTTCGTGGTTACATTCGATCGTTCCCGATCGTCTTTGATCGCGGAATCGGTACAACCTTGATCGACGTGGAGGGTCGGGAATATCTCGACTTCTTCGCAGGTGCTGGCGCCCTCAACTATGGTCACAATAATCCAGCTTTCAAGAAGCCGTTGCTCGACTACATTCAGCGCGACGGCATCATTCACGGGCTCGATCTCGCGACGAGCGCCAAGAAGGCGTTCATCGAGGCTTTTGAGCGGTACATCCTGAAGCCACGGGGTTTGAATTACAAGTTGCAGTTTACTGGCCCGACCGGCACAAACGCGGTCGAGGCGGCACTCAAGCTTGCCCGTCAGGTCACAAAAAGATCAAACGTGGTCGCATTCACCAACGGGTTCCATGGCGTGAGCGCCGGAGCCTTGGCCGCGACCGGAAACAAGAAGTACCGGAGTGCTGCGGGGTTCGGTCTCGCACATGTAACGGCTTTGCCTTACGATGGCTATCTCGGTCCTTCGGTTGATACGCTCGACTACTTCGAGAAGTTGCTCAACGATCCGAGCAGCGGGCTGGACAAACCTGCCGCCGTCATTTTGGAAGCCATCCAAGGCGAAGGTGGCATCAGGCCGGCCAGTTTGGAGTGGCTGCAACGACTGCGCGACATCACCAAGCGGCACGAAATCCTGCTTATCCTGGATGAAATTCAGGCAGGTATTGGACGCTCGGGGAAATTCTTCGCCTTTGAAGCGGCTGGGATCGTCCCAGACATCGTAACTTTGTCGAAGTCGATCTCGGCGGTCGGAACCCCGATGGCTCTCGTTCTTTTGAAGCCTGAACTGGACATCTGGTCGCCGGGTGCGCACAGCGGTACGTATCGCGGCAACAATCTCGCTTTCGTTGCTGCTCGAGCTGCTCTTGAAACATATTGGGCCGACAGCAAGTTCGAGGATGAGATCGCTGCGAAGTCTGCAATTTTGGCGGACGAACTGAAGTCCATTGCCAACGACTTCCCCAACTTCGAACTGACTGTACGTGGCCGAGGACTGATGTACGGTCTTGTCTCGGAAAAGGATCCGTCGCTGCCCGGCAAGATCCAGGCGGAAGCACTTCGTCGCGGTCTTGTGATCGAAACCTGTGGCGGTCGGGGCGAGGTATTGAAGTTCCTCGTTGCCCTCATCATCACCGAGGACGATTTGCGCCGGGGTCTATCAATCGTTCGCGAGAGCATCGGCGCAGTACAGGCGAGCTTGGGCAAAGGCTCCGCCAAAGCAACTCTCGGCACAGAAGTCGACGCCTAGATTATCTGCCGACAAGAAAAATGCTCGGATCGCCTGCTGACGCCAGGCGATCCTTTCCGACCCGCCAGCTGCTTTCCGGCCGATGCTGGCACGAAGCACCGCGGCGGGTCGACTATATAAGCAGCGAGAGGCACGGAAATGATAGCGACAAATGGCGCAGAGACCCCGATGAGCGGCGAGCACATCGATATATATGTGAATGGGAAACTCCGACCGGCGCATTCGTCGGCCAGGATTCCGGTGGTTAATCCTGCTGATGAGCGTGAGTTTGCCACGATACCGGATGGCGATAAGGAAGACGTCTCTGCAGCGGTAGACGCCGCGCGGGAGGCATTCAGGAACTCCGGTTGGCCGCAACTGCCGCCGTCGGAGCGAGCCAAGTATTTGCGCCGACTTACCCGCGCAATTGATAAGCGCGCCGAGCAACTCGGTGCAGTTGTCACCGCCCAGATTGGCATGCCGATCGCAGCCTCGGTGCAATCAAATGGTGGCGCAACAACAAAGCTCTACGACTATTACGCCGAGGTCGCCGATCAGCTCGAAGTCGAGTTCGAGCGCACCGGACACGGCCTTCGTACAGTCATGCGAAGAGAGCCAGTTGGCGTTGCCGCGCTGATCGTTCCATGGAATGGACCGCAAGGGGCTATCGCGTGGAAACTTGCTCCCGCGCTCGCTGCCGGTTGCACAACGGTGATCAAGCCGCCGCCGGAAGCATCGCTCGATTCCTATTTGCTGGCAGAAGCTCTCGACGAGGCAGGTATTCCTCCCGGTGTTGTGAACATTGTGTTCGGTGGTCGCGAAACTGGAGCCTTGCTTGCCTCACATCCCGGCATCGACAAGGTATCATTCACCGGATCAACGCATGCCGGGCGCCAGGTTGCTCTTGCCTGTGCGGAGCGCTTCGCCCGTGTCACGCTTGAGCTTGGCGGGAAGTCAGGTGCGGTGCTACTCGATGACGCGGATCTCGATACGTTTCTTCCGCTCGTAGCGCCGGCATGCATACCTTTCAGCGGTCAGATTTGTCACGCCCTCACTCGAGTGATCGCGCCACGCGCCCGCTATGACGAAGTCGTGGAAGGGATTGCGAGCAAAATGGCAGCACTCGTCGTTGGCCATCCGCTGGATCCGGCGACTCAGGTCGGTCCCCTCGTGGCGAAGCGACAAAGGGATCGTGTCGAGGAGTACCTCGCGTCCGGCCGTGCACAAGGTGCACAGGTGGTGACAGGTGGGGGTAGGCCGCCGGGTCTGGATGTCGGCTATTACATCCAGCCAACGGTTTTCCGGGGCGTGGACACCTCAATGCGCATCGCACAAGAGGAGATCTTCGGGCCGGTCGTCTCCGTAATTCCTTACGACAGTGAGGAAGGAGCAATCTCGATATGCAACGGCACGACATATGGCTTGGGCGGGGCGGTGTTTACGTCTGACCCTGAGCGGGGCATGGCTGTAGCGCGTCGGATCGAAGCTGGCGTTGTCGGTATCAACCGATACACCCTCCATATCGACGCGCCCTTCGGAGGCATCAAGAGCAGTGGCATCGGCCGCGAACTCGGGATGGAAGGTCTGACGGCTTTTCTGGAGTTGAAGTCGATCTTTCCACCCCAGGGGTGAAAGCATGAAATGCCGCATTATACTGGTCGCCTCGTCTACGGTTCGTTGCTTTATGAAACGGGAGCCGGGCCGAAAACTAGGCGGCACGTATTACAACCCGTTTCGTTGAGAAAGCAATCGCCATGCCCATCGTAAATCGCGTCGCCGACCTTTTGCCGGATATTATCTCTTGGCGTCGCGACATCCATGCCCATCCCGAGCTGGGGTTCGACGTTAATCGTACTGCTGCTTTGGTTGCCGAGCGCCTGCGCGAATTTGGCTGCGACCAGGTTGTGATGGGCGTCGGCAAGACTGGCGTGGTCGGCGTCATACGCGGCAAGATGGCCGCCCATAACAACAAAGGGAGCGTCATTGGCCTACGCGCCGACATGGATGCGCTGACTATAGAGGAGGCAACTGATCTACCCTACTCTTCAAAGAGCAAGGGTCTCATGCATGCTTGCGGACACGACGGCCACACCGCGATGCTGTTGGGTGCGGCCCGTTACCTTGCTGAAACTCGAAACTTTGCCGGTACGGCAGTTGTCATTTTCGAGCCAGCGGAAGAAGTTGGCACAGGTGCACAAGCGATGATCGAAGACGGTCTCATGGAGCGCTTCGGTATCGAGGAGGTCTATGGAATGCACAATTGGCCGGGGTTGCCGATTGGCGTCTTCGGTATTCGATGCGGTCCAATGACCGCAGGAACGGATGGCATTGAGATTACAGTTAAGGGGCGGGGCGGTCATCCTGGTACCCCGCACCAATGCGTCGACGCGATTCTTGTCGTATCGCAGCTGGTAGTTGCAATCCAACAAATCCTTGCTCAAAACGTCGACCCATTGGAACCGGCAGGCATTTCCTTCCACGAACTCCAGTCGGGTAGTCCGCAGCGCATTGTCCCTGAGGCGGCCCTGCTGCGAGGTAGCATGCGTACGCTGTCCCAGGAGGTACGAGAATTTCTGAAGAAGCGCATCGGGGAGGTAGTCGCCGGGATCGCTCTAGTAACCGGCGCTGCGATTGAACTTGTTATTGAGAGCAGCGATGCGCTCACGTTCAATCAGACCGCGCAGACGGAATTCGCGCTGCAGGCCGCAAAGCTCGTTGTCGGAGACCACAATATCATTGAGCCTCCGCCGGTGATGGGAGGAGAAGATTTCGGCTACATGGCAAAAGAGCGACCAGGCACGTACGTCTTCGTCGGAAATGGAGATAGCGCCGGCTTGCATCACGCAAATTACAATTTCGATGATGAGGCAATCTCGTATGGGACGTCGTTCTGGATCAAGCTCGTCGAGAGTAGGCTTGCTGGGTGAAATGTTCGCCAACATACGCAGCTGACAATCGGTCACGCCATTTGGGCTGAATGCTTGTATGGCTGACCTATCGGAAAACGTGGTTTTCGTTGACAACCTTCGTTAGTGCGACTGCGCATCGATGCAGATTTTGTAGCATTATGTCGAAGCTGGCCTTTTCGTGAAACGGTGGAGGGCGGGGGCTTTTAAAGCAAAATTCCGTTGAAGGCCCTGCGGACCCGCCGCCACGGCAAGGTATGATAGGCTCGATACTCTCGCTCGACGAGCTAAGGAACACTGTCTAACTTATCGCCTAATTCGACTGGTTACGGATGTGTAGTTGGGGTGGTCGGATAACATTGCAACGATTATCGCACCGTTCGAAGTCCGTCTCGCCGTGCGGGATTTGCCGCGAAAGCGCGCCTTTTGCGAACAGGCGCTGGGGCTCGCCTTCGTGTCGGAATTCAAGGTAGCTGGCTCGAAGGCTGCTGCTGTGTCTGTCACAGGATGGGTATTCGGTCGTGCGCCTCCAGACGCAGAAAGGCGAGCATATTAAGCTGCTTTGCCCGGACCGTCCGAATGCGCGGCAAGAAAACGGTCTTATCCTTGACTGGCCAGGTGCCAGCTACCTTACCTTCATTGTGGATGACCTGCAGGTTTTGCTTAGTTGATTGATCGAGCACGGCGCGGAGGCGATCACCGGAAGGCACGTGGCTCGCCTTCGTGACCGATTCCGAAGGCCACATTGTGGAGCTTGTTTAATACGACGACCTCCATGGATATCGCACGAACTTTGAGAAGGCGCCATGACTTTCGATTTTGAACACCGAACGCTTATTGTTACCGGCGCCAATGGCGGCATCGGCCGGGAGATTGCCGAACTGTATCACACGTCCGGCGCTAATTTGCTTCTAACGGATCTTGATGAGTCAGCGTTGGAAACGCTTTGCGGGCTCATTTAGCGACAGCAAGCGAATCTTGACACTTAAGGCAGACGCTTCAAGCGTGGAAGATGCAGAAAAGACTATAGAACTTGCCATGAAACAATTCGGAGGCATCGATTTCCTCGTGCCGTCCGCAGGCATCTACCAAGCCAAACCGTTCGCTGAAATGTCTGATGGGGATTGGCACCGGACAATCTCGGTCAATCTAAACGGCGCTTTTTATCTATGCAAACGCGCCCTGCCGGCGTTGAAAAAAAATGACTCCTCGATTGTCACGATTGCATCTTTGGCCGCCTATCGCGGGGCCTATGTCAACGCCCACTATGGCGCGACGAAAGGGGCGATGGTTTCTCTAACGCGTTCCCTTTTCCGTGAGCTTGCCCCGACGACGCGCGTCAACGGCGTGGCACCAGGGATCATCGAGACCCCGATGATCAACGAACTGCTGAAAACACGCATGGATGAAAGCATTTCCCAGACGCCACTCAAGCGCCTGGGCAAGCCATCTGATATCGCTTCCGTCGTTGCCTTTCTGTGTTCACCCGCCGCGAGCTTCATCATCGGCGAGACGATTCAGGTGAACGGCGGGATATACATGGCTTGAAGGCACACACAATGACCGGACTTCTAGAAGGCAAACTGGCGTTAGTGACCGGTGCGGGACGCAAGCTCAGTGCAGCAATTGCTGCCGGCATGGCCGCTCAGGCGTCAACCGCTGTCCTCGTCGATCTAAACGGCGACGCGGCAAGGGCGCAGGCAGAGACGATCGCTCGCAACGGGATGGCGGAGGGTCACGCGCTCGACGTGACTGACCGCGAAGCCGTCGGAAAGTTCGCGTTAGACATTCGGTCCCGCTTCGGCGGTCTCGACGTGCTGGTCAACAATGCGGGCGTTGCGGGGCGCGCTGCTTTCGGCGTGAAGCTGTGGAACTATGCTGGCCCAGATGCAGCTCATACGTGCATTCGAAGAGAAGTGCTGGAGCTTGCGGGACAGGGACTTGTGCACGGCCCCGCCCATTCAGCCATCGGTCAGGAAGGAGGCGCGGTCGGCTCGGCCGTGTCGATGCGGCCTTCAGATCAGGTCAACGGCTCCCATCGTGCTCATCATCAGTTCTTGGCGAAGGTCCTAAGTTATGTCGCGCAGGACGGTATCGATCCGAAGGCCGAATTCGGATCGGAGATCCGCACTCTGGCGCAGCGAACGCTGGCGGAAATTCTCGGACTATCACAAGGTTTCTGCCGCGGCCGCGGCGGTTCCACGCATCTGCGCTGGGCCGAATCCGGCAATCTCGGCACGAACGCCATCGGCGGCGGCGGCGTACCGATGGCGGCAGGCGCCACCTGGGCCCACAAACGGGCAGGCACTGGCGACGTCGTCTATACGTATTTTGGTGACGGCGCGACAAACATCGGCTCCGTCCTGGAGACCATGAACCTTGCTGCGGCGTGGAAGGTGCCGATCTGCTTCTTCATTGAGAACAACCGCTATGCGGTTTCAACCCACGTGGAAGAGGTGACGGCAGAGCCGAGGCTGTCGTCTCGTGGCCTCGCTTTTGCCATCCCATCTTTTAAGGTTGATGGCATGGACCCGCTCGCCGTCCATCTCGCGTCCGAAGAGGCGAACGCTATTATGCGGGACGGTGGCGGGCCGACGATCATCGAAGCGGATGCTGTACATCGAAAGATGGCTGACAGCGCCTATGGAGAAGAATGGAGAAATCGTTGCGCGAACACGCGGTACCCCGCAAGGGGGCGTGGTCAGCCCAATCCTATCCAATCTTTTCCTGCACTATGCATTTGACCTCTGGATGACGCGGTCGGATCCGAGCCCTCCATGGTGTCGATATGCCGACGATGGTGTGCCACGAAAGCATCGACAGAGATGGAGGTGCGGAACTGCATGAGAGATGAGGGTAGCATACTACGGCCGGTTCAGTCGTTCGGCACTGTCCACCCTGGTTGACTACGTCAATCAGAAGCTCAGGGCTTGGATCATGCGAAAGTTCAAGCGCTTTCAGTCTCATAAGACCCGAGCCAACCTCTTTCTAAGAAAACTGGCGCGGGAAAATCCGAGGCTGTTCGTGCACTGGCAAGTATTTGGAACGAATACGTTTACCGGACGCCACGCAAGACTTGGTACGCGGCTGCTCGCTAGGCTTTGCCGCGGCCGTCATCTCAGACGGCTGACTTCAACGCGCTTGCAAGGCGCAACCCCGACCTTAATCCGATCGAGCAGGCCTTTGCCAAGATCAAGCATTGGATGCGCCAAGCTCAAAAGCGAACCATCGACGACACTTGGCGCCATCTCGAATACCTCGTCGACGCCATCAAACCAGATGAATGCGCCAACTACTTCCAGAACGCCGGATATGCTTCTGCCAAAACATGAAACGCTTGTCGCACTGGCAGAGCTCGCGTTTCCCGGATTACCATCTTAAACCGCACGCCAACCAAATCCACAGAACTTGTAGCCCGTCTGCACGCTGATTTTCCCACCACCTCGTTTAACACTGAGAGGACGCCTGTTGGTCATGACCTTGTCGTCAACGGGACATCTCTCGGCATGAGCGAAAACGATCCTTCGCCGATCGATCCGCGGCTTCTTGAACACGGAAAGATGGTCGTCGACGTGATTATGTCGCCCGAGGAAACTGCCCTTTTGCGCTCGGCGAAGGAGCGTGGTTGCCTCGTTCATCCCGGGAGGGCCATGCTCGATGGACAGTTGTTCGAGATCTTCGACTTTCTCACAGCCTAAAAGCTTCACATCTCCGGATTAGCATCGGGCCCACCGAGTGACCGACGATCCGATAACCAGCAGAATTCGCATCTATCTCTGCCTATCCATAGCAGGTCATGGTTGGAGGAAGCACAAAGATGCAGCGACGCCGAAGGCAATTCGGGCTAGTGGCATTTGAGATATTCGCGCGAGCCCGTGCATCGTGCCGGACGATGGGGATATGGAGGCTGGGCTTATTGGCAAGTTCCGGGACGCGATATTTGAAGATTGCTCCGCATTGAACTAACGCCTCCGCTGCGGCATCGGGGTCATCCTTCAGGAGGAGCTTTAATTACGCGCAGATTCGACGGTTGTTTTCAGCTTTTCTTCGACCGTAAATATTTCATTGCGCCCATCAACCTTCCCCCACATCAGGCTGAGCACCCCACCGGGAGGATGGATTTCTGCGCGGTTGGTCCAATAACGCACGTTTCCTGCACCTTGATCGGAAATTCGCGAGTTAGAAATAACCCCCAATGCTACACTTGGGTCGAAGATTTAGGGGGAGAGTCGATCAGATGCCAACGCAAACAGCAGTCTCTACACCTCATGCAGAGCAATCGCATGCCGCCGTCGCCAGTGAACTCACCATTGGATTAATCGTATTGTCGACTGACACCCTCACCGAGCTCGAGTTGCGGCGAATGTTGCCTGATGACAATGTCAACTTTTCAGCCACGCGCATCAAAAACCAGGAACCTGGTACAATTGAGACCTTACGTGCCCATGTTCACGAGATTGCGAAAGCTGGTAACCTCTATGACCCGCCAGGCGCAGTCAACGTGTTTGCATATGCCTGTACGTCTGGATCCGTCATCATCTCGCAGGAAAAGCTTGAAAGCGAACTGCATCGATCCTTGCCCCGGTCACACCTGACCTCTCCCATGACGGGGGCGTTGCGGGCTTTTCGCAGACTCGGAGTGAAACGCGTCTCGATGCTTTCGCCGTACGGCGACGACGTTGTTTCACTAATGACCCAGTGCCTCAACGAGTGGGATGTCGCTGTTCTTTCGTCAGCATCATTCCACTCAAAAACTGACGAAGAAATCATTGCGATCTCACCTCAAAGCATATTGGACGCGGCATGTTCGATAGACCAGAATGAGTCCGAGGCCATCTTTATCCCGTGTACCGCGCTTAGGACGAGCAGCATAATCCAGATGGTGGAAGCTCGGTTGGGCAAGCCGGTTGTCACAGCCCACCAAGCAATGCTGTGGGACGCGTTGCGGATAGCTGGATACGAAAAACCAATAGCAGGCTATGGGCGACTCCTGACGCTGTAAGGAGTTGTTCTCCTTTTAACGGCCGCGAAACGTCATTGGACGGAGGCCACTAAAGGCGGCGAGACATGTGTCTGAGCATGTTCCCGCCCTCCTCTGAAGCCATTCGCAGGATTCCGGAGCACCAGAGGTCTATCAAGCAGCTCGCGCTCAGCAATGCCACCATACGAGGCAGTGAGTGAAAATTGCCGCCGGCCCCTCCGATCGAAAGGCCCAGAGTGATTCTTGCGATGGCCCATCGTCTAAGCGAAGCTCCCGTCATTCCCGACAGAGGGTGGGCGATATTAACACCGATTGCCAATCTCGGTGAAGGTCGGGCATTCGCTCCCCAATCCGCTATCGCCTGAAGAAATTCCAGAAAGTCTAGCCCTCCACACATCGCGGAGTTCGATGTGAAGAGCCAATCACTCAACGACCCGTGCGCCTTCTCCGACCGAATACGTGCGGCCTCTGCGTCGCCCATAGATACCCTCGTGCCTCAACCGCTGGGTGCTTAGGGCGGATCTTTCTCTGCACCGGAGTATCGTCGTATAAATATGAAATTGGCCGTTCTTTATGCGCTCGACGCCAAAATATGCAGATTTCCTGCGCAGAGCGTCGTCTATTAAAGGATAACGCCGAGCTAAGGTGGTAAATTCTAAAGGCGAGCCAGATGGTCCGATGCTGAACACTCGACAAAAGAAGAGATAAGGCACTGGGCACCCCTCGCATAAGGGAACTGCCGCTCAAATCTGAGACGAGATTGGATGCTACGGCTTTCACAACAACTGCGCCAGAACGCAGCGGCAAAACGAAACTGAGAGGAAAACATGAAAAAACGGAAACACGGTTCGACGTGGATCGATCACGCGCGGCGTCAGGTCTTGAGAGGCATTGCGATCGGCGTCGCTGCGATTGCGATCGCGCCATTTGCTGCCTCGGCCTCAGCGGAGTCTTTGCTCGAAAAGATCAAGAACGGCGAGACGATCCGAATTGGATTTTCTAACGAGATCCCCTGGGCCTATCCTGGTGACAATAACGAGCCCCTGGGCTTCGTAAATGCTATGGCGATCGACATTCTAAAGAAAATGGGCACGACGAAGATCGAGCCGGTGGAAACCGAATGGGGATCGCTCGTTCCGGGCCTGCAGGCCGGTCGCTTCGATATTATCACCGGCGGCATGTTTATTTACCCGGAACGGTGCCGCAACGTACTGTTCAGCGAACCGCTTGGCAACTTCACTGACGCGCTGCTGGTGCAAAAGGGCAATCCCAAGGATTTGCATTCCTACGAAGATGTGCGCGACAAGGGGCTAATCTTCGTCACTGCGTCGGGTTGGGAGGCAGTGAAATCTGCGAAAAGGGTCGGAATACCTGATGACAAGGTCTTGAAGGTCGCAGGGGCGCCGGAGGTTACGCAAGCGGTGAAGGCCGGTCGCGCCGACGCCGGTGCTGGCGATTATTTCACGCTCAAGAAGGTCGTGGAAAACGACAACAGCCTCGAACTAGCTGATCCGTACACCTCCCCTGATCCTGCCGGTTATCCGGCCTTTGCATTCCTTCCCAGCCAGCAGGCTGAGGTTGATGCGTTCAATGCCGCGATGAAGGATTACATTGGAACCGACGCGATGTTGGCTGCGGTGAGTAAGTACGGGTATACAAAGAAAAACCTGCCGAACGGCACCAAAACCGCTGATCTCTGCAAGCAGCCTTGATTTAGTGACGCCGGAGATTTGTCCTGTCCTCCCCGGCACTGACCGGGGAGGACTTGCGGAGGAAAACTAATGAATCAACTCGCACTTGGCTTCAGCCTTGAGGCGCTCGTGAAGGGCGTGACATCCACTCTACTTATCACAATCGGAGCCTCCTTGGTTGCGATCATCCTAGGTTTGATCGCTGGGCTGCTCCGGGTGTCACCGCTTTGGCCGTTGCGCTGGATTGCAATTGTCTACATTGAATTTTTTCGCGGCACGTCGATGCTGGTGCAAATCTACTGGTGGTTTTTTGTATTGCCAATCTTCGGCATCTTCCTTTCCCCCTGGGCAGTGGCGGTCTTCGGAATAGGTCTAAATTGTTCTGCCTATGGCGCGGAACTGGTTCGTGCTGCCCTTCAAGGTGTAGATCGTGGCCAATATGAAGCAAGTATCGCTCTTAACTATCCCCGCCTTACCATGATGCGCCGGATTGTACTCCCACAAGCAGTACGTGCGATGCTACCCGCTTGGGGAAATCTTCTTATCGATTTGCTTAAGGGTACATCGCTTGTCTTCTTTGTTACCATCACTGATTTTACTGCCGCGACAAAGTTCGCAGCCGACGCTACAGGCAAGTACCTCTTGTTCTTCGGGGTGGCGCTTTTTGGCTATTACATCATTGCGCGAGCGTTCATAACGCCGCTCGTCCGGTTTCTGGAACGTCGGCTTTCGAAAGGCTTCGTGCGGGAGACGTTTGCGTGAACATTTGGGATTGGTCTTATGTTTGGGAGGCACTCCCATATCTCTACCGCGGCTCGATCGTCACGGTAGAAGCGACTCTGCTCGGCTTCGCAATCGCCTCGGTGCTGGGCTTGGTCTTTGCTCTGATCCGCCAGTCGCCAAATCGATATGTTTCGACCGCCATGGCGGAGGTTATCGAATTCATTCGCTCAACGCCCCTCCTTGTGCAGGTGTTCTTCGTCTACTTTGTTGGTCCGCAATTCGGAATCGTGATTTCTGCCTGGGTAGCGGGCGTCGGCGCGCTCGGCATTCACTACGCTACTTATTGCTCGGAATGCTATCGCGGTGGCATTGAAAACGTTGATGGAGGACAATGGGAGGCTTGCACAGCACTCAATCTGTCGCGGGTGCGGGCTTGGCGCGCTATAATTCTTCCGCAGGCGATACCGCCCGTTGTGCCAGCGTTGGGTAACTACCTCATCAGCATGTTTAAGGACACGCCTATCTTGGCGGCCATTGCGATACTCGAGATACTGCAACAGGCGAAAAACTTTGGTTCGGACAATTATCGCTTCATCGAAGTGATAACAATGGTCGGCTTTTTCTACCTTGTCTTTAGTTTGGTCGCTTCCGCCATAGTGCAGGTAGTGAGCTTCTGGCTTAACCGCCGCTACCATTTGCAATAGGAGATGCACGATGAGCGATCTAAAGGTCCACGTTGACAACCCTGAAATGCTCTATCGCATGCCAAACGTCACGGGTAAGTCCAGTCTCGACACCCCATGCTATGAGGAAGTTATGACTAAGCCCATGGTCCGCTTCGAGAATGTCGCGAAACGATACGGCGCGTTGACAGTACTTGACAATCTCAATCTTGAGATTGCCCGAAATGAGAAGGTCTCGATCATTGGCCCGTCCGGATCGGGCAAAACAACGGTTTTGCGCATGCTGATGACGCTGGAGCGCATCAACGGCGGAGTGATCTGGGTGGATGCGGAACCGCTCACGCACATGGAGAAGAAAGGTCAACTGGTCCCAGCGAGCGACCGTCATCTGCGGCGCGTACGGGGCAAGATTGGCATGGTGTTTCAGCACTTTAACTTATTCCCACACATGACCGCCCTGCAGAACTGCATGGAGGCTCCGGTTTCGGTGCTTGGTCTCACGAAGCAGGAAGCGGAAGGCCGGGCGGTGGATCTACTCAACTTGGTTGGCCTGAGCGACAAGAAAAATCATTTCCCCATCCAGCTCTCCGGCGGCCAGAAGCAGCGCGTGGCTATCGCTCGCGCGCTCGCAATGCGTCCGAAGGTTATGCTTTTCGACGAGGTAACGTCGGCTCTTGACCCGGAACTCGTCGGGGAGGTGCTTAACGTCATCCGCAAACTTGGCGCCGAGCACGACCTGACCATGTTGATGGTGACACACCAAATGGGGTTTGCGAAGGAGTTTTCCGACCGCGTCTGTTTCTTCGATGGTGGAAAGATTGTCGAGCAAGGTCCACCAGAACAACTCTTTGGTAGCCCGCAAAATGCGCGGACGCGACAGTTCCTCAATGCCGTGCTAGAGGCTGGATAGTGCAATCGGAGGCATCCGCAATTCCCTACTCTGAATGCGATTTCTAGTGTCGTATCAATGTGACGAAAGAATTGGAAGTCTTAGCGGGGCAGAAATCGCGGTGTCCACTGTGATGGCGGGTGAGGTCGACAGCGAAAAATCGCGCCAGGAACTATAGCAAATCGTGCGCCGGATTTTCCGCAAGATCCCCGAAGACGACTTCGGTTCTTTGGTGATACCCCGCCTCTCGCAGGCCCTGCGGTCGTCGATGATCTTGTCAACAGCCGGCACAACCGCTTATGCGCGGTGTAACAAAATACGAACCACATCTAGGATGAGGGAAGACATTGAAATTGATTTTGTTAGGCCCACCGGGGGCTGGAAAAGGTACCCAAGCCAACCGCATCTCTGAACGGTTTGGGATCCCGCATCTCTCGACCGGTGACATGCTCCGGGCGGAAATACGATCTGGAACATCATTGGGGAATACGCTCCGGGCGAAGATAGACGCTGGCATTCTCATCAATGACGAAACGATCTCTGAAATCGTCGCTCTTCGGCTCAATCAGCCGGATGCAGCGTCGGGTTTCATACTTGACGGTTTTCCACGCACACTGGCTCAGGCCAACGCATTGGACAAAATGCTGATTGGAAGTACCATTTCTGCAGTCGTCGAGCTTGTTGTCAACGAAGACGTATTATCCGAGCGAATCCGCTCGCGTGCCGCTCAGGCGATGAGTGCAGGAGCGGAGGTTCGATCAGACGATAATCTGTCAACACTCCAAGTGCGATTAAATGCTTACTATGAAGCGACGCGTCCGTTGTCGCGGCACTATGATATGAAAGGGCTTTTAAAGCAGGTAAACGGCCTTGCCTCGATCGAGGAAGTCGATAAGGAGATCGCAAGCGTACTCAACAGCATCCTGTACAGACTGACCCCGGGGGATCTAATTTGAGCGCCGGGATCCCGGCGGCGATTGCAGAGCTCCCTACTGGGAAATGTCACCAATCACATAACCAGTGCTAAGCTCCCAACGGTTCGAGGCGACCTTCTGGTCTTGCCTGAAGCCGATGACTTCGGATGAATTGGCTGGTTAACGGCCGGCGGAATCGGCGGCCTTTGGGTGAATACCGGCTTGGACAAATCGACGCAGCCATGTACATCGGCTTCGCGTGGATCGCCAGCGATATCGCCGGTGGCGGAAAGCCGCAGATCGACCTTACCGAGTTGGTGGACGGTTTCTATCTCGACCTTTGCCCTTCAGCAAGGGCCCTGGCCGGCTGAATGGCTCATACAGGCTTTCACGTTTTGTAGCCGGAGCGATCGGTAGGGGTCGCTTCGGTTCAGCCTTTTTGACGACAAGTGGTTAGACACTGCCACACGCTCAAGCCAGGAGGATCACCGTTGACATTGACGCCGTCGCTAACCGCACATCTAAAAAACCCCGAGATATTCGCCGAACTCGCGTCGCTCCCTGATCTTAGCGCAACAGGCGGTGCCAAGCGCTTTCCGGTGCTCAATCCGTCCACCGGCGAGCTCTTGGCTATTCTTCCTGACATGGAGGCGGCGGATGTCGGGGTGGCAATTGATCGGGCAGACGCCGCAAGAGTAGATTGGGCGGGACTCCCCGCCCGCGCGCGATCCGATGCCTTGTGGCAATGGCACCAACTGATCCTCTACCACAGCGACGATCTTGCCGCCATCTTGACGGCCGAGATGGGTAAGCCGCTCGCCGAGGCGAAATCCGAAATCGCCCATGCCGCGGCTTATCTGCAATGGTATGCGGAGGAAGCCAACCGCATCTATGGTGAGACGATCTCGGCATCCTCCAACGATCGCCGCATGCTGGTGATCAAACAGCCGATTGGCGTTATCGGCGCGATCACCCCCTGGAATTTCCCAGCATCGATGGTCGCGCGCAAGATATCACCGGCGCTCGCCGCCGGGTGTACTGTCGTCCTGAAACCTGCCGAGCAAACACCGCTTGTTGCCGGCGCGATGTTTGCCCTTGCCCGGCAGGCAGGGTTTCCCAATGGCGTCCTCAACCTGATATATGCGTCCGAAGGGGATGCGGTTGGCCGCCAACTCTGCTCCAATCCGAAAGTTCGCAAGATTAGCTTCACCGGTTCGACCGAGGTCGGCCGGCTGTTGATGCGGCAATGTTCGGATCAGATCAAGAAGGTCAGCTTCGAACTCGGCGGCAATGCGCCCTTCATTGTGTTTGACGATGCCGATGTCGATGGGGCGGTCGAGGGCGCGATCCAAGCGAAATTCCGCAATGCCGGCCAGACCTGTGTTTCAGCGAACCGGCTGTATGTCCATTCGAGTGTCCATGACGAATTTGCGGAAAAATTTGCCGAGCGGGTGCGCACTCTACGTGTCGGCGACGGCTTCAAAACGGACGTCGCAATCGGCCCGCTGATCGATGTGCGGGCGATTGCTAAGATTGAGGCCCATGTGAGCGACGCTGTGATCAAAGGGGCGACGATCCGCTGTGGCGGCAACCGGATCGGCCCGTCCGGGACATTCTTCGAGCCGACGGTGATCACCGAGGTGACAGGTACGATGCGGCTCGCACGTGAGGAAACTTTCGGTCCTCTGGCACCGATCATCCGCTTCGATGATCCGGACCAGGTTGTGCACGCGGCGAACGACACGATCTACGGCCTTGCCGCCTATTTCTATGCCTCCAACCTCAAACGAGTTTGGCGCGTTGCCGAAGCGCTGGAATATGGGATGGTTGGCATCAACACTGGCCGCATGTCGTCCGAAGCAGCACCTTTCGGCGGCTTAAAGCAGTCGGGGATTGGGCGGGAGGGCTCGCGTCACGGGCTCGAGGATTATCTCGAGATGAAATATCTATGTATCGGCGGGCTTTAGCCTGCCACCCCCCGCAAGCTGAATAATGCTCGAGACACTATCAACTGAACCGCCATGGCAATGGGTGAGTAGGCCGGAGGGATTTCACCTGCCAGCCTCTCGCAGAACGGTGCGTGAACCTCTCGATTCACACCGCTCCCATCAGGTAAACGTATTCGTTCCGAACGCCTTCCAATGGACGAACCATCGGCGCTACCGGCCATCTTTCGATGTACAGCAGGGCCCAATTGCATGTGACATGCTTCCTGACTGCTTTCAGCAGGAGATCATGCGGAAGATTGTCAAAGGAAACGTCGCCAGAATACCCATCACCAGGATCTACCGACGTCGATAGCTGTTACCCGCTCGGGACACGCCTTCGAAGGGCGTGTTCTGCCGGTCGTCAAGCGACTGGTGAGCCGAGGCATGCCATTGCTGCTTGTGGAATTACCCGATGGCAGTCGCAGTCACATTCCCGTGGCGTGGACGGATATCGGCGATACGGGCGTTTCCTCCTCCGACGCCACTGCAAACCACATAGCCATCTGTCGGCTCGCAGATCTTCAGCATTTGCGCTTTGTGGCCGACGCTCTTCTTCAGCGGCGTGATGAGTCGCCGCCCGCTCAAGGAGAAGGCATATGCAACTGAAGCTGACATTTGCCGAGGAAGACAGCAACCGGCATTCCGAACCGCCTGCCTGTGAGAAGCTGGACGCCGAGGCGCGGGCAAAGGCGTTGCGCCGACTTGCCCTGATGATCGCACGCATGCTGACAGCCAGGGAGGCCTGCGATGATTGAACACAGCAAGATTGCCACTGGCCATCTGGCACGGCAGGCTGTCGTCTCCCTGCGTCAGTCGAGCGCCTCGCAGGTGGAGAACAACCGCGAATCGACCGATCGGAAGTACGCCCTTTCTGGCCGGGCGCGTGAACTGGGCTGGCCTGCCGAGCGCATCGTGGTCATCGACGAAGATCTCGGCCTGTCCGGCTCCGGCAGTGTCATGCGCTCGGGCTTCGCTCGGCTGACGAGCGAGGTTGCACTGGCCCGGGTCGGCATCGTGCTTGGCCTCGAGGTCTCGCGGCTGGCGCGCAATAATGCAGACTGGCATCGGCTGATCGAGTTGGCGGGCCTGACCGACACGTTGATCGGGGACGCCGACGGAATTTATCACCCGGCCTTGTTCAACGACAGACTCTTGCTCGGTCTGAAGGGTGCCATGAGCGAGGCGGAATTGCACGTCCTTCGGGCTCGGCTGGACGGAGGCATCCGCAACAAGGCAGCACGCGGCGAATTGCGCCGCGGCTTGCCTGTCGGCTTCATCTGGGGCGAGGACGATGGTGAGATCCTCATCCATCCCGACGAAGCGGTCTCCCATGTCATCCGCACGATCTTTGCCCGCTTCGCCGAACTGGGTTCTGCACGTCGCGTCTGGTTGTGGCTGCGCGCGAACGATATCAAATTCCCGCTACGCCTCGGCGAACATCAGGATTTACGCTGGAGCGAGGCAAGCTATCATGGCGTTCACGCTGTTCTTGCCAATCCGGTCTATGCGGGCGCGTATGTTTATGGCAAGAATCGTCATGAGACAGTGCTCGACGAAACCGGCGCACGGCGCAAGCGGGTGCGCAAACTGCCAAGGGACGAATGGCAGGTGCTGATCAAGGACCATCATCAGGGCTATATCGACTGGCCGTCTTTCGAGGTCAACCAACAGCGCATGGCAACCAATACACAGCCGCGTCCGCATTCCGACGCAAGCAGGCACTCTGCTGGTGCGGTTCGCGAAGGAGGCGCATTGCTTCAGGGTATTGCCCATTGTGGTCATTGCGGACGACGGTTACGCACCCACTATCGCGGCCGCAACGCGGCGCCCGGCTATCATTGCGCTGGCAAGATCATCGTTGACGGACGGGGCGTCTATTGTCTCAATATCGGCGGCGTGCAGATCGATGAGGCGGTGGCTGCAGCTTTCCTGGAGGCACTTGAACCAGCGCGCCTAACCGCCACGATTGAAGCCGCCGAACGTCTGGAAAGCGATCGGGAAGCAACCCTCAAGCAGTCGCGGCTCGACGTGGAACGGGCGCAGTTCGCCGTCAACCGTGCCAAGCGCCGCTATCGCGCTGTCGATCCTGACAATCGCCTGGTCGCCCGCTCCCTGGAACGGGAGTGGGAAGAAGCCCTGCGCGCGCTGGAGGTGGCCAAGACGGAATTGGCACGCCGAGAGGAGGCGCGTCCACGGCTGTTGTCGTCCCAGGAGCGGGCAAATCTGCTCACCCTTGGCGTCGATCTGGTGAGCGTCTGGCATGCACCATCGACCACAGCACGCGACCACAAGGAATTGCTGCGGACATTGATCGAGGAAGTCACCCTCCATGTCGATCGAGACAATGCTTGCGCACGTCTGACGCTGCGCTGGAAAGGTGGTGCGATTGGTCAACTCGAGGTCGCCCTGCCGCGCTCGCGCCCGGCAACGGTCCGGACCGACGAGGACACTTTGACGCTGGTGCGGCGACTGGCTCCGCACTATCCGGACGCCGTTATTGCCGGTGTTCTCAACCGCCAGGGCCGGCAGACAGCACGCGGACATCGATTCGATGCCAACCGCGTCGGCAATTTGCGGCGCCATTGGAATATTCCTGCCTGCAAGGCCCGGCCGCAAACCGCGGACGGCGACATTCTGACCATCCGTCAGGCAGCCAGCGTCCTTGGCGTGGCGCCGTCAACCCTTCACCGCCACTTGAACGACGGCCTCATTCGAGGCGAACAGATCACGCCCGGTGCTCCCTGGCGCATCCGACTGACAGACGAGCTCAAGGCCCGCTTCCTCACCACACCGGACGATGGCTTCGAACCCATCCGCGATGCATTGGATACCCTCGGGCTTTCCCGCCAAGCTCTGTTGCAGCGAGTGAGACACGGTGAGTTGGAATCAGTCTATGTCATCCGTGGACAGAGAAAAGGTCTATGGATCAAGACCATAGATCAAAACCCAACCCTCTTCGAACACATGCTATGAGCCAGGGGGCATTATGAAAGTCGATCCAACAGCCCTTTGATGTCGAATTCGAGAACCCGATCATACTTCCAGCACCGCTGGCGCGTCACGCCCACGGCATCCAGGGCCGATTTT
Organism: Rhizobium jaguaris; assembly: GCF_003627755.1. Classification (NCBI taxonomy): domain Bacteria; kingdom Pseudomonadati; phylum Pseudomonadota; class Alphaproteobacteria; order Hyphomicrobiales; family Rhizobiaceae; genus Martinezella; species Martinezella jaguaris. The sequence continues at coordinate 277,929 of NZ_CP032696.1, read as the reverse complement.
CCCGGCCTGTAACCGTAGGAGTCGGGAAGAAAGAGGGAGTCCAAATCCGGCTCGATCATCTGCTTGACCACCATCTGCGCGATCCGATCGTCGACGGTGGGCACACCCAAAACCCGTTCGCCTCCAGTCTTCTTCGGAATGGAGACGGCGCGCACCGGCGGCGGAAAGTACGTCCCAGAGGACATCCGATTCCAGATCTTGTAGAGATTTCCTGCAAGGTCTTTCTCAAACATCTCCAGGGTCTGCCCATCCACCCCGGCTGCACCATGGTTGGCTTTGACCGTTTTGTAAGCTTCGTACACTTGCCGTTTCTCAATTCGAAACGGCTTGTCTGTCGTACCTATCGAAGTCATCCTGTTTCCAGTTGTTCCAAACAATACGACCACCTGATCGGACCCCTTTGCTCTGCCCCCATTACACGGCCTTCAACGCTCGTACAGGTCGGTCTGCCCCAGTCTCCTGCATCGGTATTCTCGCCTTGCGGTTTGCTCCGCTTGAGCTTCTCCCTTGGCATCAGGAGCCTGGTTCCTGCAGTTCCGCGTGAAAGCCTATGTCCAACTCACGCCCCCTCTACGCTGGTCGCCGACCGCCCGGTCATCAGGCACCCGACGGAGTGTCCCAGGATGACGAAACGGTCCTGGTTTCGACGACACTTAAGTTCACAACGACGCGTCCTCGGAGGGTTCACTTTCGTTCGTCTTTTGGACATGCATCTGCTCGGATCTCGTCCGAACGTTTCATCCGACGCTCACCACCACGGCTCTTTACCGCAGCAGCTCGGACTGGTTTGAGACCTGCTCCTGAAAGCCGATCCCGGAGGGCCGTCCCCCATCATTCACGCAGCTTTACGCTACGGTCTTAGTTCATATTGAACTCCTTCCGCTGCTCTGCAGCACACTCTCGTCACAGAGCACCCTCGGCTGCGAGCGGATGAAGGCAAGCAGCTCGTCATGGAGAAGCTCCAGCCACCAGGCGACCCGCGTGACCCAGGCGCCGAGTGTTCCCCGATCAATGATGACGCCGCAGGAGGCCTGCATCTGCGCCTGGCGATTGAGCGGGAGATGCCAGGTAAACTTCGAAAAAGCGACATGCGCGGCAAACGCCGTGGTCACCATGCCACCGTCCATCACGCGCGCTGGTGCCAACGCCTGCACAACAACGCTTTCGCAAGCCCGGCAGGCATAGCGCGGCCGGATCGTCCGTTTGACCCGGACAACGCAGGCACGATGTCGAGCGCCTTGCTGACGTCCGTGCCGATGCAATGAAGTTCGAACGAACAGCAAGGGGAAGTCTTGCTCTCCGGCTCGATGATCTCGTCATAACGCGGAAGGTGCTTGGGCAAACGGCCGATATTGCGGGCTGGCGATCGCCGTGCACCATTATCGACATGATTCTATCATGCGCTGACGGCCGAGGGAATTCCTGCAATCTGCATCGAAGCGCGGCACGCACAAAAGGTCTTGAACGAGACGCTCAACAAGACCGACGCCAATGATGCGGATGGGTTGGCGCAACTGGCTGAAGCCGGCTTCTACAGGTGGTCCGGGTAAAAGCGTTCGACAGCATGCTTACGCCCCTTAATCGGGGCTCGAAATCAGCTTCTGAGCGTCTCAACCCAGCTAAGCAACCAGGTTCGCGGCCTAATGAAGACGTTCGGTCTCGTCCCTAAAGGAACAGGTCGGGCGTTCGATGGCAATGTGAGAGAGCTTCTAGCTGGGAATGACAACCTCGCACGGATCATCTTGCCTCTGCTCGATGCGTGGCGAGACATACGCAAACGCGCGGCTGATCTTGATCGCCAACTGCTCGCAGCGGCGCGACAGAGTCAGGCGACAAAGCTTTTAATGACGATACCGGGCATCGGTGCAACAACCTCATAATGCCCGCTATCAGTCGGGCGAAACGATTGTCCGTCACCGATTTCATCCGCGTTACGGAGAAACGGTGATTGTTGCCGGGTGCAGGCGGTATGGTGAGGAGGTCGCTTTGATCTTCCGCCAGCCTGACGGGACCCTGGCGCATTTGCCGTTCTGGATGACGGAAGATCGTGCGGAGACGATGATGGTGACGGAGTCTCCCCGTCAGCCGCTAGCGCATCTGCGTGAACTTCGTGTGGAGCTCGATGCCTGTTTAAGCTTGCTGCGCGACGATTCCCGTCGCGAAGAAGGAGACAAGCATGAAACAGCGCCAACCCCGTCAGCGCCAATTGAACCTCTTTCCACCCGAGACACTGCCGGCACCGATAGTAGCGCCAGAGCGGAGCAAGCTACTGCCCCTGGTAAGCGCGCTCCTGTCGGAGTCCCTCGACGTGTCCGGCAGTGACGGAGGTCAGTGATGAAGATCACAGATGACCACCTGACGCGCGGCGCCTTCATCTACATTCGCCAATCGACTGTCGACCAGCTTGCCAACAATCATGAGAGCCGGCGGCGTCAATATGGCCTTGCCGAGCATGCCCGTGCTCTTGGCTGGACGGATGTGACAGTCATCGATGACGACCTTGGGCGCTTGGGTTCGGGCGTGAACCGTCCAGGCTTCGAGAAGCTGTTGACAGCGATTTGTGAGGGCCGCGTCGGCGCGGTATTTGCAATCGAGGTGTCGCGCTCGGCGCGTAATGGACGTGACTGGCACACGCTGATCGAATTTTGCGGCTTGGTTAACGCGGTGATCGTGGATGAAGACGGGATTTACGATGCTCGCCACCCTAACGACCGGCTTTTGCTTGGCATGAAGGGGACAATGAGCGAGCTCGAGCTGTCGCTCCTGCGGGTCCGTTCGATGGAGGCCTTGATGCAAAAGGCTCGACGGGGTGAGTTCTTCTTCGCGGTTGCCGTCGGCTATGTGAAAGTGGGCAGTGACAAAATCGAAAAGGATCCCGACCAGCGTGTACGGGAGGCGATTGGGCTGGTCTTCACGCGCTTTGCCGAAATGAGAGCTGGCTCGGGAAATTTGGACAGCAAGGATAAGTGGAATTTCTGCCTGACTTCGGCTTAGATGCCGGGAACAGGAGATACCATGACAAGACGACCGCGCCGGAACCATAGCCCGGCTTTCAAGGCGAAAGTGGCGCTTGCCGCCATTAGGGGCGAACAGACGCTGGTGGAATTATCCCAGCAGTTCGACGTGCATGCCAATCAGATCAAGCAGTGGAAAGACCAGCTCCTTGAGGGGGCGACGGGCGTTTTCGGCGATGACGCCAAAGCGGAACCGGCGGCTCCGACCGTCGATGTCAAAACCCTGCACGCCAAGATTGGGGAACTGACGTTAGAGAATGATTTTTTATCCAGTGCGCTCGGCAAAGCCGGATTGCTGAGCGGAAAGAAATGATCAATCGCGAGCACAAACTGTCCGTCGTTCGCCAGGCGAAGCTTCTCGGCTTCAGCCGTGGCAGCGTCTATTATTCGCCGCGTCCTGCGTCAGACGGCGATCTGGCTCTGATGCGGCGGATTGACGAACTGCATCTCGATTATCCCTTCGCCGGAAGTCGCATGTTGCAAGGGCTTTTGAAGGCCGACGGGCTTGTCGCGGGGCGGCTTCACGTCGCGACGCTGATGAAGAAGATGGGCATTGAGGCGATCTACCGTCGTCCGAATACGTCGAAACCAGCACTTGGTCACAAGGTCTATCCATATCTGCTCAGGAAGCTGGCGGTCACCAGACCCAACCAGGTATGGGCAATGGACCTGACCTACGTCCCCATGGCGCGGGGCTTTGTCTATCTCTGCGCCGTCGTCGATTGGTTCAGTCGCCGAGTGCTTTCATGGCGGCTGTCGATCACGATGGAGACGGCTTTTTGTATCGAGGCGGTCGAGGAAGCTCTTTGCCGATATGGCAGGCCAGAGATCTTCAATACCGACCAGGGATCGCAGTTCACCTCCGTTGACTTCACCTCAGTGCTTAAGAAGGCCGGGATTGAAATCTCGATGGATGGCAAGGGCGCATGGCGCGACAACGTCTTCGTCGAGCGGCTCTGGCGGTCGATCAAATATGAGGAGATCTATCTCCATGCCTACAAAAGCGTGCCGGAGGCTCGTGCCGGAATTGGTCGTTATATAAGCTTTTACAACCAACGACGCCCACATTCATCGCTTGACCGGCAGACGCCGGATCAGGCTTACTTCAACGCGCTGACACCGATGATGGTAGCAGCATAATCGAGGCGGAAATCCACTTAGCGAAACGCCCGGAACTGTTCAGACAAACCGAGCCAACTCAATGCAAAGCATCCGCCAGGTGTTCTTATCGCTTTGCAGTGACCAGATCGCGCTGCCGTACACCAATCCCGGGATCACGGCACAGCAGCAGGTGCTGTGGAAGCTTCCGGTCCACACAACGGTGAACAACCTTCTCACCAATCCTGTTTATGCGGGTGCTTACGCCTTTGGCAGAACCGGAAGTCGGACGATAATCAAAAATGGCCGCAAGCGAATCGTGCGCGGCCGTCGCAAAGATCGCTCAGACTGGGCGGTCTTGCTTGTTGAGCATCACGAAGGCTATTTGTCATGGGCGGACTTTGAAAGGAACCAACGGCTGATCGCTAATATCGCCAGCGGTAAGGGTATGATGGTGCGCGGGCCGGTGCGCAGAGAGGTTTTGCTCGCCGGTCTATTGCGCTGCGGTCATTGCGGCGGCCGGATGCTTGTCGGTTATCATGGCGCCAAGGGCGATGTCGGGCGCTACAGCTGCGACGCAAAGCGGAGCAATCCTGGCGAGATCCCTGTATCTCGTTCGGAGCGCTGCGGGTTGATGAGTTGGTGGGTGGCGAGATCGTGCGGTTGCTGCAGCCGCTCGGCGTTGAAACGGCGGTCCAGGCGATCACGCAGCGTGAACAACAGTCTGGCGAAAAGCAGTGCCAGATCGATTTGGCGCTGGAACGAGCGCGGTATGAGGCAGCTAGGGCGCGCCGGCAGTATGACACGGTCGATCCCGAGAACCGTCTGGTCGCTCGCGAACTTGAACGGCGGTGGAACGATGCCCTGGCGACCGTACGCACACTCGAGGAGGAATTGGAGACCCTTCTGCGACAGCGGCCAGCGGCTTTGAGCGTCGAGGAACGCCAGCGTCTATTGCAAATGGGAGGAGATCTGGAGGCCGCCTGGCGTCATCCGGCGGCCACTGCGGTGACGCGCAAGCGTATTGCCAGGGCGGTGTTGTGCGAGGTGATAGCAAGTGTCGAAGGTGACCAGATTCATTTGCTGTTGCATTGGCAGTGCGGTGATCACATCCGCCTGACGGTGAGAAAGAACCGGCGGGGTCAGACACGATGGTCTTGCGAACCGGAAATGGTGAAATTGATCCGCGTCTGCGCGCGAATGATGCCTGACAAGGCCATTGCCGGTATGCTGAATCGGGAAGGAAAGCGGACCGGTCGATCGAACGGATGGACACAATCGCGCGTCTGAGGCTTCCGCAATGTGCACGGCATCGCAGTCCACCGGGATGGCAAATGGGTGGAGCGCGGCCAAGTCACACTGGCCCAAGCCGCGGAAATGCTTAATCTGAGCTCTATGACGGTCTTACGAAAGATTCGCACGGGTATTATCCCTGCCGAGCAATACTGTAAGGGTGCGCCATGGGTCATCAAACGACGGGATATCGAAGATCCGTATCTGATCGAGACCGTCAGAGCTGCAAAGGGTCCGCGATCATCAAATGCGGAGCAAGTGTCCCTTTACTTTCAATAACGTAGCAAGATGGGTATTATAATGTGTGACTAGGCGCTGTCACAGCCGCCTCCTACGTCGCAGCGATTGAAGATCCAGGAAACTTCAGAACGTCGCGCTCGGTTGGCGCTTGGCTCGGAATGACAACTCGGCGCTACCAATCAGGCGAGGTCGATTATGACGGCCATATCTCGCGAAGGGGTGACAATCGATTACGTGGGCTGCTTTATGAAGCCGCGACAGCGCTTCTGACGAGAACCAGTGCCAGGAGCGACAGCGGTCTAAAAAAATGGGGTCTTAAGCTGCGGGAGCGACTCGGCTTCAAGCGTGCTGCGGTGGCGGTCGCGCGAAAGCTTGCGGTCATCATGCACAGCATGCTCAAAACGGGAGAAGTGTTCAACGCATCGGCTGGCGCGACCATATAGGAGACGCTCGGCCTTCGTCCCTCAGCGCGCCATCAAACTCTGGGTACTGAGCGTCCCTGCTGCGGACGTGGGCAGGATCATTCCGCTCCTGGTGGTTGCAGCTCGTTGAGACTGCGCCTCGAACATTAGGACGATCCCACCTGCGAAGACCATTGTGCGGCGACCATGTGTCGACCGCGGAGACAACCCTGCTCCCGGCACCGGAAAGCTCTGAACAAAACATGGCCGCTGAGGCTGGAACCAAGCAATCCACCTATGCCGCGCTGCGCGCTCAGCAACGCGCTGACAATGCCGAATGCCCAGATCACCGTTGACGAACGGAATGCGATTAGATGGGATATTCGGCTTTGCGTCTCAGCGTTGACCATTGTGGATTGGGGTGCTGCGCTTCTGGCTGATGGTAAAACGAGGTCATGTCTTTCAACAGCCTCAAACATCAAAGGGAGAAGCGCAGCATGAAACACTATTGTGCACTGGATGTGTCGGTGAAAGAGACCGCGGTCTGCATTGTTGATGAGACAGGCAAGATTTGCCGGGAGACGAAAGTAGCCACTCACCCTGAGGATTTGATCTCGGTGATCAAGGATCCGAAGTGGCAGATTGAGCGGATCGGTCTTGAAGCCGGACCACTGTCGCAATGGCTTTATGACGGACTTGCCAAGGCAGGATTGCCGGTGATCTGCATCGAGACCAGGCATGCCAAGGCATTTTTGAAAGCCCAACCGAATAAGACGGACCGCAACGATGCGCGTGGCATGGCCCAGATGATGCGCGTCAATCTCTATCGGCCTGTGCATGTGAAGACATTGACGAGCCAGAAGCACCGAGCATTGCTGACCGCGCGCAAACTTTTGCAGGAGAAAGCCATCGCCATCGCGAATGACATTCGCGGATTGTTGCGCAACTTCGGTCTGAAAGTCGGATTGGTCGGCAAGATCAAATTCGAGGAGCGGATCAATGAGCTCGTCGAAGACAGGCCTGATCTACACGAAATCATGCAGCCATTGTTGGCTGCACGCAAACTGTTGCGCAACGAGTTCACCAAGCTGCACAAGAAGGTTTTGGATTTGGTCCGCGAGGATGAAGTCTGTCGCCGATTGACGACGATCCCTGGTGTCGGCCCCGTGGTCGCTCTCACCTATACGGCAACCATCGATATTCCTGCGCGGTTTGCACATTCAAAGGCGGTCGGTTCTGTGCTCGGGCTGACGCCGAAACTGAACGAGTCTGGTGAAAGCAAGCGGGTCGGGCGCGTATCCTGTTGCGGTGACGCGATGATGCGATCCCTGCTTTACGAAGCAGCACAAGTCCTGCTTGTAAACGTCAAGAAATGGTCGTGGCTAAAAGCGTGGGCGATGAATATCGCCAGACGCCGCGGGAGGCAAAAGGCGGTTGTAGCGTTGGCACGACGGCTTGCGGTGATCATGCATCGCATGTGGAGTGACGGAACCGAATTCTGCTGGACACGGGAGAGCTTGCCTGTTGCTGCATAGTTAGCAACCAGGGTAACGAAAAAAAAGGAGACAAGAAGATTCCGCCGGTGGTGGAAAGATGTCCTTCGCAGGACGACGGATGAGGTGAGTTCGCGTGTTGTCTTGGTACGGTCGTTTATTGCGATCAGGTCGCCGATTAGGTCGCCGATTAGATTGTTCCGCCTCATTCTTCTGGTCCCATAGTGGGAGGGCCACACAGGTCGATCCCGGAGAGAAGCGCGATACTGCGAAGACATCAATCACCGCAGCTGCGGATAGTCAGAAGGTGCTTGACCTCACCACGCCGAATAGAGAAGACAACCATTCCGTTCAGCTCCTATCGATGAAGGAGCTTATCCCGCGGCCTCAATCACAAAAGAAAAGGTGGGATGTTCGTCGCGCTCACCTTGAATTTGCTTAGTTCAGCGTGGCGCCAGTCTCGTTTACAATACAGAGTAGGGCGATGATAATGAATCTCCATTCCTGTAGGCCGACGGATATAAATTTGCACGAATGATTGACGAGCTTGCTCCATGTGGCGCAACGATGGCGACGATATTGTCGTGATGTTTGAAATGCGATTAAAAAGCCAGATTTCTCGCATAAACGCTAGTCGTTTCCTCGCCGGTTCAGCTCGTGAGGCGCTGGCAAGAACATCAGAGTGATTTCGAGCAGCCTGCTGAGTTTCCGCGTCGCGTACCATCCTCTACTGTTGAGGATAAGGACGGCATGCGCACCGTATCGACGTCCTCGTCTGTTTGAGCGAAGACTAATGCATGCCTCCGGTGGCCAGGAGCACACAGGGTTCTTGAAACAGAGTCGACGAATGTTTCGTATCCTTATAAATATTGCGGTTGCACGTAATACATCCGACACATTCTGCAGGCTTTGTTGGCTCCACGACACAGACTTGTTAACACAATCTCGCGTTTTTTTTAGAATAAATTGTTGAAATACAATTGCAAAACTTCCTTCGGCTAGATCATCCGAGTCGGCACAAATATTGAAGTCCTTCGTTGCGACGCGGCGAGTGCTGCCTGAGTGCAGCCATGTCGCGCGCTATCGCGATCGTTTGAACAAAGAGGAGAGCAACATGGCAGATTGCTATCAAAGTGCATTTTATTGAAAGAAGGAGCTGAGCGCCGATGATCCCACTGGTCCTGATCTGCTCGCAAGATGCGGAGTTCTATTTGATCTATAGCCACATTCTGAAGATGGGTGGCTTTGCAAGTAAGTTGGTCGACGGCTTGGAGGAAGCGCTCGCAATTGTCGGCGAACGGGGGGCGCAGGCTGTCGTGTTGGACTGCCAGCCGACGAGCGCGGCAGAGCCCACTATCTGCGGCCGGCTAAAGCAGGAGCTCCAGATTGGCGATCTCCCTGTCATAGCGCTGATCGCACCCGGCGCCGGAGGCCAGCAACTCGATCTCTTGAAAGCGGGGATTGACGAGAGCTTCGTGCGACCCATCGCGCCAGCCAAGCTGCTCGACTATTTGCGCGCAAAGACAGTATTGGCGCGACCGGAGCCTTACAAGATTGAAAACGGTAGGTCGCTCTGCTGTGGCGACGTTGAAATGAGGATTGATACGCACCGGGTCCGCTGCAATGCCGAAGAGATGCATCTCGGACCGATTGAATTCAACTTGCTGCGGCACCTGCTTGAGAATCCGGGCCGGGTCTTTAGCCGAGGCGAGTTGATAGACGCGGTCTGGCCGGACAACATACACGTGGGTGATCGCACCGTTGACGTCCATGTCAGCCGGCTCAGAAGAACGCTGGAGAGTTCATCGTCCCGCAGGATCATTCGCACCGTCAGGTCCGCCGGCTACTCGCTCGAGGAAGTGGGCGACTGACAGGCAGCAGGTCAATCCTGCAAGCGTACAATCGCTCGTCCGGCAGATGCAGGTCGATCCGCAATGATCCCCCTCTCAGCAAATTTTAAGAAGCCTCACGATAGCCGAAACAAAACTGGCGCAGAAATTTCTTAGAACTTTAACCCACGGAAAGCGCATTTTAGGAGATCATGGCCCCGCGGTCGCGGTGGGTGCCGCTCCGTCGTGCCGGCCCAACGAAGCGACCTCACTTTGCACCTCCTAGAAGCGCTACGCCTGAGGCGCCATCGCACGCGACAATTCTTTGCGACGATCCTCCTGGAGGCTGCAGATCCGCAAAGTTGCTCATCACGAGGGGAATGCGGTTATGAACAAGACATCCGTCGCTAAGAGTGATGCGGGCATCGGAATTTTCGAGCGCCTCGAATCTGAAGTGCGCGGCTACATCCGGTCGTTTCCGATCGTGTTCGATCGCGGGGTTGGCACCACCCTGATCGACGCGGATGGTCGGGAATATCTCGACTTCTTTGCGGGAGCAGGCGCCCTCAATTACGGGCACAATAACCCGGCTTTCAAGAAGCCGCTGCTCGATTACATTCAGCGCGACGGCATCATTCACGGGCTCGATCTCGCAACGAGTGCGAAAAGGGCATTCATCGAGGCCTTTGAGAAATACATCCTGAAGCCTCGGGGTTTGAACTATAAGCTGCAATTTACGGGCCCCACGGGTACAAATGCGGTCGAAGCGGCACTCAAGCTTGCCCGTCAGGTCACAAAAAGATCAAACGTCGTCGCTTTCACCAATGGATTCCACGGCGTCAGCGCGGGCGCTTTGGCCGCGACCGGAAACAAGAAGTACCGGACTGCAGCGGGGTTTAGCCTCGCGCACGTGACGGCTTTGCCCTACGACGGCTATCTCGGTCCTTCGGTTGACACGCTCGATTACTTCGAGAAGCTGCTCAACGATCCCAGCAGCGGCTTGGATAAACCCGCCGCCGTCATCTTGGAAGCTATCCAGGGCGAAGGTGGCATCAGGCCGGCTAATTTTCAATGGCTGCAGCGGCTGCGTGATCTGACCAAGCGCCATGAAATCCTGCTCATTCTGGATGACATTCAGGCAGGCGTGGGACGCTCGGGAAAATTCTTCAGCTTTGAAGCGGCTGGGATTGTCCCGGACATCGTAACCTTGTCGAAGTCGATATCGGCAGTCGGCACGCCGATGGCTCTCGTTCTTCTGAAGCCTGAACTGGATATCTGGTCGCCTGGTGCGCACAGCGGTACCTACAGGGGTAACAATCTCGCTTTCGTTGCTGCCCGTGCGGCCCTCGAAACATATTGGGCCGACAACAAGTTCGAGACCGAGATCGCTGCCAAATCTGCAATTCTCGCGGACGAGCTGAAGTCGATCGCCAACGATTTCCCCAACCTTGGGCTGACCGTACGGGGCCGAGGACTGATGTACGGTCTTGTATCGGAGAAGGACCCGTCGTTGCCAGCCAAGATCCAGGCAGAAGCGCTGCGGCGCGGCCTGGTGATCGAAACCTGTGGTGGGCGGGGCGAGGTATTGAAGTTCCTTGTTGCCCTTATCATCACAGAGGTTGATCTGCGTCGCGGTCTCTCGATCGTTCGCGAGAGTATCGGTGCGGCAAAGCTTTCGGAGAACGACGTTCCGCAGGACCTCCCCAACGTCAGTTGACGTCGAGCTGATAAAACTCGAACCGCTCAATATCCTATTATCGCGGAGAATAATTCTTAAAACAGCGGCTCCACGATGCCAGCGGGGAAGCCCACTGTTATATGTGAGCGTCAGCCGTTTCGAAACGTGTCGCTGTAAGCATTAATTGCCGGTGCGCCGCCGAGATGCACGAACAGAATCCTAGATCCTTCTGGAAAGAAGCCTTTGCTGATGAGATCTATCATCCCTTGCATCGATTTGCCCTCATAAACGGGATCAGTAATTATTCCTTCTAGCCGAGCACAAAGGCGAATCGCCTCCTTCGTTTCCTCGGAAGGAATGCCATAACGTGGGTGCGCGTAATGCGCGAGCAATACCACGTCATCGTTGGTGATTTCCCTGCCGAGTTCGACGAGCTTTGCAGTGTGCTGGGCAATGCCGAGCACCTGCGCCCTGGTTTGGGTGGGAGTGGCGGAAGCATCTATACCGATCACATTTCGCTGTCGCCCATCCTTGGCGAACCCGACGGCCATGCCTGCTTGCGTCGAGCCTGTCACCGTGCAAACAACGATATAGTCAAAGGCAAAACCAAGCTGTTTTTCCTGTGCGCGGACTTCCTCAGAAAAGCCCACATAGCCGAGACCGCCATATTTGTGGACAGATGCGCCAGCTGGAATCGCATAGGGTCTGCCACCCTTTTGCTTGACCTCGTCGAGCGCCTGTTCCCAACTGCTGCGGATGCCGATATCAAAGCCGTCATCGACCAACCGCACCTCCGCTCCCATGATCCGGCTTAAAAGAATATTGCCGACACGCTCGTATACCGCGTCCTCGTATGGTACCCAGTTCTCCTGCACCAGAAGGCATTTCATGCCGATCTTGGCGGCGACCCCGGCCACCATGCGCGTGTGATTGGATTGCACCCCACCGATCGACACGAGCGTATCGGCTTTCGACGCGATGGCGTCCGGGATGATGTATTCGAGTTTGCGCAGCTTGTTGCCGCCGAACGCAAGACCCGAATTGCAGTCCTCGCGCTTGGCGTAGATCTCCACCTTTCCTCCTAGATACTCACTGAGGCGGTCAAGCTTTTCGATAGGCGTGGGGCCGAAGGTAAGGGGATATCGTTCGAAATTTTTCAGCATTTTTTCTCCAAATGTGGCCTCAAATCCAAGTCAGCTATGCATGACCCTTAAGCTACTGACGGCACTCTCCCGCGTTCCAAAGATCCCATTGTCCCCTCGCCTTCGTTGGTCATCGAGGCGACGCAACCTGAATGCCAGTGCTCTGCGCTTCAGCGTCAACGCGACCGACAGCAATGAACTCTTCAGGTTGCGACCCCGTGGAAGCGATCGCCGACGGTCATGTCGTGTAGTTGTTCCAACAACGTCATGCTCGATGATCAATGTCTTCCAAGCAGCCCGAGGCTCGCAACTGATCTGTTCCCGACCCCTCAACGGCAGCAAACCGCACCATCGAGCCGAGCTGAAGACAACGGAGTAGTTCAGTCTTTATTTTCGCAATGCTCTGGCCGATAGCGCATTTCCTCGAGATCATCGAAACGCAAGGCCCGCTCGCTCCTCTTTGAAGCGCAACTGGCGCGCCAGATCAAAAAAAGCACGCTTGCGAAATAGGCCACCTGAAGAAGAAGCCAAATATCCAGCGTCGTGACCATTGCCCTGAGGATGGAATGTGAAACGAAATAAGTGCCCAGAAGGCTCGCGCACATGACCATATGCAGGAGGCGACAGAAAGTTGAAAAAGGCATCGCCGTTCTCCGGTTTTATACGCCCGCACATGTAGTGAGCTTGTCAGCAGCAATATGAATCTGGCAGTTCTTGGGGCAGACGCGGGCGCAGGCCCCGCACCCGATACAGCGTCCGGCTTGGTCCACAACCATGATCATACGATTGAGCTCGCCATCGAAGTCGTCGTCCTCGTCATCACAGACGCCGAGGATTTCACCCGATTCATCGACGCCATAAAGTTTCATGACCTCGCGCGAGCAGACTTTGAAGCAGCGACCGCAGCCGATGCAGGTTTTGCCATCGATAGCGGTTAGATATTCTGGTACCCAGCTGGAACCATCGCGCGTGACGAAAGGCGCCGTCATCGTGCCTCCTCCAATGCGGCAAGGTCTTTTTTTGCGGCGTCCAGCTCGGCGAATGCGTCAAATGTTTTCTGTGCGATCTTATTGATTTTAGGCCAGTTGACCGGGAGGTCCTCGGCAAGATCGTGCAACTCCATTTTCGCAGTTGCTGCGCGTGACTGCAGTTGGCGGACCTTCTTAAGCTGCTCCACAATGTCTGACATGATCTCTTTCCTCGAAAACCGATTTCATGACGCCCGCGCCACGTCGGGATGAGCTTCGATGGTGGCGATCGCATCATCGACCAGTTTCGCACCGGCATCAGCCAGTTTGCGAAGTGTCTCGAAGCCGAAGCGGTGCACGTCTCGAAGGGTCTTAGACAAAAGGACCAAACGCCCCGTCGTGAGAACGACACGCCCGAAGCCTTCAGGGTTCATCGTCACGATCGACGATGCGAGAAGGCCAGAGCGCTCCTCGATTCCTAGTCCCACGCAGGTGTAGAAGATTTGGAGCCTCCATATCACGTCCGGATCCGGATCACCGATGATCGGCATTTCGTGGCGCTGCTCCTTCGTCACAATGAAATCGGCAAGCAGGTCAGTGTTCGATTTTCCTTCCCACGCCCCATGGGTGTCCTGCGCCCTCACCAGGCGAATAAGGCATTTCATGAACGGCGTTGCCATAACGTTGCTATCGCCATGAGCGACTGTGTTTTCGAAAGCGGTGGGCGAGGTCATCGGCGATCTCCTCTAATCTTCGTTGTCGAAGAAAGGTTTGGGGACGCCCATGCCGGCATCTGCAAGCACCTTGCGCAGCCATGGTGGCGGAGCGGCTTTCAGCATGGTTTGTGTGCGGGTCAGTACCTCCTCGATGGATGATGGCTGTGGCACCTTAATCGGATGAATTTTTGCCGAGACCACTTTTGCGGCAGAGGGGCCGCCGATCGCCAGGCAGAACAGCAGGTGACAGCCCTTCAGCGCCTCGACCCTCATCGTGATGCGATCACCACCGTCGTTCGCGTGCCGACCGCTTTCGTCGGTTACCTCACCAAAATCGACAGCTTCGACGATTTCCCAGCCGGTCGGGGTGACGTCATAGACGGCAAAAAGCTTGGCAGATCCGAAATGTGCATTCAGCCTCTTCAGGTCCTGTGTCGCGATCGCGACGCGCAGCACTCCCTTCGGGCACTTTGGGACAGGTGCCGGTCCCTCGTCAGTGACGAGTGAAAGACGTCGCACAGCGGTCATTTTTTGCCTCCATGTCTTGCAAGGGATTGAGCGCTTCGGGGCTCGGCTGGCGGCAGTTCGACTGGAAAATGTTGGCGGCCTCAAACAGGAAGTTTCGGACACCCTCATAGAGAATGGTTTTCTTATGCGGGCTGCCCAACCGATCGAAGATCGGAAAACCAACGCGCATCAGCGGCATGCCAAGCCGCTCGGCCGCCTGACGGCCATGGGAATGGGTTACAATCAAATCACCGCCAGCGTGACGCGCCATGCTCTCGAGATCGGAAAGATCGCCGACCTGCACGGCGTCTGCCGGCACCTTCTGCAGAATACAGTTGGTGCCGGTTGTCGTCACCGCGGCGACTATTTCAGCGCCCATGCCCTTGAAGAACGTCGCAAGTTGAAAGAGATGATCCGGCTCTGCGGCTATCGCGATCCGCTTGCCGCCGAAATGAAAATGGCCGTCGAGTAGCGCGTCCTGCAACTGCGCGCGGCGGCGGCGCACGGTAGCCGGGATTGGATTGCCGGCGATCATCGCCAACATGGTCATGAAACGATCGATCGCCTTCATGCCGACAAGCTGCTCGAAGAGGACACAAGGCACGCCGGTCTTGGCCTGCAGCGCCGCGGCGGCCGTGCGCATATGTTCGCCGATCGCGACTGCCTGGAAGCAAGTTCCGAGTTCCCGGATTTCCTCGATCTTCGTGCCGCCATAGGTGGTCGGCACCCAACGGTCGTCGGGAACCGTGCCGTCGAGCGAGCCGGAAATATCCGGCAGGATCACCGGCTTCAAACCAAAGCTCTCGACCGTTTCGCGCAGATGCTCGATATCGGCGACCGTCAAATGCCAAGCAGGCAGGATCGCAATCTTCTTCAGATCGCGGGACCGCGCGCCTGGGATCGTGATGCCTTCGATCATGGAGGTGACGGCCTTGGCCCAGCCCTCCTCGATCGCACCGTCGAAATCCGGTGTGCTCGCCAGTACGACCTCGGTACCTGCAAGCTCTTCAGCCCGCTCCAGCTTGATATTGGCAAGATCGCCCGCAAAATTTTCGCCGCGGGTTTCCACCAGCGCCGTCGTGCAGATCCCGATCAGCTTCGGTTTTGCGCGCGTCTTGAGATTAAGGAGCGCCTCTTCCAGATTGCCGGCGCCGCCGAGGATCGTCGCCACGCCGTCCATCGCCGTTGTCTGTAAGGGAATGGCTTCCTTGAAATGGCGCACAAAAAGCACGAGCGCGAAGCTGGTGCAGCCTTGGCTGCCGTGAAACAGCGGTATCGCACCGTCGACGCCGAGAAATGCCATGGCTGCACCCAGGGGCTGCGACGATTTCAGCGGATTGACTGCCGCCGACTTGGTCTGCGGAAGAATGCATGCCATCAGCTTTCCCCAATACTTGCGGAAGCCACCGGCGATAGTGCCGACGACGGTCTTGAGAGGTGGAAGGCTTCCGTGTCACTGTGCGCGCTTGGCACTCCTTCCTCGATTGCAGGCTGGCATTCCCAGGGCGCCGGCTCCCGCACCGCACTCCAGATCGGATTGTGAATAGCAAGATCGATCTGGCGAACGAGCTCCACCATGCCGTCATAGCCGGCATAGGGGTGATGGCGTTCCTGATTGATATCGAGCCAAGGCGTTTTGGCCTTCAGCGCGACGAATTGCGTGCGCCCGCCCGACAACATGATGTCGGCCTTGTGTTCCGCCAGAAAGTCATAAAGCTCGCTCGGCCGCATCGATTCGAATATATGGTTGTCTTCCTTCAGAATCTGTTTGATGCGCTCCTTGTCTTCGGCCGTCGATTTCTTGGTCGAGGTGCCGACAATTTCGACGCCGATCTCCATCAGCGCATGGGCGACGGACCAGGCCTTTACGCCGCCTGTGTTGAGCAGCACGCGCTTGCCTTGAAGCCTCGGCCGGTATGCCGCGAGCTTCTTCCACGCAATCGCCTCCTGCTCTGCGATCAGTGCCTCGGTGCGCTGAAGAATTTCGGGATCGGCGCCCTTCTTCACGAGCAGCTCAGCGATCTGCCGCAGGGATTGCGAAGTGTCGGTGACGCCGTAGAAGGAACCTTCGAAGAACGGAATATCCCAGAGCTCCTCCATCTTGCGGGCAAGATTGATGAGTGCGGTCGAGCACACCATCATCGCTGCCCGGGCACGATGGGCTGAGGCAATGTCACGATAGCGCGCGTCACCGGGAATACAGGCGCGCACGCGGATACCGAGCCGGTCAAGAAGCGGCTTTACCAGCCAGAACTCGCCGGAGAGGTTGAATTCGCCGAGGATATTGATGTCGTAAGGGCCGGCATCGTCGGGCTCCACCGTGCCGATGACATGATCGAGCAGCGCCTCGCCGGCGAGCTTGTTTCCGAGGTTCTTGGAGCCGGCGAAGCCCGGCGCATTGACCGGCACCACCGGCAAGCCGAATTTTTCTGCAGCACGCTTGCAGACGGCTTCGATATCGTCGCCGATCAGTGCCGTGACGCAGGTCGAATAGACGAAGATCGCCGGCGGCGCATAGGTCTCCTTGATCTCGCGGATCGCTTTGAACAGTTTCCGCTCGCCGTGGCCCATCACCACGTCGAGTTCTGTGAGGTCGGTGGTGAAGCTCGTGCGCCAGAGCATCGGTCCGGACGAAGCCGTGCCGCGATTGTCCCAGGAATTGCCTTCGCAGGCGAGCGGCGCATGGATCAGGTGCGCGACGTCGGTGATCGGCTGCAGCACGATCTTGGCCCCATCGAAAGCGCAGCCGCCAGCCGCCGCCCCGGGAGTGAGCGGCTTCGAACAGCCCTTCTTGCGCACGCTGTCATCTTTGCCGCGGTTCATCTCGCAGGCGGGCTCGTCGAAGACTTCCTGGATCTTGGCATCGAGCGAGCGGCTTGCGCCGGTTTGAGACGCCGAACGCAAGACGTCGGGGGTGCCAAGCGGGTCTTTGCTGTTAGCGTGTGAGGTCATAGGAATAGTCCGTGACACCTATTTTGCTCGTCTCGCGGTCAAGCTTGTCGAAGGTCGTGTCGAGGATCGTCGTTAAGACACGCAAGCCCCCCTGGTAGCCCATCAGCGGGAAACGATGATGATGGTGCCGGTCGAAAATCGGAAACGTCAGGCGGATCAGCGGCGTGCCGGTGTCACGCTCCAGATATTTGCCATAGGAATTGCCGATCAGCAGGTCCACCGGTTCGGTGAAGAGCAGCGAGCGCAGCGCCCAGAGGTCCTTACCCGCCCAGACCTTGGCATCCTTTCCAAAGGGCGAGGATGCAAGCAAGTCCTTCATCTCGCGTTCCCAAGCCGAGGTGCCGTTGGTGGCCAGGCAATGGATCGGCTCGCCGCCGGTCTCCATCACGAACCGGGCTACCGCATAGACGAAATCGGGATCGCCATAGATCGCGTATTTCTTACCGTGCAGCCAGGCTTGGCTGTCCGCCATGGCGTCGACAAGCCGGCCGCGCTCCAAGCCGATCGTCGAAGGGATTTCCTTGCCGGAAATCTCCGAGATTTTCATCAGCAATTCGTCGGTCGCCTTGACCCCAAGCGGGTAGTGAAAGGAGGCCGTCGTCTGCCCGAGCTCATTGCAATATTCCAGCGTCTTACGGGTATTGTAGTGCTGCAGCGACAGCGTCGCTTCGGCATCGAGCGCGTCCTTGACGTCTTCGATGGTCGTGCCGCCGTCATACATGCGGTACATGCCGTCCGACGGGGTATCGAACTGATCGGAGGCGTCCTGAATGAGCGTATACGACACGTCCATGAGGTCGAGCAGGCGCTTGAGCTCGCGGTTGTTGCCGACACAGAAGCCGTCGAATCCTGGAACGATGTTGATGGTTCCATTGAATTCCTTTCGCTCCCTGCCCTTCCAGAAATGCTCCAGAATGCCCTTGACCATGCCGTCATAACCATCGACGTGGCTGCCGACGAAGGCGGGGGTGTGGGCGAACGGAACATCTAGGTCCGCGGGGACCGAGCCTTCGCTCTTGGCGTTTTCGATGAAGCCGTGCAAGTCGTCGCCGATCACCTCCGCCATGCAGGTGGTCGAGACGGCAATCATCGTCGGATCGTAGAGTGCGTAGGTATTGGCAAGCCCATCGACCATGTTCTTCAGCCCGCCGAATACCGCCGCGTCTTCGGTCATCGAGGACGAAACCGCCGACGCAGGCTCCTTGAAATGTCGCGATAGGTGCGACCGGTAATAGGCAACGCAGCCCTGGCTGCCATGGACGAAGGACATGGTCCGCTCGAAGCCCGCGGCCGCGAATACGGCGCCGAGCGGCTGGCAGGCCTTGGCGGGGTTCACCACCAGGGCTTCGCGGGCCAGATTTTTTTCCCTATATTCCCAGGTCTTGGTGAACTCGCTTTGATCGGCAACGATCTCGTCCGGGTGCGGGCATTCGAAATTCAGCTTCTTTTCGGCGAGCATCCGTCTGTATTCCGGCTCGCGGAACAGGGGCGCGTGGTCGAGAATTTTTTCGGCCGACTGCGGCATGGTAATCACCTTTCTTTTCATCGTGCCGCACCGGTGGCGGCAAAGGGACGTCATCTTTCAGGTGTGCGGATCAAGTCCGACAGGAGAGCCTGGCCTGCCCCTGCTCCAAGACAGGCCAGGCCCTCATTCGGCCGCAACCGCCTCAGCCGGCGCGGCCTTTTTTTTCCAGGGGGCGTCGTAGAGATCCCAGACTGGATTATTGATGGCGAGATCCATGTCCTTGGCGAAGATCGCAAAGCCGTCGTAGCCATGATACGGGCCGGAATAATCCCACGAATGCATCTGTCGGAACGGGATGCCCATCTTCTGCACCGGGTACTTTTCTTTGATACCGGAGCCAACGAGATCGGGACGAATTCCCTCGATGAACTTTTCCAGTTCGTAACCGCTCACGTCGTCATAGATGAGCGTGCCTTTTTTTACGTAGTGGCCGGTGCGCTGATAGTCGTCGTTATGGCCGAACTCGTAGCCTGTGCCGACGATCTCCATGCCGAGATCCTCGTAGGCCGTGACCACGTGACGAGGGCGCAAACCGCCGATGTAGAGCATCACCGTCTTGCCTTCGAGGCGCGGCCGGTATTTGGCGATGACGGCATCGACCAAAGGCCGGTACTTGGCGATGACTCTTTCGGTCTTTTCCTCGATTTCCGGCCCGAAATGCTTGGCAATCTTGCGCAGGGAGGCGTCGATCTGCGAGGGACCAAAGAAATTGTATTCCATCCACGGGATGCCGTATTTTTCCTCCATGTGCCGGCAGATGTAGTTCATCGACCGGTAGCAGTGGATGAGGTTGAGCTTGGCCTTGGGCGCACGCTCCACTTCGGCAAGCGTGGCATCTCCCGACCAGTTGCCGACCACGCGCAACCCCATCTCCTCCAGGAGGATGCGCGTGGCCCAGGCGTCGCCGCCGATATTGTAATCGCCAACGACATTGATGTCGTAGGGACCCGCCTCGAACTCGACACCCCCCTTGTCAAAAACCCAGTCGCGGATGGAATCGTTGGCGATATGATGGCCAAGGGATTGCGATACGCCGCGGAAGCCCTCGCAGCGCACCGGTACGATCGTCTTTTCGTATTCGTTCGCCTTCTTGCGCGATACCGCCTCGATGTCGTCGCCAATCAGACCGATCGGGCATTCGGACTGAACGGTGACGCCATTGTTCAGCGGGAATAATTCCTGGATCTCATCAATGATCTTTTCCAACCGCTTGTCGCCGCCAAAAACGATGTCTTTTTCCTGGAAGTCGGAGGTGAACTGCATCGTCACGAAGGTGTCGATCCCTGTCGTGCCGACATAATAATTGCGACGCTGCGACCAGGAATATTGGCCGCAACCGACGGGCCCGTGTGAGATATGGACCATATCCTTGATCGGACCCCACACGACACCTTTGGAACCAGCATAGGCGCAGCCGCGGATCGTCATGACGCCCGGAATGGATTTGATATTCGATTTGACGCTGCATTCGGAAAGGACGTTGTCCTCCTCGTCGGCCCCTTCTCCACCCGTTGCAACACTGAGGTGCTTGTTGCGGCGCTTGGCCGCTTTGTCCGGATACTGCGACAGCACGTCCGCGATGAGCTTTTCATGCAAAGCGCCGTCATTCTCGTAGTCGAGGCTCATTGGGCCTGCCCTCTTTTAAGGTTCGGTTGATGCCGCGCGCAAAGGCGCGTTCTCGGGGAAGGACGCGCCGGGTTGGGGCGCCGGCGCGTCCTGTCGAAAGCGGCAGTTAGTGGGCGGCCGCCACCTTCGATTCCTTGGCCTGAAGTTCGGCAAGCATCTGCTCGTCGGTCTTCATGATGCCGAAGTCGAGCAGCATGTCCTCGAGCTCTTCCATGGTGATCGGGGTCGGGACGGTCCCTTGACCCGAATTGGCGTGGATCTTCTCAGCCAGCGTGCGATATTCTCCGGCCTGTTTGGACTCCGGCGCATACTGGATGACTGTCATTTTCCTGAGTTCGGCGTGCTGGACGATGTTGTCGCGCGGCACGAAGTGAATGAGCTTGGAATTGAGCCTGGAAGCCAGCGCCTCGGCGAGGTCGACTTCGCGGTCCGTCTGACGCTCGTTGCAGATCAGACCGCCGAGCCGCACGCCGCCTGCATGGGCATATTTCAAGATGCCCTTGGCGATATTGTTTGCCGCATAAAGCGCCATCATTTCGCCGGACATGACGATGTAGATTTCCTGGGCCTTGTTCTCGCGGATCGGCATGGCGAAGCCGCCGCACACCACGTCGCCGAGCACGTCATAGGAGACATAGTCGACATTGTCGTAGGCGCCGTTTTCCTCGAGGAAGTTGATGGAGGTGATGACGCCGCGACCGGCGCAACCAACGCCCGGCTCCGGGCCGCCGGACTCCACGCACTTGATGCCTTTATATCCGATTTTGAGCACGTCCTCGAGTTCGAGGTCTTCCACCGAACCTTCCTCTGCCGCCAGATGCAGGACGGTGTCCTGCGCCTTCGAGTTCAGGATCAGCCGGGTGGAGTCGGCTTTGGGATCGCAGCCGACGATGAGGATCTGCTGCCCGAGATCGACGAGGGCCGCGAGCGTATTTTGGGAGGTAGTGGACTTGCCGATGCCCCCCTTGCCGTAGAATGCGATTTGACGCAAAGCTGACATGTTGCCTTCCTTCTTTCGTTCCATCCATCGCGGAATAGGTCGGCAGCTCGCGCCGCCCGCAGGCAAGTGTTTCAAAACTCGTGCCAATGTGGCGGTCGACTGGAAGGAAAACTCTCTTGATTGTTTTTCAGCTATTTAGGCTGAAGAAAACAAAAGGCCGGAGTGGACAAGCCTGTGTCGCGGGTCCGACAAATCGGACGCAGGGTGTCGGAGGCCTTACCTGAAGCCGATAAAGGCTGACGATCGGGGTGCCGCAGATTCGCAGCGACCAGCAGCAGGATCAGCGAGCTTCGCGTTCCTCAGCAAAGAAGAGGCGTAGCGTGCGATCTCCATTCGTATCAGGTGGAGCGGCAAAACGCGGACATCTGCATGAGCACGGCAATCGTCATTGCCGGCCGTCGAGTGTAGGCTGAGACACCGGAACTATTCGCCGGCTTTGCGCACGTCGCAGCTGCGTGAAACGAGCAGTGTTTTCACCCGGCGGAGACTTTGAAACGACCGGGCTTAGTTCTCGGAGCGCTTTGATGTTCCGTGACGCGCGGCGAAACCATGCGAGCCCCCTCCTGCATTAACGTCTCCCGCATCCAGAGGCTTGCCGGATCGGTATTGTGAAGCGCGGGCCATTGGACGGCCTCTGTCAATGCGGGGATCGGCAGCGGGAGCTCGACGATCCGCAGGGGCGTCGTTTTTGCACAATATTGCGCGAGCCGCAGAGGCATGGTCCCAATGCGGTTGGTACCCGACAACATGGGCGGGATCATGCTGAAGGACTGTACGACGACCTCAACACGTCTCTTGAAACCGTGCTCGTGCAAATACCACTCGTCGATGGCCGGCTTGCGCGTATTTCCGAACTTGACCGCTACATGGCCCATCGACATGTATTGCTCGAATGTAAATGGCTCGGACAGCTGTTTGTTCGTCCCGCAGGTTACGCACACGAATATGTCATCGAACAGTGCGGCATGCGGATGTTTCGACATGAACACTTCCGGCATAATGAGAAAGTCGACATCGCCGCGCCGGAGGAGCTCCTCGAAATCGTCGGAAACAGGCAGAAATTCGAAGCTGACGCCGGGAGCCTCCCGCGCCACGCGCTCAACGACCATTTCAAAAAACACAAGCGTGACGTAGTCGGAGAGGATGATCCTGAAGCAACGATCAGATTGAGCGGGATCAAACGGCTCCCAGGAAATAATGGAGAGCTGGATATAGAGCAAAGCCTCGCGGACTGGCGAAGCGAGCCTTTCCGCACGCGGCGTTGGGACAAGTTCACGGCCAGCCATCGTAAAGAGCTCGTCGCGGAAATATGTCCGCAGCCGGGCGACGGCCGCGCTCATTGCCGGCTGGCTGAGATTGATGCTGCGTGCGGCTGCCGTAAGGTTACGCTCGGTCATGAGCGCGTCAAGCACGACGAGGAGATTTAGATCAAGGCCTTTAAAACGCATGTTTTCCTTCATCCATAGCGTGGACGCATGCCATCCATGCCATCGATCATCATGCCCATTGAAAGAATATAAATTGGCCGAAATCAAGTACATCGAGTGCACATTTGCGTGGGGGTTCGGCCGAAACGAAAGGATGCCGGTCTGAGAGTTTGCATCAGGTCTGCCTCGTTGGGCGTTTCGAGAGGTCGCTTATCAAGGCACGGCTCCGGGCATTGCGAGGTGGGGCTAAAATTTCGAACCAAGCCAGAACCTTGACATTAAAGGGCTCCGGCCCCACGCGATCGCCGGAAAACATTCGCTTCGTTACTCCAAGAATGCCGGCGCGATCGTGGCAAACCGGCGCGGGAGAACATACCAACTGCCTCTTCAGCAAAACGGTTCGCCAAAGGGGTTGATCACCGAGAGCGCGTTCAGGGAAAATCTAGGACCCGCTCTATCCACCGCTCCTAAACGCCTGGGCTATCTGATATTCGGCGGGGATCTTCAACAAGAAAATGCCATGCCCAAACGCCGGTGTCGCTTAGCATCACGCGTAGATAGCAGTCCGCGGTAACCTTCCAATCGTGGAGCTATGTCTAGAATTATTCATGTCGTGAATGAGCTCCATCCAAACAATCCATTTGCCAAGCCTGTGGGGCATTGGAGTAACAAAAGCAAGCCGCCAATCGATGGGCGGCTCAAAACAACGCGGTAATAAGGGGTGGGCCCCAATGCCTGCGACTTTGATCGCATTCGCGCATTTGGCACGAGTAACATGAGGAGAGATATTGTTGAGACATGGAATCAAAGTCGATGCCCCGGACTTTCGTTCATTGGTCTAGGTCCAACTGACTTTGATATCAATTCTGGGGTATCAAATCTGGTTTCGATGAGAGGAGCAACGACACATTCCCTTGAACGAATCCTACCCTGGAAGAGAACAACAAACGCGGCGTGCGAGAGCATGCCGCGTTTGAATATTCCGTCGCCCGGTCGATTGCAAAAACGGCCCGTTGATTTCGCGGGTTTTTCGAAGCATCGAACAGGAACACTTAAGTTTGCCGAGGATAACACCATTCGCGCGGAGGTTCTTGCCGGCACCGGAAAATTCTATCATCCATGAAAGGCCATCGAATGCTCAGTTCCGCAAACTCCAATCCGAAGGACCTCGAAACGATCGCGCGCAACGGCGGCGTATTTCGCCGCATCGCGTCCCGAATTCCAACCTATCTGACGGATATGCGAGAGAACCCGGCTTGGCTCCCAATGTTCCTGCTGGCGCGCACGATGCCGTTGCGCAAGGCGCATTGGCTGACCGCAAGACCAGTGCCGCGGCCGGAAAGTCGCAAGCCCTCGATGTTTGGCGATCTCAGCGCAAAGACGATCGCAGCCGAACTGAGACAAACGGGCATATTTGCCGGCTTGACCCTACCAACCGCAATTCACGAGGAAATTGCACGTTTTGGACATGAGACGCCCTGCTTCGGCAATTTCGACCGCAGGCTTGAATTTCTGGCTGGTGACCATACCGAAACCGAGCAATGGCTCGGTCGCACGATACTGAGCGGCCACCATTACGAACGGGTTTTACGATGTGACGCCGTCGTCGCCGTTCAGCAAGATCCGCTGCTTCTGGACGTGGCAAGGCATTATCTCGGTGGCAATGCAAGATTGATCACCACGCGGACGTGGTGGAGCTTTCCAACAAAAAAAGCCTCGGATGCGGATCTGAGCCGCGCTTCCTTCAAGTTTCACTTCGATCTTGATGATTGGCGAATGCTGAAGTTCTTCTTTTATCTTTCCGACGTCGATGCCGATTCCGGCCCGCATGTCTATGTGCGCGGCAGCCACAACCGTCGGCGTTTGAAGCATCAGTTGACTCTGCTGGTCGGCCATCCGGCGCATGAGGTGCTGGATTTCTATGGCGAAGAAAATGCCATCACTTTGACCGGCAAAGCGGGTTCTGGCTTCGTCGAGGATCCTTTTGGCTTTCATATGGGCACCTTGGCAAAACAGAGGCCGCGCTTGATGATGGAGGTCGGATTTGGCGTCTCAAAACCATCAAAGCGCCGCTTCCACGGAGAACCGGTGCTTCGCTAGACAGGCAGCCGTTCAGGCGCCGATCCAGTTCTGACCGGCCGCAATGTCGGACAGCTTAACTGGAATGCACTGCGACCGTCATATCTGGCGGTCGGGGCCTTGCAATCCCCCTCCCCGGCCGCGCATTCGCTGTGTCTTAGGTCGGGGCGGAGTTGAAGGAAACGTCTAAGGGCCCACTCCGGTTGCTTCTGAGCGTATTGTCTCACTTTCAAAAGCGAAATTGACGTGTCGCCGCGTGTTACCAACTCCGGCGCGGGCGAAAGTGTCCGAGTAACGGATGTCGGGCGATCATGCGACAAGGCGCCTTCGATGGAAGTGATGCAATTAATTGCAGACGCCTGCTTTATTACGGTCTTGTAACTTTTGCAGCACACCGTCGTGACGGCGCCGAAAATTGCCCACGCGGTTACGCCGCCGACACAGCGGATTTCGACGTGTTCGAGCCGCTCGCATCCACGGTACTGGCAGACGAACGCGATGAACAGCTTCCACCAACGCTTAATCAGCGCCGCCCATGTCGCGAACTGCCGTAAAGCCGCGGCCAAGCATTCCGCGCGGGTATTTGCAGTAGAGCGCAGCGAGAGTGTTGGGCAGCATAGCATTGACTGCAAGGTTTGCGGTCGCGGCCGCGACATGCACGTGACAATCGATCAGGCCTGGCATGACGAAGTGTCCCGCTGCGTCGAAGACGTGGGCGCCTAGCGGCGCGTTTACTCGCTCTCCGACTTCGACAACACGTCCATCCGTCAGCAGTACATCAACCAGATGCGCAGCGCGGTCCGCGCTCCCATCCACGATGGGAGCATTGGGGATAATGATTGGCGGCATTGCGCGTCCCTATGGTTTTGATGCTGAAAGGACCGACCGCGTCCAGAACGCCATGCGCTTTCCTGAGGAAGCATGCTTGAACATGAGCCTGTTCAGATCGGATGCACGGAGAAAGGCGGCCTCGCCTCACTTAAGGATCTCTCAAACGTCAGCCGCCGGCGCGAGCACATCGCAGAGAAGACAGGACAATTGACGGCGATGCCAATTTCGTTGAACCATGCTGCAATCGAGGAAGCCGGTCTCGTTCACCGACTTATAAAGCGCCGTCATCTTGGCCGAACGGCCGATTACATCGCTCATGACCAAGGCACTTGCCCCCGATTTAGGTCGATCCCTCCTCCAGACGGACCCTATAGAAAACCGATTGCATCGCGAAGGAAACTATAACCAAGGGCAATGAAGGCCGCCCGCTCGCGATTGTTCGGCCCGGGGGTATGACCGCCGACCTCAGCTTCGTAGAAGTAGGCAGGGCAGCCGAGTGCCTGCAGCTTTGCAGCCATCTTACGTGCGTGCCCCGGGTGGACGCGGTCGTCCTGTCTCCTGGTGGCGAGCAGGATGGGCGGGTAGGATCGCTCTGCTTCGGCTGTGTGATAGGCAGACATTTGACTGAGAAAGGCCCAATCCTCCGGCTTGTCGGGATCACCCTTTTCGTCGATCCAGCTCGCACCGGCGAGGAGCTTCGTGTAACGACGCAGGTCGAGAACTGGGACGGTGCAGAAGAGCGCGCCGAAACGCTCGGGATAGCGGGTCAACATGTTGGCGATCAGGAGGCCGCCATTTGAACCGCCCTCTGCGGCGATCCGCTCTGGGCGTGTGACACCCCGGCGCACCAGGTCGGCAGCCACGGCGGCGAAATCGTCATGGGCAAGACGCCTACCGGCCCTTCGTCCAGCCTCGTGCCAGCGTGTACCGAACTCGCCGCCGCCGCGGATGTTGGCCACCACGCTCGTGCCGCCGGGTTCAAGCCACAGCTTGCCTATCGCGGAGTTGTAGCGGGGCAGAACCGATTTGCCGTATCCGCCATATGCGGTGAGGTGAACCGGCGCCTCTCCATTTGCGTTCTCCGGGCCGACCTGTGTATAGGGGATCATCTCACCATCCGTCGAAACCGCCTCGTGACGCGTGGCCACCAGTCCGGATGCGTCGAAATTCTCTGGATCGCGTTTCAGGACCACGGGCGAGCCGAGACTCGCCGCCCCGTTGAGATTGAACAAGAGAAGCTGCGCTGGCGTCACCGGATCTTCGGCCGAAACGAGGACTTCTCCATTACGCTCGTGAACTTCCGCATCGAACGGCCAGGCTCGAACGGTCGTCGCATCGGGCATGGTGTCCAAGGTTCGGCGCGTCCAATCCCGTCGTCCGGGCGTGACCATATCGAAGCGCGGGATGAGATTGTCGAGGAGAGATACGACGAGCTTTCCGTCATTCCAGAAGAAGGACTGCAGGGCGCACCTGCTGCCAGGTTGAAAGAGCGTGGTAAAGCTGCGCGCGCCAGCGATGAATGAGGATAGGGAGATGCCGATCAGCGCGTCAGCCGCATGGGTCGTTCCTGCGACCGTCCATGCGTTACGCAACTTCACCGCAAGCCAATCACCGAAGACGTCCCAGCTAGCATCTCGAGGAAGATCGATCTGCGTCTTCGGACCGCTCCTGTCGCCGATCCAGCCGATTGCATCGAAAAAGGCGCGTCGCTCGGTGAACCAAACGCGTTCGCTCGCCGCGGTGCGATCCAGATGGCCGAATACGAGCATGGAATCGGAACTCGCCTCGAAGATAACCGGCGCGGTGAGCGGATCTGCGCCACGCCTCCATAATCGCACGGTGCGCGCATAGCCGGAGCGCGTGGCCATGCCGTCGCCAAGAGCACTGGAAAGCAAAAGAGTGTCGTGATCGAGCCAGGCGATGTGGCCTTTGGCCTCCGGCAGATTGAAGCCGTCTGGGACGAGGCTTCGTGCGGTTAGATCGTACTCGCGATGCACGACCGCATCGCCGCCACCGAGCGACAGGCGAAGGACGGCTCTTTCACGTCTTCCGGGTTCGACCGAGGCGCCGCCCCAAATCCAGTCCTTTCCTTCGGTCTTGGCGAGGGCATCCACGTCGAGAACGATCTCCCACTCCGGCTTTGCCGTTAAGTAGGCGGCAAGCGTTGTTCTGCGCCACAAACCTCTCGGATTTTCGGCATCTCGCCAGAAATTGTAGAGGTATTTGTCGCGGCGCATGATCCAGGCAATCCTGTCAGGGCGATCGAAAATCCCTGTGAGCACGTCGCGGTCTCCTTCGAACCGCGGCCCGCCAAAGCGTGCCAGCGTTCGCGCCGATTGCTCGGTGACCCAAATCAAGGCCTTCTCGCCATCGATGTCTTCCAGCCAGAGATAAGGGTCGTCATCGGGAGCATTCAGCGTCGGGCGAGGATCGATAACAGTCATGTGCGAGCAACTCCAAATCGAGAAGAATTTCGTGGTGCGAGGAAGCGGTAAACTTGTGATGGCGGGCACCCGCCAGACGATCTGTCCGGGGATGGTCTTATCTCCGCTTGCTTTTGCGTTGCTGAGCCTCCCGCGTTGAGAACGTGGTGGCAACAAGCGGCTGTTTTTGGCCCACCGAATGAATTTCGCCCTGCCAGAAATCGGTATCACTCGATGGCCGCTAGGCGATGATCCCGGTGATCCATGCATTCGCCCGATCGCCTTAGCCTGGGGTCGCGGAAAGCCCGCACGGAATTTGCGCCTCTCCCCTCCTCCAAGGAGAAGGCTTGGCTGACGGCAGCCGAGAAAGGCGCGGCTTGACGTGTGAAGGGCTGGTTGCCGCCGTCGGTTCTTGTCCAGCGAACGCGAACGTAAGGCAAGCACATGTTCATCGAAATTCAACCTGAGGCCCATTAGCGGCGGCGCCAAGCGGTTGTGAGAATTGTCGCCAACTTGAGCAATCGAACGTTCCGATGCCAGGCGCTATCTGCCTTTCCGGCCGAATGCGGATCTGCGCCAGACTTGGCATGATGGCTTTCCTCTGCGTCCTGTTGCATCGATGTCGTCACAGGTCGGCCGTTCCTACCACCTCCCGACAGAGGAACTTCAAAAGCCGTGCCAGCTCGGCAAAGAGCGTGGATGACCTGATAATCAAAGGCTTAGGCGTGGCTGCGCCAGCTCGCCGAACAAGTCCGTGTCGCGGACGGAACAAACCCGACGTCCGCTTCCCTGGATCAAACAACAACCATCACGAAGTCTTGCGGCTTCAGGCGAGAGCGCACCTGCATCATCAGAGTCTGGTAATCCCATCGACCAACTAGGAAGTGGTAAGACCGTGGAGCAGCTGTCACGGCCGCGGGAGGCCGTGTCCTGGTTGGTGTGCTGGTTGGCATGCTGTTTGCTGGTTGAGCCTGAGGCAGCGAATGCGGCAAATCCTGGTCGGCTGCTAATGGCGCATTGGATTTTATAAAGAGAGCCGACGTGAGGAGCAGCCGCGGATGACATGTATTGTCGGTTTAGTCAGCGACGCATCCGTTCATATCGGGGGCGATAGCGCTGGCGTGGCCGGCTATTCGCTTACCGTCCGAGCCGATCGCAAGGTGTTCCGCAAGCAGGACTTTCTCTTCGGATTTACCTCTTCGTTTAGAATGGGCCAGCTATTGGCACATTCCTTCAAGCCACCCAAAAGACACCCCGAAACGGATGTGTACGCCTTTATGGTGACGGAGTTCGTCAACGCGCTCCGCCAATGCCTGAAAGATGGTGGCTACGCACGGCGGCAGAACGATGCCGAGCTCGGCGGCACCTTCCTCGTCGGCTATGCCGGAAGGCTTTTCAGGATCGATGACGATTATCAGGTTGGCGAGGCGATCGATGGCTTTGACGCCTGCGGATGCGGTCAGCAAATTGCACTGGGCGCGCTCTTTGCATCGTCACGCTCTCCGCCCCGCGAAAGGTTGGAAATGGCTCTCAACGCGGCTGAGCGTTTTTCCGCTGGGGTGCGCGGCCCGTTTCACTTCGAGACTCTGGGTCTGGCTGACTGAGGTCGACACCGCGATCCAAGTTGCAACAATTTATCGTGGCGAATTCGCCAAAGTCTAGCTTGCGGTCTCCCCAGGCCAGAACCAGGCATCGTCAACGAGGCCCGCTCGCCGTGGTGCGGCGTCGATTTCAGTCATGGTCCGAACGACCCATCATCAGAAATTACAGCCTAATCTCGGGAAGCGTCTATTCCGTCATCCCGGGCGCGTGACCGAGCGATTTGTTGACCGCCGGAATGATTTTGTCTCCCCAGAGCTCTATTTGCCGCAGCATCGTCTGATGATCGAAATCGCCCAATTGACAATGCATTGCGATCTGGGATGGCTTCAGCACACTGATCTCTTCCAGCAGGCGATCGATCACCCGATCCACACTGCCGACCGGCAGATTGTCGCGCATAGTCTGAAACGACAGGTCCTGTTGCGTTGGGGTTTCCTGCAGCAGATAGCCGTCCTCGCTCTGCTGGCGGCGCTGATGAAGCGCTTCGGATAGCCGGCGCTGGAAACGGGCGTTATCGAGATAGCTGTTGATCTCCGTCTCGTTGTCGCTGGCATAACAACAACGCAACAGCGATATCTTGGCGTCCGTAACGTCCTTATTTTTTGAGAGTGCTGCTTTCTCGATGCTTTCGCGCAACGTGCTCAAAGCATCCAAGCCGTCGTGGAATGCTGTGACGAAGAGATTGTGTCCCTCGCGATAAGCCCGGCCCATGCTGTATCCGGACGCCGCAGCGATCCAGATCGGAGGGGTCGGCTTCTGGACGGTCCGCGCCGAAATCGCCGTGGGAGGTATCTTTATATATTGGCCGTCGTGCTCAAAGATCTTTTGCTTGAGGCCCTTAAGTAGGACGTCCAGGTATTCCGAACAAACAGCGGGCGCCGCATCGATATCGACACCGAAGCGCTCGAACTCGAACTGCTGATATCCGGAGCCGACGCCAAGCTCAAGGCGACCGCTCGAAACGATATCGGCGAAGCCGATCTCGGAAAGCAGACGCTGCGGTTGATAGAGCGGCAGGACGCAGACACCGGTGCCGAGGCGGATGGAGTTCGTCCGGCCGGCGCAATGCGCTACCATCATCAAGGGCGATGGAACCAGGCTATAGTTGTTGAAGTGGTGCTCGGCAAACCACGCGGTGTTGAAGCCAGCCTGTTCCGAAAGGACCGCCTGTTCGATTGAATTGCGGATGACACTCTCGGACGATTGATGATAGCCACGCTGGGAGGCAAGGATGAATGTCGCAAATTCCATAGCGTTTCCTCATTGAGGTTGGGCCCGTCAGGGAATAGCCGGCGGGCGCGCGAATTGTCCTTGGCCTTGATGCCGATTCCCTTTTTTCGGTATTCGAGGTTTCGAGGGAAATTTGCTTGCCATTCGCCAGTCGCCGGCGCTCCTTAAAACTGTCGTCTTCGATGACCCTCCGCACGCTGTCTGGCGCACGGTGGATCTTCATTTTTCGATCTCCTTGAATGTTCCTGATCGTGAGAGAATCCCATATCGTCAAAACGAGGTTCAACTGCTGCCCACGTAGAGTGTCGAACCGTTGACGTATGAAGCATCTGGCGAAGCCAGGAAGAATGCTGCGTTAGCCACGCCTTCGGACTGTGCCACCATCTCGCCGATCGGGTCGCGGCGGCTGATCGCATCCTGTGCAACATCAGGTGTGTGAATAAAGCCAAGTGCGATCGTCGCTGTCCGAATGCCAACCGGTCCGAGTTCGGCAGCCATGCAGCGGGTCAGCATTTCTAACCCCGCTTTTGATGCACCATATGCATGGCGTTGGGCAATCGTCAGGGAGCGGTTGATTGACCCGATATTCAGGATCACCCCGCCCGGCCGCATCATCTTGATTGCCTCACGCGCGCAGGCGAAGGCACCGGTGAGATTGACATCAATGACGCGTGCGATCTCGGCAGGCGTTTGCTCAACTCCCGAAGCGCAACTATCGGGCCAAGCTGCGCCGTTGACGAGGACCTCCAGCCGCCCGAACCGCTCGCGCAAATCGTCGAAGAGCGCAACCACCTCCGCTTCGATGGTGACGTCCACGGATTTGCCCATGTGCTCGCCACCGAGAGAGTTTGCGAACTGCGCCGCGGCGGCCCCGTTTTTGTCGGCAATTACGACGGTATCGCCGTTTGCTCTAAAGCGGCGAATGATGGCTGCACCTATGCTGGTTGCTCCGCCTGTGACGAGGACGATCCGCCTGTCGCTCTGTTCTGGCGGACGCAAGAGTTCGGCTCGTGGTGTGCCGCTGACGCGCGGGTGCGCGCGGCCGGGCTGGTTGAAGGACATCCAACCCCCATCAATTGTCAGCACCGTGCCGTTGATAGAATGCGCGTCCGCACTGGCGAGAAACAGCACGACTCGTGCAATTTCCTCCGGACGCGCCATGCGCCCCATCGGCACGCGGCTGCGAACCGCCGCTAAGTTCGTCTGGCCCGCGCATTCCAATTGTGCGACCATCGGCGTGCGTACATATCCCGGCGCCACTGCCGTCACGCGGATGCCAAGAGAAGCCAACTCGCAGGCGAGCGATTTCGTAATCGAGATAAGGCCCGCTTTCGAAGCTGCGTAGGCGTTGCGTTTCGGATTGCCAATCATGCCCGCCATCGAGGCAACATTGATGATAGATGCACCTGGCCGCATCCGCCGCGCGGCTTCGCGACCCATGACGAAAGGCCCGATGAGATTTACCGCCAATGCACGTCGGAAGGCGTCGATGCCGGTGTCGGCAGTCGCAGCCATACTGGGTCCTATCCCCGCATTGTTGACGAGAACGTCGATCTGGTCGAACTGCGCGTCGATCCTCTCATAAAGGGCAAGGATGTCTTCTTCCCGCGAGACATCGAATTCAAGTCCAATATGCACTGGGTCGAGAGCCCGAACCAGTTCAAGCACGCCGCTGCCCGGGAGATCCGCGGCAACGACAATGTCTCCTGCAGCGACATGGGCATCGACCAAGGCGCGGCCGATCCCGCCTGCGGCGCCTGTAATGATGACGACGCGTCCTTGCCGTTTCATGAGAATTCTCCTGACCTTTTACCGGTCCATGTGTGCCGGGCAATCACCCACGACATGGCAATAGACAGAATGGTCATGTGATTTCCGCTCCGTCGCCGACCAAGATCTGAAACCCCTCATCACAAGGCATTTGCGCCATATGGATCACACCTTCACGTTTCTGAACGACGTTTCCCGAGCGCATAGACCGGATCGGTCGGATAGGATGCTCCGATCGGCTGCCGGAGACCGAAGCGCTCCGCCTCGGAGGTCGCCGGCGCGGTCTGCTCCTCGACCCAATCGTAGACAACAGTCCGCTCGGCAATGCGCCACTCCCCGTCCCGTTTCTGAAACAGGTCGCAATAGCGGCCGCACAAGAGGACCTGACGTTCCGTCCTCGCGCCGTCCGGTCCGCGTTGCAGCGCAGTGAAGTAACTTTCGACGGCAGCCGTAGCCGGATCGATGAACTCGATCAGGACGTTGGTGATCTGGTGAAAATTGCGCGGTTCGGTCTTAAAGACGTTCAGTGCGAACTCGATGAAACCCTCGGCCGAGCCGGAATAGGCTCCGTGATGATCATGCGCATCGGGCCAGTAGGCGCTCCGCAGCGCCGCCTCATCGGCCCGATCTATCCCGCGGCAGTATCGGTAAAGGCAGTCGCGGATCGCCTCGCGATCAAGTAATTCGGTAATCTGTTCGTGGAACATCGCTTTGTCGCAAATTCTAAGGTTGGAAGAGGCGTTTTCGCGCATCGAGTAACGCGGCAATGATTCCAGAATGTTCACGGCCGGTGGACGATCGCAGGCGCACCGCACCTTGACCCTCAATCGCGGCGAGGTGGTCCGATAACACGTTTCCCGACCATCAGGCCCTCGTCCGGCTGGAAGTCCTGTGGCGGCGATCGGCCGACGTTGACCGTTATACGGGTGGCGGCGCGACAGACCGATCGGTCCTCTGGTTTCCATTGATTTTCTTCTTCGACAAAATGCAATCTGACGATTCGATACGGCGCCTACCTCCTCCCGACTGACGGTCATCCAATAAACGATCGCCGGCCGGCAGCTTTCGCCGTTACAACGCTGAACAGCATCAAAAACCGTGCCAACTCGACCAGCGTAGCCGAAGAGACGATTTCCGTGTGTGATTTCAAGCCATTAAGGGAATGCAAGCGAGATTGACTTAACAAGCCTCTGTCGCCTGTCCGACAAATTGGACAATACTTGCGCGTTTAATCCGCGTGACGCGCTCTTATCAGCTTCTGCGATCTTTCGCTGCCTGCGGCTTTAACTCATGGAGAAACACAGAGAAAATCCTTGCGAACCCGTCCTGCATAGTTGGCACGGTTTTTGATGCCGTTCAGTCGCGACGCAAAGAATGCTGCCGACACATGTTCCTGTTGCTGGATGTCCGAAGCGCAGGGATGTTGGAAGTCAACAACTAAATAGACAGGCATGGTCGCTTGAGCTTCCTAGCAAATATGAAAGGTCGTCGCCACGTCGAGATTTCTCCAGCAGCGTTCAGTGGAAATCTGCGTGGAACATGATGGAAGAGCGACTTTTTGAGCGTGACGAAGCTTCTCGGCATAATGATCAACGTGACCGAGTTTGTTCCGCAAAGTGACATGGAAATGAAGCAATCGAACGCTGCCTCTTTCCAGAAAATCTCAGATGCGCGTCGGAATCTGACTTCGGAAATCCCCGCAGATGTCGATATGGCTTAAGCAGCGGGAGGGGAGCTTCAGAACATGTTCGCCGAAAGTTTTCCCTCACACGACTTTTCGATCGTTGTCGAATTCGGCGGAAGCCTCATGCATGATCTGTCGGTATGTAGGGCGGCTGTCGCGGAGCTCGAGCGCTTGGTCCAGCGTGGCGATCGAATTTTGGTGGTCCCTGGCAGAGGCTTTCAGGACAAAGCCATTGAGGCTGCTGACACAGCATATCCTCCGGCGCCGTTTGCGGCCCCTCACGCCTGCGCTCTCGCTCAAGATCAGACGGGATATTTGCTGGCGCACCGCGCTTTCTCTCCTAATCTTGTTCCATCCGCGACGTTGGGCGAATGCCGGAGCCTGGCAAAGGTTGGCAAAATTCCAGTTCTGCTTCCGTCACACATGCTCTTCGCGATGGATCCGGCTGTTTGGAGTTGGGACATCACGTCCGATGCTGTTGCCGCATGGAGTGCTTGGGTAACGAATGCTCCTCTATTGGCAATGCTGACCGATGTAGACGGTATCTATCGCGACGCCGCAACTCATGATCCCGAAGCGCTCATAAAAGAGATTGATGCCCATGATCTAGCTGAGCTTGGTCATACGTCAATCGATACTTGTGCTGCCCATTTCATGTCGTTGCGAGGTGCCTCGGGGATCATTATCAACGCTGCGCATCCAAACCGGCTCCGTGATTGGACCGACGGAAAGCATGTGAGAGCGACCCACATCACCACATTTCGCCGCTAAGAAAGACCGCATCAAATTCGGTTAACGACATTGCCGAATTCAAATCGCATTACCCTAATCATTGTACCTGCCCCTTGCAGAGCGTTCTTTGATGGTAACGTCATTAATCACAACAATGGCGGCTCCGGATCCTCGATTGGATCGATGATGTCGGGCCTATCGTTTTTCGGCGAACCTACGTCCTTGCCGATTGGCCAAATTGTCATCAGCTCGCTCGGGAACGGGCTCATCAAGTGGTAGGGATCGTGCTCCGGCGACAGCCAACGCTCGTAGTCTTGCCGATGCAATATGACCGGGATGCGGTCATGAATGGCCGCCATCACCTCACAGGTGATGATGGCGAAGGTCTTTCGATCAAGACCGATGTCGGGATCGCGTCGGCTCGACCAGATCCCGGCAAGGGCAAATGGCTCGCCCGACTTCATGGCGATGGCATAGGGCTTTTTGTTCTTGCCGGTTCCGAAGATGTCCTTCCATTCGAAGAATCCGTTGATCGGCACGAGACAGCGCTTCGATTTATACGATTGCTTGAACATGCCACTGGTCGATATGCCTTCGGACCTGGATCATCGGCCGAATCGTGCCGTCATCCTTCGCCCAAGCTGGAATAAAGCCCCATCGGGCAGTGGCAAACACCGGCCCCATAACATCGGGTTCCTGCACGATCTCGCGAATGATGATTGGATAATTTTGCTGCGGGGCCCCGTTGTAACGCGGGAAACTGTTAGACAGCGGCTCAACATCTCCGGGATTTGCGAAGGCGAAGTTGGCGAGTAGTTC
Source organism: Rhizobium jaguaris (assembly GCF_003627755.1). Taxonomy (NCBI): domain Bacteria; kingdom Pseudomonadati; phylum Pseudomonadota; class Alphaproteobacteria; order Hyphomicrobiales; family Rhizobiaceae; genus Martinezella; species Martinezella jaguaris. The sequence goes on along the minus strand of NZ_CP032696.1, from coordinate 241,850 downwards.
CCGTAGTGACGATCGGATGTATACGCGTCCGCACATGATTAGGCTGCCGTCCTTCCGTTCAGTCGCATGATCGCTTCATAGCATTTTTCTGCGCGACAGGCTGTCTCTCTGGCACTCCACTCCCATCCTGCCGATGGACATCCGCAATCGGGTCGCTCAAGCGGTACAGCTCCACAAGCCAAAACCATTTCGCGGACTGTGCGGTATAGTCGAGCCGGAATACGCACCCGAGACATGTGGCACAGTCGCAGCCCACAATATCGTCACCTTTTTCTCCCGCCCAGGTGTGCCGCCATTTGTAGCGTGGCTTCTCATCCCCTTTTATGCATTCGCGCGCCGTCCAACCGTTGATCTCGGTGGCGCGCGGCCGCTCCTCCTGCTCGATTTCTGTCACTGTATAAGCGTCCAGAATCGCATCCCGGGCTTGAATAGCGATTTCATCCTTCAAAGTTTCGCGTTCTTCCGTGGCGATGCTTGGTTCAGCCGGCTTAGGCTTGGACGCCTGGTCCACGATCCAACGCACCTCACATTCCTGGCCTGGACAAACAGTCCTGGTCGCCTAACTTGATTAAATCAAGCATATATTGGACAGGAGTGCGCCCTCTGCTCAAAGCAATCGTCCGCATCGAGATCATTATCAATATATTTCTCGATATATTCCTTATTTGATCTTTCTAGTTCCTTGTTTCTACGGTGACGTTCCGGTTGTCATGGTGTTATTACGAAATATACGAAAAATATAATTCAATCATCCATTGCCTTTCTTCAAAGAAGCGTTCAGCTTTAGCTCCAGCTTCATGAAGGAGGAGTGACATGAATCAGGCAGCTCTAATAGCTGGGCCGATCGGTCCGATCGAGAACCCAACGACGATGCTCCGTGATCTCGTTTGCTCCGCCAAGCTGTCGTTCCTTATGGAAGCTCATGACGGACTTTCTGCGGCGATCGTCAAGCAGGCTGGCTTTAAGGGACTTTGGGCATCCGGATTTTCGATCTCTTCGGCATTAGGCTATCGCGATGCCAACGAGGCGAGTTGGACCGAGGTTGTCGACGTGGTGGAGCGGATGGCCGACGCTAGTGGATTGCCGATCCTGGTTGACGGCGAGTCTGGATTCGGCAATTTCAACAACGCCCGTCTATTGGCGATAAAGCTCTTGCAGCACGGCGCCGCCGGCGTCTGCCTTGAAGACAAGCTTTTCCCGAAGAGAAACAGTTTCGTTGGAGACCGTCACCCGCTCGTAGATATCGATGAGTTTTGCGGCCGCCTTAGAGCAGTCAGGGACACCACCGGGAACGACCTCGTGCTCGTCGCTCGCATCGAAGCGCTAATCGCCGGCTACGGTCTAGGTGAGGCGCTGAGGCGCGCGGAGGCCTATGCCGAAGCCGGCGCCGATGCGATCCTGATCCATTCGCGCAAAAGCCATGCGAACGAGATTCTCGCTTTTGCGAAACAGTGGCAGAAGCTTCCGATCGTGATCGTGCCGACGAAGTACTACCGTACTCCAGTCTCGGCATATCGGGATGCGGGCATCTCGACGGTGATATGGGCAAACCATGCAATGCGGGCTGCGGTTGCAGGGATGCGCGCGGTGTGCGGCCGTATCGCCACCGAAGAGAGCGTTGCCGGAATTGAGCCGGAAGTCGCCACACTCGAGGAGGTCTTTGACCTCATGGGCTATGAGGAATTGGTATCGGCCGAAGAACGCTATCTGCCGAAGCATCTATAGGCCGCGGTTTCCGGCACTGGATTCGGTAGCCCAGCCGGGCTTCGCCTCTCCTATGGGGTACCGACTGATAAACTGGAGACCGGCCTCACCCGGCTCTTTACGGTTCTGAACGCCTGGCCATGACGAGATCATGGTACGAGCAGACAGAAGGGAACTACGACGATGAAAAGTGCTCCCAAGAACGCAGTCATACTTGCCGCAGGTCGTGGATCTCGCCTGCGACCCTTGACAGACCTGACGCCGAAGCCACTCGTCAAAGTCAACGGTACGCCCATTATTCACAATGCGCTTCGCAACCTGGAAGCGGCAGGCGTACAGGAAGTCACCATCGTCGTTGGCTACCGCATGGATGCGATCCAGTGCTCCTGCGGCAATCGCTTCGGCAATCTTGAAATTAGCTACGTCGAGTCCTCGGTCTTCGACAAGACGGGCACTGCGTATTCTCTCTGGTTGGCACGCGAGAGACTGCTGGCCGGGGACATCTATCTCCTGGAAGGGGATGTCTTTTTCGAGTTGGATGCCCTCCGCTATATCGAAATGGGAGAAGCCGAAAACGTTGCTGCGGTCGCACCTTTCGGCTGGTCGATGGAAGGCTCCGCTGTCGTCCTGGCCGAAAACGGCTATATCACCGAGGTGCGGATGAAACAAACGGGCGCCGATTTGAGCGACGGCTCGCCGGCGCTATTCAAGACGATGAATCTGATCCGCTTTTCTTGCAACGATCTGCGCGAGACGATCGTCCCTTATCTCGACGACCTCATCGCCGGCGGCGCCGTAAAGTCCTACACTGAAGAGCTGTTGTCTGATCTGATACGGAACAAGGATCTGCAGATCGCCGCTGCCATATGTGATGACGTCAGGTGGTGTGAGATCGACAATGAGGACGATCTACGCATTGCTGAGGCAATGTTCCTGGGAGTTCCGTCAAGGTCGCAATCTTGTCCGCAGATGCCGACGCATCCCTAAAGCCGCTCCATTTCCGAGATATCGGTAGCGATTCTAGGAACCCGTCAGCTCTGACGACAGAGAGATCATACATGCCCGCTGACGCAGGAGCACCAACATGGTGGATTTCGTCAGGCTTGCCGCAATAGTCGGTGAAGAATACCTACAAGACTTCTTGCTTGGACAGGACGCCGTTGTGAGTTCTCGTGAGCTTCTGAGAAGGACGGAACAGTTCCTCAGGCAACCAAATAATATGCTGGGCCGGCAAGACGAGCTGAAGCTACCAGAAACTTACCTAGCCGACGAGCTTCAAAGCGAAGCGCGCTCCAGCCGGTCACAATGATCTTTGTTGACGTTGTCGCGCAGTTTTTCGGAATTAGGTAGCACTACCCCCAGACTCCATCCCACTGAAGGAATAGAATCGGTACGATCCCGTGGAGCAGTTGACCATGGCAGTTGTCACAGACGAACTGAAAAGAAAGCGGGCCGAAATCGGCGTTCCTATCGAGTCGGCTGTGAAGAACTTTGAAGCGGCTGATTTGACATAGGAATCGAGGGATCAGCAGATCTTATAATTGCAGGAAACGGCTTCCGAACAGGCTGTTTCCTTGCGGAATCAATTTGAGGTTTCCCCCGCTTGCGAAGCGCGATTCACTGGATTTACCCCCGGTGGATCGGAGAGCCAGGAATGGGCGAACGGCGCGAACCGGGTGAACAGGATCTGTTCCGATCCCGGCTCGACCAGATCATCAACATGAAGCACAAACGGTGCGCCTGGCGCAGGCCATTGACTGGTCGGTGCTGGGAGCGCTTCGGTGCGATCTATTCGGACGGAGCGGGCATGGCCTTGGCCTTGCCTAGGTGACTGATCTGTAATTCGACTATCTTTGGATCGGGTGTTCAGACAGCAGAGTCCCGGCGAATGTCATCACGGGAGGTTCTTCCTCAATTTCTGTGGTTCAGTGGCAGCATTCTCGCCCTCATCAGTTCTGGGCCGGCGCGCCCGTACATTGCTCGCTTCAGCATCTTGAGGCGGTTGATCTGACCTTCGGCTTGACCGTTGCTCCAAGGGAGTTCGATTGCATTTTTGACGGCATCAGTATCCCGGCGCAGAACGCTGGCGAAACGCATGATTGCCGTGAACTCGGTGTCTACGGCATCGTCTATCCCTTCATCCAGTGCTTGCGAGCGCCCGCTGCGCAAGATGCCGTTGAAGCGCATGGCCAAGCCACACATGATAGCGAACCCTCGAGAGCCCTGCTTCAAAGCATTGAGCTTTCTGGCCTGATGACCTGTTGGCAGGCCGCGCGGTTTTATGCACAAAGCTGCGGCCACCACAAACGAGATCACATGGCCGGTGTCGGGATCGCGAACGGGTTCTGAAACATCCAAATCGGAAGGCGTGTCGTCGGTTTGGAAGTTTTCGGCTTCACGCCACGCCTTCACTAGGCGCTCCCCATGTAGGGGCCGGAACAAGACCTGTGCAGAATCTTGCGCTAAGGTCGAACGGAGAGTGAACGCCCGGATGTTCGCTGTGGATATCTTTCATCTCCTGGCGGTGGCGGCGTTCGCCACGGCATCCAACTTGCGGCCGATGTCTCTCCGACTCTCAAAGAGGCGCACCTCTATTGCAACCTGAGATGGAGCTATATTAACTACCTTCTGGCCGAACTGGCGGAACAGAAATAGCCGCAGTAGCCAACGGTTCGTCAGCCATATTTCGAACCACCCACGAGCTAATCGCAACGCGATCCCGTCAGGTAGCCAAAAGGCCGGCCCGTCGCGAGGACGCCCATCAATCGTGTTTGGAAAGCCGCATTTAGCGCGGAAAAGCGAAAACAATTTGTCTTGCGAGTCTGAATCATGTTGAAAAATCCGCGCTAAGAGCGGATAATGACGCATGGTACACGATCAACGATCCGCGCTTTCAACCCATATCGCAAGCCTGCTCTCCGCAGGGCAGGTGGTCTTTACGCGCCAGCAGGCCGAACAGGCGATAGGCGTCAAACGCGGTGCCTTCCTCGATGCAGCCGAGCGCCTTCAACGCCGCAAGGCACTGATCAGGCCCAGGCAGGGACTCTATGTTGCGGTGCCCCCGCAGTTTGCATCCTGGGGCGCGCCACCGCCATCCTGGTATATCGACGCCCTGATGCGCCACGAACAGCAGCCCTACTATGTCGGCTTGCTGAAGGCGGCAGAGCTTCACGGCGCCACGCACCAGGCCGTGATGGAATTCCAGATCGTCACGCCCAAACGCATGCCGAAGATCAAGGCGGGTCGCAATCTGATCGTCTTCTACTACCGCAAAGACATTGCAGCAGTGGAGCCTGGCATCGAGGACCGCAAAACGGATACTGGCAGAATGAAGATATCATCTCCCGCCCTCACGGCGCTCGACCTCCTGCGCTACCCACAGGCGGCAGGGGGGATCGATAATGTCGCGACAGTCCTTATGGACCTCGCCGAAAAGATCGACCCTTCTCAGCTCGCCGCACTGTCCGACGCGGCCGAGCGGCCTGTGGTTCAACGTCTCGGTCACCTCCTGGAGCGGCTAGGACATAAGGATCGCGCTGAACCGATGCACGTGGCGCTGATGGCGCGCGGTGCTGCGCCGTGGACGGAGCTTGACCGGCACGAAACGCGCGACCCGGATTTCACGCCCGCGCCGCAGGAGCGCAACGACCGCTGGCATGTGATCGTGCGCCGCACGCCGGAGGTCGACGAATGATCCCCGCTCAGAACATTGTCGCGTGGGGGAGCATCGTCCCGTGGGCGGATCAGCGTCAGATTGAGCAGGACCTCATCATCAGCCGTGCGCTTATCGATATCTTCAATGACGATCTCCTGTCCGCCGAACTGCGTTTTCGCGGCGGCACGGCGCTGAACAAGCTGCATTTCCCGAAGCCTCTTCGCTACTCGGAAGACATAGATCTCGTCCGAACAACCGCAGGCCCGATCGGACCAATCCTGGATCGGTTGCGGGAAGTTCTGGAACCTTGGCTTGGCAGGGCGCAATTCGATCAGAGCCGGTCGCGCCAAAATTTCGCTTTCGTGTGGAGGCGGAAGACGGAAGCGGCGTGCCCATTCGCCTCAAGGTCGAAATCAACACGCGCGAAATCGAAGCCTACGATCCGCCACAAGCTCTACCGCTTCGGATAGACAATCCCTGGTTTGCCGGCGAGGCAGAGATTCCGACCTTCTCCAGGGAGGAGATTCTCGCCACAAAGCTTCGGGCTCTCCTGCAGCGCGACAAGGGTCGTGATCTCTATGATCTCTCCCATGCCCTCGATGTGTTCGAAGGGCTTGATGCTGGTCTGGTTGTTCAGCTGTTCAGCCGCTATCTTCAATTTGCAGGTCAATCGATATCCCGCGCCCAGGCCGAAGAGCGAATGTTCGCAAAGCTGGCGAACCCGCGGCTGCTGACCGATATGCGGCCACTGCTTCCGCTCGCTCAGGCGGAAGCGTTGTCAGAGGACGCCACCAAGGAGGCATTCGAGCGCGTATTCGAAGGGCTGGTTGTCAAGATCGCTGGTGAGACCTGGGTTCGCACCGACGAGATGAAAGAGCGGTTTGGGCTTGGCGGCGGTCCGTCCGTTCAAAAAGCCCCCTAGCCTCGACCGGAAGAAAGTCGGCGTTCCCTTCGAGGCGGGCGGTTGGCCGCTCGACGTGTTTGGCGCCAAGCTTTAGGCCGATCTGCAGGAAGCGCTCCGCCAGAGAATCGAAATCGGTCGCAAAGCCATTCGTTGCGGCGAAAAATTCCTGTAGCATCCATCCGTTGCAAGGAAACGGGGGGGGGGGGTCGGGTGCCATTCTACATTCGCAAGTCGGTAAAGGCGGGACCATTCCGGTTTAATTTTTCCAAAGGCGGTGTCGGCGTCTCAGTCGGCGTAAAGGGCTTGCGGATCGGTACCGGACCTCGAGGCCACTATATCCATGTCGGACGAGGCGGGCTGTATTATCGAGCGTCAATTAGCAGTGCTGGCAAAGGTCGACATCGGGCGAATAACGAGCCACTTCCGGCCCAGATCATTTTCGAAGAACCTGGCGTCAACATGATCGAGATCGAGTCCGGCGATGTCTTATTGATGCGCAACGAGAACTTCGGCGAGTTGCTGGACGAAATCAACGCGAAGGCCAATCAATGGCGGCTGTCGGCTCTTTTTGGATTGCTCGCGGCACTCCTCGGTATTTTTCTGCTGATGAAAGCACCACCGGTGGGGATTTGGGTGCTGATCGCCGCCCTTGCCGCCTGGGCGATCGGGTCGTGGCTCGACTCCTACCGTCGGTCGGCAGTACTCTTTTACGACATCGATGGCCCGATCGAACAAGCCTACAGGGAGATGATCGCGGCTTTCGATGGCTTAAGCTCCTGCGCGGGGAAATGGCATATCGATGCTGGCGGTGCGATCAGCGATCTGACGACCTGGAAAAGAAATGCAGGCGCCTCCTACCTCGTCAAGCGAACCGCCGCAAAGCTCGCCTACGCTCTGCCGAAGGTCATCAAGAGCAACATCACGCCACCCTCGATACATGTTGGCAAGCAGATCATCTATTTCATGCCCGACGTTATTTTGGTCGCCCACAATTCACGCTTCGGGGCGGTGTCGTATTCCCATCTCCGCGTTCGTTGGCAGGAGTCGCGATTCATCGAAGATGGGCGTCCCCCTCGTGACGCGAAGGTCGTCGACCGTACATGGCAGCACCCGAATAAGAATGGCGGGCCTGATCGGCGTTTTCGCAACAACCGACAACTGCATGTTTGTCTCTATGAGACACTTCATCTGCAAAGCGACAGCGGCCTCAATGAGGTGCTGGAGTTTTCACAAGTAGGAAAACTTGCTCGCTTTGTCGCAGGTTGCCAAGCTCTGGCGAGGGCAAAGACCGAGGCTTCGCTGACACCGAAAGCAATTCCATCCACCGAAACGCCATCGTTACCAGCTGAGGCATCAGGTTCGCCTGTACCTGCCCAGCAGAGACCAAAGAGCACCGTGCCTACCATAGCGTTCATCATTGGCGGCATCTTTGCACTTCCTATAGCGATCGCCGCATTCCAAAACGCGGGACGCTCGACCAGGCCCGTCACAACACAAGCTGCTGTCGCCACCGGTTCGGGGCAAGTCGCGTCGTCATCGGCCACGCAGTTGATGTCCGCCGGTTCTACCACCGGTTCAGAGTCCCCGTCCACGCTGTTGCCGTCCGCCGCCTCTGCCTCGGCTACAAGTCCGCTCGCAGACCCCAGCCAGGCGCAGAACGTGGAGGTTCCCGAACCTACAGGCAACCAGAAAACTTCGACACCTGATCTCATTCAAGCTGATCAGGAGCCAACGCCCGATCCCGCTACCTTCGAAACGCTTGCGGCGGCGGCGACCGCACCCGACGTGTCTCCGGTAGCTGCTGCATCCGAGCCTCCCGGCACGCCTTATATCGCCCCAGCCGAGCTGAAGTTCGCCTACCTTAAGCAATCCTTTCAGCTGAGGGATGGGCCCGGCGCAAATTACATCCCGGTCGCCGCAGTCGGGCAGAACGCTTTGCTGGCCTTACTTGAGACGGAAAGTGGATGGGTTCATGTCTCGGGTGGTGCGTCAGCGGTGGGATGGGTGCCGAAGGAATTGCTCGGTCAACGTCCGGTCTCGCTTCAATCCGCCGCACCCAAGGTGCAAAATACATTCACGCCTGCGCCCGGGAGAGCGGCCGTTAGCCTATTGAAGGGTACACGGTCCCCAAGTCGCATCGAGTTTGCGGCACCAACCGCTGTTGCTCAGTAGTGTAAGAAGCAGCGCTTGTGAATTGCAGGCCTCCTGTGAGTACGATAGCGAGCATGCAGAGCTGTCGGTCAGCCACCGACGAATAATCCGATCTGGTCCAGCTACTGATTTGTCATTGGTCGTAATCTTACCGTTCTCAGCCAGAATTTTGTGGGTCGTGGGGTCCCATGTCATGACCGCATTCACCGCACCCGAGGATGATTTTTTGCGTAGAGGGCTGGAGGCGTACCAGTCGACCACGGCGAAGATAGTGCAGACGTCAAAACATGCTGCGCGCGCCGTACCGGATCGGACGGCATAGATGCGCACGGGCCAGCGGATCGCGAACTGCTGCTTCTCCTGCAGGACATCCGCTTTCGAGTGCTGGGATCCGTAATAGAGAACCGAATCCCCGTAGTTATTCGCAAGGAACGACATTCCTTCGTTCGTGGACCAGGTTCGCTGCATTTCCTGAAAGAACTGTAGCGCTGCCTCGTTCAAAGTTGCCGACGGAGCCTCGTCCGATACGGCCGTCTCTTCCGCCGTCGGCGCGACATAAGGCGTGGGCTGCCCGGTCACGAGACCGAAGCCAGCCATATCGATGAGCGACAGCACCCGCCGGTCGCCGTCAGCAAGGCCGGTGACGAATGTAAGGAAGGTGGGATCGAGACCCATCTCAGCGAAATAGGATTTGTACTTGTCGGTGCCGGTTTGCTGGCCTGATGCGCCCGACGACAGAAGTGCCCGATCAACGACCACCGAGACGTCTTCCGCAAAGCGCTGCGTCCCACCTGCAAAAGCGAGCAAGCATGCGGCCTCGCATTTTGAACCCGAGACCTGCAATGTCGAAAGCTTCAGTCGACGTATTGCTCGGCCGTATCCGATCGCGGCATCCGCATCACCGCCGGGCGAATTGAACGCGATGAATTTCGGAACGCTGCTCTTTATTTCGGCTTCGAGCCTATCGGGAAGATCGCTGGGCTCGAACGTTCCTTGAATCAACAAGATGTCGTTGTTCGCTGCTTTCACATGGGCAAACCTGACCGCGGCCTGACCCGGGCTGGCGATCAGCGTTGCCAATGAAATGAGGGCAGAAATGAAGATTGACGAGCGCATCACTCCCTCCCCGATCCCATCGGGTCAGTTCGTTGAAATTCCAAAAGCTGTTAGGACCTGAGGCGTGATTGTTCCGGTCACCTTGAGACCATAGGCATCCTGCATTTTGCTAAGTCCGCCCCTCGTTGCGGCATCGACCTGCCCTGTTATCGGGCCGCCGAAATAACCAAAGGCAATCAGCGCCGTCTGGACCTGTATGACGATACGGCGAAATTTGTCCGAGTTGCCTGGCAGCGTCTTCAGCGGCACTGGCTGCGCGCTCGTCGAGGAGGACTGCGTCGAATAGGTGCCAGTTGAAGTCGTCGCCGGTGTATTGGGAATGGTCGGGAGACTTCTGATGACCGGCCCTGGGTTGGGCGAATAGCGCGGTGTCGGGTCGGGCGATGGATAAGCGGTGTCATAGTCGCCCCGTGGGATGTAGCCGCCTCCAGCTGAAGATGCGTGGCTAGCGTGACTGGCATGACTTGCGTGGCTCGAATGCGAGCTATGGCCCGCAAGGGTGTAGACCTGCTTGACCCGCAGCCGTTCGAACAGGGTGGTTGCCGGCTTCTTTTCGGTAAGGCCGGTGATTGGCGCCGCATCACTTTTCGATGGCATGAAACCCGCCGCGATCAACGACGGCACCAGGTAGATCTTGCGCTTCTTCATTGTGGTAAGAGTCCCCCAAACCCCTGATCGGCTTTATACCATTCAAAAAATCCACCACAAGTAGAGCGAAGCGCACAATCGCCGCATCCATCCAGGAATTTGTTCTTCCAGTCTGAAATCGTGCCTGGTGCCAGGTGCCGGTACAGGGAAGGAACCGTGCAAAGAGGGAAATTATAAAGAAGAGTTTGGATACCGCGTCCAATCGCAAGATTGATGGCACTGCGCAGTTGGCCGAAGTCCAGCGACGTATCCTTGAACGAATGGGCCCAGTTCATTCTGGCGTAACCGATATTCTCCAGCTGCATGATTGCCCAAACATCGATGAACGGCAGCCTGGTCGAGACATAGTTCGCAAGCTCAGGCAACGCGGCCCAGTTCTGCTGAAGGACAACTGTGCGAAGTTCGACCGCCGCCCCCACCCTCATCAGCGTCGCGAAGCTTAGCGAAAGCCTTTCGAAGGCGCCGGACTTTCCAACAATGCTGTCGTGAAGTTCGGCGTAAGGGGCGTACAGCGGAATGCCCCACAGCACGCGATCTCGTCCAATCTCATCTATCATCGCGCCGTCGTCTGGTTCAAAAAACTGGCCGTTGGTCAGAACATGAAATGAGATATCCGGCCGGGCATTCGCTGCGGCGACGAGAAATTGAAACAGTCTTCGTTTGTGTAAGAGTGGCTCGCCGCCAGATATCGTGATCCGGGCGCTTTCCGGGGCTAAGGTGGCAGCAACCGTGAACTGGTCAAAGAGGTCGGCGTGATATTTCTTTGGAGGCTGCGAGCACATGACGCAGAGCTGGTCACATTGCTCGGTGACCAGGAAGGTGTTGTGCCTCGACCGTGATCGCACCAATCGATGCGCTGACGTTCGCCCAGGAACTAGAAGCAGAACGTCACCGTCAAGATCGGTTTCGGGACCGCAGTGGACGCGAAGCGAGTAGCCTGCGAGATCGAAGGTTTGACTTTCCTGATCCCTGTCGATCAGGAGGGCATCATGCTCACTATCCACCGCGTCCGTGCGCAAGCGTACGATGCTTGGATGATCGATTGGAACGTCATCGATCTTGAGCCGCAAATCGATCATGTGTGTACCGGAGCCAGTGACGGATCGAACTGCGGAATTCCAGCCCAAACCGCGAGGCTCTTTTGGACTTTCTTGTCATCCGAATAGAGCAGCTCGAAAATCTTGTCGAAGATTGCAGTGTGACGGCGACAGAAAGCTGTGTCGCGTTTCGGCAAATCGATGCGCCCGTAACGGGACAGGTCGTCAACAACGTCCACACCGCAGGCGGCTTGGTACGGACAGTGAAGGCAATCGGGATGGAATGAATTGGAGGATTCTTCGTTCAGCATATCTAATTTGGGCTGATCGATGCCATCCCAAAGATTGCCGACGCTGAGATCGATCTGTCCTATCCTCGTGACCATCCTGGCTTCATCCGTCGGATAGAAAGTACCGTCGTAGTCGATAACGATGTAGTCTCGGCCGAGAATATTCGGATTGCGTAGGTCAACGTGCTGGTTGTGGCCACCACGCAGAACACGGCGCAAGCAGTGAGTGAAGTAGAACTCTTCGACCGGCTGAGCGGCGGTCCAATTGTGCTCGATCAGCGCGTCGATAAAATCGGCATGGTAGGCATTCCATTTGTCTTCGAGACCGGAGGTCTGAAATCGTTTTCGAGCAAAGCCTTGGTGATTTACGGGTCGAAGGAAAATGGAGCGAAAACCGAATCGACCGAACGTATCGATTATCTCGGAAGCAACCGGCAACTTGTTGATGTCTAGCGTCGGGAGCGCCGAGACCTTTCCCTGGCCCAAGCGCTCGATGGCATAGCTGAGGTTCGATACAAATTGCTGCGTGTCGTTGGAATTTGCGGTTCGTTGCCGCTCATGCGTCGAGAGGTTGCCGTCGAGCGACGTGCTTACGAAGACGTCCGGGGCGTCCAGAAAATCCCAAGCTTCTTCCGACACGGATTGCAAATTGGTGCATACCGTGAAGGAAACTTCTTGGAACTTGCGACGAGCGAAATCTCGAACCTTTTCCAATAAGTCCAACCGCAGCAGCGGCTCGCCACCCTGGAATTCGATTTTGGCGCTCGCGGAATCCATGCCATCGAGAAATCGGATAACGCGTCCAAGCGTCTCATCCGTCCAATCAAAGCCCGGAGTGCTCTCGTTCACGCGAGACACCTGGCAATACGCACATGCCAAGTTGCAACGTAGGGTCGGAACGAGAATGACATAATTCAGCTCGTGAGGACGATGTAATCGTCGAGCCCATCGATAAGCAAATCCCAAATAGGCCGGGTCGTCGATCTCATTGAACCCATGACCATTCGCTTCAAGAAAACCCTTATCCATTGCCGTCAGCCTTCCGGTCGCATAGCGATCGAGAAACTGGGCGTCAGCTTTGAAGTAGCCGCCCGCGTCATCGGCAAAGAAATAGCCGGAGCCGAACGGTTTGAACTTAAGGGGGAATACGGTCATCGCCCGAGGACACCGTCGACCAGCGCACGCCTGAGCGGAAGCGTCTCGGCATAAATTTTCTCCCGATACAGACAGTGGCGGAACTCTTGGACCAACAGATCGACCGGGGCTATGCCATCGTCCAACAGGCTGACCGTTTGAGATACTTCGATTTCTATACCTGCATGCAACGCAGTGAATCGAACAATCGCAGCGGCGAGATATGGACGCATTGTCGGATCGAGTTCGATCGCACTGCGGCGAATCTTCGCTGGGCTCGGAGTGTGAGAGTTTTGCGGTTTCACGTCAGTGCAGCGTCACCCATTCTGTATGAGGGAGATTGTAGCAATGCCAACATTCGAACACCAGGGGGGTTGCACGGAACTTTCTCTTCGGATTCCTGGCGAACCACCGTCCTCTTCCAGTGTTCAAGGCCAATTTGGCACCGGGGAAGCAGCGCGTCACCCGCGTCGCCGCGTTACAGGCTTTCGGCGCGCAACAGAGCCGTCTCGAGCCCGTAATCGGCGATCAACGCCCCGGCGCTGGCGACAAGCACAAGGTCGCTTTCTGTGATGTTCTTAATCGCCTTCAGGCGGCCGGAGAACTTCTCGATATCGTCCAGCGAATGACGATCGCCGACAGAGGAATTCATTTTCGGGAAGCCCTTATCGTCAATACCCACACCAGAGGCTCCATGTTGCAAGAGCTTTGCTGCCATCAACTGCGCATTATTGATGTTCCGCGAAGCCGGAGTCACCATCAGCTAGGATCAGCAGTCCGCTGGCGTCCGTCATTCGTTCCTCCACCTCAATCAGATTTGTCCAACTTGTCTCATTGACTTCGCGGTAGCCGAGGGTCTCCGAAATGGACAGGTCGGACGCCCAAATGGCCTTGAAGCTCGCCTGCAGGCAACCGCAACAGGAAAGCCCATCATGCGCGTCCATCAGATACGTCAGGCCCGGGGAGGAAATCAGATACTCGAAGCGTTCTCGTCGGATCCTCAATCGCCCGATGCTCTTGGGAACGAAAACAGTTTGATCCATGGTCATGCTCCATCGGAAATCTGCCAGTGCCGTGTGCCGGAAAAGCCGTCAAAGCAAGTTGACTGCCGGATGGGCGCACCGCAGGACTTGCGGCCCGGGCCTGAGACCCTAGGTCGATCTTCCGACATTCTTGTCCCGCTTCGAACACAAAATGGTTTGCGCATGGACACATGCGGAGGACCGAAATATTCGATCACCATGATCCGGCCCGAACTTGAATCTCACCACGATCGAACACGCGTCGCTTGCCGAAGAACTGTAGGGTGGTCCAGATCCTAATCTGAATATGGTCGAGAGCCGCAACAGCGCCGCGCCGGTCGGTGCTGCGAGAAAAGGTGTCCGGCAGATCGCCGTGCCTACACGCGCACGCACGGCAGGCGCTGCGGTCCCTGTCGGTGGTGCGCGTTGATACGACCGATAGACTATCCGGAACGTTTCCGCCTTTTTTGAATATCGGACGCGTCTGGTAACGAGCAACCAACCAAGGTCACCGCGGCGGGCGTTATTTAAGGCCGAGATATTTGGTTCAGCGCCTTTGCTCGCTGCGCGTCCCGTCCTCATCCTCAAGCCAAAGCTCAGTGCGAAAGCAGCGTGATTCTCTGCCTTGGAGGCAAATGGCATGGCGCTTGCCTGACCAGCATGCATGCCAAAATCGGATACGGCGGCCGCAAACGCGAAACAATGCGTCAGCTTTTCTTGTGAAGGAGCAATATGAATGACCATGAAGAAGACTGTTCCCTTCGTCACGTTCCGCACGCGTGTTCGCGACGCTTCCCTGCCGGGGCCAAATCCGTATTATTGGAAAGACAACACATCCGACGACTATTTCAGTGGCAAGCGCGTCGTCTTGTTTTCGTTGCCAGGCGCCTTCACCCCCACCTGCACCAACCAGCAGCTACCGGAGTTCGAGAGCCTTCATGGGGAGTTCCGGAAGCAGGGCATCGATGAGATTTACTGTCTCTCCGTAAACGATGCATTCGTCATGAACGCTTGGGGCAAGTCCGTAGGGGTTCAGAACGTCAAGCTCATCCCTGACGGCTCGGGCGAATTCACCCGTAAGATGGGCATGCTCGTCGCCAAGCACAATCTCGGTTTCGGAATGCGTTCCTGGCGCTACGCCGCGGTGATCGATAACGGCGATGTGGAGCAATGGTTCGAGGAAGAAGGCTTCTCGGACGACTGCCAAACCGATCCCTACGGCATTTCGTCGCCCCAAAACGTACTGAAAACGCTCAAGGCCTCGGCCGCAGCGTGATCCCACAGGAATCAAGGTCTCATAAATCGCGCGACTAAGTACAAAGATCGATGGGAGCTTCCCTCTTAGGATGCAGTATTTAGCAAACCTTCTCCAGCGCCAAAGGCAATCGCTGGTTATCACGCCCCAGCTCATCCAATCCATTCGCTTGCTGCAACTGGCGCACGGCGAACTGCGTCAGTTCGTCGAGCAGGAATTAGAGAAAAACCCCTTTCTGGAGCTGGCATCAAGCGACGGCATGGCTTCTGACGATGTCGTGTCGACCTCGGAAAGCGGCCCGGACATCGGCGCACACGACAGCAAGGTTGATGCGCCGACACGTGCCGACGCCCCCGAGCCGCTCGGGGAATGGAAATCAATTCGAAATACTGCCAATGCTTCGTCAGAGCAGCGCCCGGCCTTCGAGGAGTTTGCTGCCTCGACCGAAACATTGCACGACGATGTCGCTCGGCAGATCGCCTTGACTGCATTTACCTCAAGAGATCGGCTGATTGCCGGCGCGCTCGCCAATCATCTGGAAGACACCGGATATCTTCAGGTGAACCTTTCGGAGCTGGCGGCGAGTCTCGATGCCCGCGAAGATGAGCTCGAACGGGTTCTCGCAACCTTGCAGCTTTTCGATCCACCTGGAATTTTTGCACGAACTCTTAGCGAATGCCTCGAGATACAGTTGCGCCAGCGAGATCGGTTCGACCCCGCTATGGAAGCGCTGGTTGCCAATCTTGAGCTGGTCGCGCAACGCGACTTTCGCGCATTGAAACGGCGCTGCGGCGTCGACGAAGAAGACCTTCTCGACATGTTGCATGAAATCCGAACACTGGATCCCAGGCCTGGAAATCGCTTCCAGTCCGGAAGACCGGAAGCCATCATCCCCGACGTTCGGGTCATGCCTTCCACCGGAGGCGGGTGGCAAATCGAGCTCAATCCCGACATGCTGCCCAAAGTGCTCATCAATCAAACCTATTTTGCCGAAGTCTCTCGTCTGACCGCGCATGATCCGCAAGATCAGGCATTCCTCAATGAATGCTTCCAAAACGCGAACTGGTTGGTTCGCAGTCTCGATCAGCGCGCCAAGACGATCCTTAAGGTAGCGACCGAAATCGTCCGTCAGCAGGATGTCTTTCTGGAACACGGCATCGCCCATCTTCGGCCGCTCAATCTCAAGACTGTCGCTGACGCGATCGAGATGCATGAGTCGACCGTAAGCCGAGTGACTTCGAATAAATACATTCTCACGCCAAGGGGCGTGTTCGAACTGAAGTATTTTTTCACGGTCGCGATTGCCTCCTCCGAAGGCGGCGAGGCACACTCAGCCGAAGCTATCCGCCATCGCATCAAGGCGATGATCGCCGCGGAAACGGAAGACAATGTGCTTTCCGATGACAGCATGGTCGCCCAACTTAGGGCAAGCGGAATCGATATTGCGCGACGTACCGTCGCAAAATATCGCGAAGTAATGAACATCCCCTCCTCCGTGCAACGTCGCCGCGAGATGCGTGCAGGCTTGTAATGATGACGATCAGGCCTGATGGTCCCCCACCGCTGGCGAAAGCGACTCAACAACGGCTTTCGCCTTTCTCGGGGCCGAAGCACGCTTCGATCTCGCTGCATTCCTGACAACTGGGAGAGGCGCACAGCGAAAAGCCTTCAGCCTCGCAGAGCTTGCGGTAGAGGTACTTCTTCCATCTCATGTTGTTCGTGTTTCCGGCCGCCAGCATCGGAAAATGCGTAGCGAACAAGCGGCCGAGGTCGGCTCGGTCAAGGAGGCCAAGGTCCTGCCAAAGATGGTCGTCGCGCAGGGCGCGTCGGGCAATGATTTTGGCAAAGCGGGCGCTGGCCGGGTCGTTTGGCCGGGCATGCGCCAGTAGCAGGCCGCGCAGAAGCTCTTCCTCCGTACCGAGCTCTGGATCGCTCGCCGCCTCAGAGGAGAACGCCTCGACCAGTCCGGCGGGGAAATTCCGCCCCAGGATGTCCCGCAGCTCGGTAGGAGAAAGGCCGGTTGCCTCGGTCGCCGACACCTGGCCGGCTTCGATCTCCTCAAGCGCCTGCGAAAAGACACAGGTAAGCACATATTCGTCAAAATCCATCTCGATGTCCATTCGCAGCCACCGCCCGACATTGGGTGACCGTGAGTATTGCTGCCGACTGGGCTGATAGGACATCCGTATTCCGCGATTGATGTCATTTCCCTTTAAAACCTGGATCTGATGCAGATCTGACATGGCGCGTTCATTCCTTCGCTCATTGATCAGGGCCGGCTGCTGTAGGCGGCCGCCACGAGAGAGTTTCAAAAATTATGCCAGCCTGGCCAAACAACCGCGTCGGGCACAACTTTCCGTGGTTTTTTCAACCACTTCATAAGTGTGCGCAAAGGATTTCGATTCGACATCAGATGTCGCCTAGTCGACAAACTCGACAGTTGCCCTTGGTGCCGAGCCTTTCGCGGTGAACTGCCACGAGAGTTCTCGCAGCGACGATGACGGCCCTGGCGGGAAGATGGCGCATGGATACTTTGGCGGGCGTCCTGGAGTTCACAGATGATTGCCCGGTTTTTTAGGCTTGCGGTTCAACGATATCGGACACCTGCATATTATCGGTAGAAAGATCCAACTGTTTGCGAAGGTTTTTCTCTTTGGCACGGTAGATGCACGGTCGTTCGCGAATTTGCAAACGACCAATGAGAACCATTACATGATCACGCTCACCGAGAATGCCGTTGCCGCCATGAAGACTGCGCTCAGCGGAGGGGCCGAGCCTGCGCAAGGCGTGCGCATCACGGTCGAGCCCGGTGGCTGCGCTGGGCTCAAATACTTGATGGGACTGGAAGGCGGCCCGCGCGAAGGCGACGCAATCATTGAGACAGACGGGGTCAGGCTGTTCGTGGACGTGGGCTCCCAGCCACATGTCAACGGCATGACCGTCGACTTCGTCATGGGGCTGGAGTCCTCAGGCTTCATCTTCGACAATCCCAACGCGGCAGAGAAGTGCGCTTGTGGCAAGTCCTTCACCTGATCATCTGCGATTGATGTGAAAAGTCATGCGGAACAATCGCGATAAGCTCAAGAAATCATCTTGCGATCACAAGGGCGCCCGCGTTCTGCAAACCGCCAATCCCGAAAGCAACGGTGGCGCGGTTGTCTGCGGCAACGCGCTTGGATTGGTGATGAGATTCGATCAGCCGATGGAAGCAATCACTGCCGCAAAATTACAGGCGCTCTGCAGCCGTTTCGCGATCGCCTGCTCGTCGGATTTGATCGAATTCATCATCGGCAAAACCGCGCTGCGTATCATCAATTACGACTTAGCGGATTTTCTTGATCGGCCGCCCTTCGCAGGCTCGCCATCATCGACCGGGTCATTTGCGATGCGAAGTCGCGCGTCCCGGCCAGGTGCTTCGAAGCTGCCGAAGAAGCGGTTGTCGAGGTCGCTGCGGCGTTGGTCGTCGAAGGCTTCCTTGCGTCAGAAAAGAGCTGGGCGGCAGGCACAAAGGAAGGCACCGTACTCGAGGGCGAGGAAACATTTGTGCAACCGACGATCGTTTGCGGTGGAATCTCGCCGTGGCCGTGGGGCGCATGACGGGGCCCACCTGAAACATTCCGAGCGGCATCTAAAACTGCCAAATGACGTCGCTGCAACGAGGTCGGGCAATCGAACGCTGCCGCTGTCGTTCTCGCCTGACGGAAAGATGAAGACCACTTAGCGTCATTCGGTCAACTGAGGATTGCCTCGATGAGGTCTGTATATCTCGACAACAATGCAACGACGCGAGTCGATCCGGAAGTGGTGCAAACGATGCTGCCGTTCTTTACGGATCAATTCGCCAATCCGTCGTCCGGTCACAATTTTGGCTCGTCGGCCAGCGCGGCCATCACGACCGCGCGCCGGCAACTGCAAGCACTGATCGGCGCGGAGTTTGAGCATGAGATCGTCTTTACCTCCGGCGGGACGGAAAGTGATAACGCAGCGATCCTGTCGGCGCTCGAAATTATGCCCGACCGCACACAAATCGTGACGTCCGTCGTCGAACATCCGGCCGTGCTGACGCTATGTGCGCATCTTGAGAAGAGGCACGGCATTAAGGTGCACAGGATTCCAGTCGACCAGCATGGTCGCCTCGACCTCCAAGCCTACCGGATGGCCCTCTCTCCCCATGTTGCAATCGTCTCGATCATGTGGGCGAACAATGAAACCGGCACGATCTTCCCGGTCGCCCAACTCGCCAGTTTGGCTAAGGAGGTCGGCGCCATTTTCCACACAGACGCGGTACAAGCAGTTGGAAAACTTCCGATACATCTGAAATCGAGTGCGATCGACATGCTGTCGCTCTCCGGCCATAAACTACATGGCCCCAAAGGGATCGGCGCGCTGTGGGTAAGGCGCGGCGTGCGCTTCGAAGCGATGATCAAGGGGGGGCACCAGGAGCGCGGTCGGCGCGCGGGCACGGCAAACACCGCCGGCATCGTCGGGCTCGGCAAGGCCGCTGAACTTGCCTTGAAATTCATGGAAGACGAAAACGGCCGGGTAAGATCACTGCGAGATCGCCTGGAGAAAGAGCTTCTGCAGCGCATCCCAGATGCGTTCGTCACCGGCACACCATTGGAGCGGTTACCGAACACATCGAATATCGCTTTCGAACAAGTCGAAGCTGATGGCATACTCCTTCACCTTGATCGCTATGGCATCGCCTGCTCCTCCGGTTCCGCTTGCACGTCTGACTCGCCGGAGCCGAGCCACGTCCTGACGGCGATGAACATTCCCCATATTTCGGCACTCGGAGTCATCCGCTTCTCCCTGTCGCGTGACAACTGCGACGACGATATCGACTACGTGCTCGATGTTTTACCTGGAATTGTCAGCGATCTGCGTGGCTCTTCTTCGGTTACGCCGAAACGGGCAAAGCGTCGAAGGCCTTTGGGGTTTGTTGACCCGAAGGAGAAGGGCAGAAATCCCTCATGAATCGGTCGCGATCCATTCAAACGATACGAAGTCGCCTGACTGCAACGACGTCACTCGCTTCCCCTGACGAAGGCGGAAAAACTCCGACTTGCCAGCCGCGTGATGCCAGGAGCCTGAGGGATATTCGTCGGCGGTTTTCGCAGCGGGCTAATGGCCCCCGAACTCAGCAGAGACCACCATTTCCGATTAGGGAGAATGTCATGAGCAGTTGTTACAAGAGCAGTCGAACCATTGACACCACCGAAATTCTCGCACGGTTGAAAAAATTGTCCGCTGCGGAGGAATTTTTCGAACTCCTTGACGTTTCCTTTGATCCCAAGGTGCTTGACGTCTCACGGCTCCACATCATGAAGCGTATGGGACAATATCTGGCCGAAGAAGATTTCTCCGATGTCCCGGAGCAGGTCGTTGCTGCCCGGGCCCGCGCCATGCTTGAACGTGCCTACGAAGATTTTGCGACGTCCTCGCCACTTACGCAGCGCGTCTTCAAGGTACTTAAAGATCACGATCCTGCCAGACCCAGCCAACCGGGCCACGCCTTCGTGCCGTTCCATTCCATCCTGAAGCGTTTCGGCAAGGAATGAATGCGACATGGTTGCGGCTTGAACGATGTCGAAAAGCCGACAAACTCGGTAACAGCGCCGGCACCCCTATAGAAAACATCCGAATTTCAAAGGGATGGAAAAGCTAAGAAGGGTTGGCACAGATGGTGCTTTGCAAAAGATCGAGTACCGAACCCGTCATTCGAACAGGAGCAAAGAGACCATGCACGTTGTCGTCTGTATCAAGCAGGTGCCGGACTCCGCCCAGATACGCGTCCATCCTGTGACGAATACGATTATGCGCCAGGGTGTGCCGACCATCATAAATCCTTATGATCTGTTCGCCCTTGAAGAAGCATTACGGTTGCGCGACCTCCACGGCGGCGAGGTCACAGTTCTCACCATGGGTCCGCCTATGGCAGAGGATTCATTGCGCAAGGCGCTTACCTACGGTGCAGATCGGGCGATACTGTTGACCGACCGCCATTTCGCCGGTTCCGATACGTTGGCAACCTCTTTTGCTCTTTCGCAGGCGATCGCGAAGATTGGCGAGACCTTCGGCGCGCCCGACATCGTCTTCACGGGCAAGCAGACGATCGACGGCGACACTGCCCAGGTCGGGCCCGGCATCGCCAAGCGCCTCGATCTCCTGCAGCTCACCTACGTCTCGAAAATCGCCTCCATCGATCTGGAGGCGCGCGAAATCAAAGTCGACCGCCGATCGGAAGGAGGCACGCAGATGCTGCATGGAAGGCTTCCCTGCCTCATCACCATGCTGGAAGGCACCAACGAGATCCGCCGCGGCTCGCTCGACGACGCGCTACGCGCTGCACGCAGCCCGATTGTAAAGTGGAGCGCAGCCGATGCCGGCATTGAGGACCTGAGCAAGTGCGGGCTGCGTGGTTCGCCGACGGTCGTCAAACGCGTCTTTGCCCCTACAGCCCGGGTGGAAAAGGCGGAGCAAATCACCACGGCCGATAAGGGCCTGATCGATCTTGCCGATGAGTTAATCGTCGAAATCTTCGCCCGTCAGCCGGCGCTGGAACAGGAACTCGCCTTCGACGCTAGCGCCTAACGGCTAGGAGCACGACATTGACTGCAACTCAGGAAACACCTCCTCCTGTCGCCGGCCGTGCCGGCATGAAGAAAGAACTTCCGGAGCATTTCAAGGACTATCGACACGTTTGGGTCTTCATGGAACTGGAGCGCGGGCATGTCCATCCCGTCTCCTTCGAACTGCTAGGCGAAGGCCGCAAGCTCGCAGACCAGCTAGGCGTCGACCTTGCAGGCGTCGTTCTCGGACCTCCGGGAGACGCCACACAGCATGCCATTGCCGAGGCCTTTGCTTATGGCGCCGACGTTGCCTACCTCGTCGAAACCCCGCTGCTCGCGGACTATAGGAACGAGCCTTTCACCAAAGCACTGACGAATCTCGTCGTCACCTACAAACCCGAGATTCTGCTTCTCGGTGCGACGACGCTTGGCCGTGACCTTGCCGGTTCCGTGGCGACAACCTTGTTCACAGGTCTTACGGCCGATTGCACCGAACTCGACGTGGATAGGGACGGTTCCCTTGCCGCAACGCGGCCGACTTTTGGCGGCTCTCTTCTTTGCACAATCTACACCCTCAACTGCCGACCGCAGATGGCGACAGTGCGGCCCAGGGTCATGGAGATGCCGCAGCGCACGAATAAGCCGATCGGATGCGTCATTCAGCACGAGGTGCCGATGTTCGAGGAAGAGATCGTCACCAAAGTCCTCGGGTTCCTTTCCGATGGCCAGTCGGCTAATTCCAATCTCGCCTATGCCGATGTCGTGGTGGGCGGGGGCTTGGGGCTCGGTACGGCGGAAAACCTCAAGCTTGTGAAGAATCTCGCGCGGGTGATTGGAGCCGAATATGGCTGTTCGCGGCCGCTGGTCCAGAAGGGCTGGATGCCGGCAGATCGGCAGATCGGTCAAACCGGCAAGACCATCCGGCCGAAGCTCTATATAGCGGCCGGGATTTCCGGCGCCATCCAGCACCGGGTTGGCGTCGGGGGAGCTGATCTTATTGTGGCAATCAACACCGACCCGAACGCACCGATTTTCGACTTCGCCCACCTCGGGGTCGTTACAGATGCGATCCGCTTTTTGCCGGCACTGACTGATGTTTTCACGCAACGGCTGTCGCCGCACAGTCGCGATAAACTTGCGAACTAGGGGACAGGGCCATGAGTGAGGAAAAGTTTGACGCCATTGTCATTGGCGCCGGCATGGCCGGCAACGCAGCTGCTTACACGATGGCAAGCCGTGGCCTCAAGGTGCTGCAGTTGGAGCGTGGTGAATATCCGGGCTCCAAGAATGTCCAGGGCGCCATCATGTACGCAAACATGCTGGAAAAAATCATCCCCGATTTTCGAGATGATGCGCCTCTCGAGCGGCATCTGGTCGAGCAGCGCTTCTGGATGATGGATGACACGTCCCACGTCGGGATACAATACCGATCGGACGACTTCAACGAATCGCGGCCCGAGCGCTACACAATCATTCGTGCCCAGTTCGACCGGTGGTTTTCGCGCAAGGTGCGCGCGGCCGGAGCAACGGTCCTCTGCGAGACGACCGCGACTGAACTCGCGCACGAAGGCGGCAAGGTGATCGGTGTGCGCACCGACCGTACCGGCGACATCATCCTTGCGGACACGGTCGTTCTCGCAGAAGGCGCCAATGGACTGCTTGGCACACGGGCCGGTTTGCGTCAGACGCCGACACCGGAGAGCGTGGCGCTGGCAGTCAAGGAAATTCACTTTCTGCCAGAAGATGTGATCGATCAGCGGTTCGGTCTTCATGGCAACGAAGGCTGCGTGATCGAGGCAGCCGGCACCATCTCCCGCGGCATGGCGGGGCTCGCCTTCCTTTATACCAACAAGGAGTCGATCTCCCTTGGCATCGGCTGTCTCGTCTCCGACTTCGCTGCGACTTGCGAAAGCCCTTATGAGTTGCTCGAAGCATTCAAGAACCATCCGTCGATCAAGCATCTGATCGCGGGTACCGAGGTGAAAGAATATGCAGCCCATCTCATTCCCGAAGGTGGGTACAAGGCAATACCCGCTCTCTTCGGCGATGGCTGGGTCGTTGTCGGCGACGCAGCACAGCTCAATAATGCCGTTCACCGCGAGGGTTCCAATCTTGCCATGACGTCGGGTCGCATCGCCGGGGAGGCTATTTTCGATGTGAAGAGCCGCGGAGGTCGAATGACGAAAAAGAATCTCGCCCTTTACAAGACAATGCTGGACGAGTCCTTTGTCATTAAAGATCTTAAGAAATACAAAGACATGCCAGCGCTCCTCCATACCAACTCCCGCAATTTTTTCATGACATACCCGAAGTTGATGTCAGAGGCCTCGAAAAATTTCATGCGCGTCGACGGTACGCCGAAGATCGAAAATGAAAGAGCGACCACGGCCGCCTTCATAAAGGCGCGCTCGCGCCTGGGGCTGGTCAGTGATGCGGTTCGCCTGGCATTCGCTTGGCGTTGAAGGAGAAATATGATGACCGTTGCAGCGACGAAGTTGCGCGTGGAGGACAAGCTTTTCCAGAACCGCTATCTGGTTGATCCGGGACGTCCGCACATCACCGTGCGACCGCACGAGCATCCGAGCGCGAACCTGCGGGCGTTGACGCGCATCTGCCCGGCGAAATGCTATGAGCTGAATGACAAAGGCCAGGTAGAGATTGCCGCCGACGGCTGCATGGAGTGTGGCACATGCAGGGTGTTGTGCGAGGCCAGTGGTGAGGTTGTGTGGAACTACCCGCGCGGTGGCTTCGGTGTTCTTTTCAAGTTCGGGTGAACGGCTCTATTCTCAAATAGGTCAACAGCACACTGTTTTGATCGCATCCAGGCGCTGCATCAATTTCGCGTGGAACCAGCTTGCAATTTCAGAAACTAACATTAGAGTTTCTATTTATACAAATAAGTACAAACGATGGTAGTGATGTGATCGTTTTACACAGCTAAAGGTGCTGAAAATGACCCGCATCCTACGCGATTGCGCCGATAAAGTTGGAACTTTGCCCGGATCATCCAGCAAAACGCCTGAAGTGGAAATCTCATGCAGCGGGATCTATGAAATATCCAAGCTCCTGACTGCCGCTGTCCCGCTGGAAATCACGCTTGCCAATGTCGCCAATATCCTCCCCACCTTTCTGCGGATGCGTCACGGAGCAATTGTCGTGCTGGCCGGCGAAGGGGAGCCGGAAATTACCGCGTCGGCCGGCGTCGCCGACTGCCGTCAATCCGGCGCTCGCTACATTGTTCCAGGCGCTGCGATAGACCAAATCGTGACGACCGGGCAGCCGCTCGTGATAAGGGAAACTAGCAAGTCCGATTTATTCCGGGCCGATCCTCAGCCGTCTGTGAGCAGCGACTCTATCCCAATCACATTTATCGGTGTCCCTCTAAAGGCTGCGCACAAACTAGTAGGAACGTTATGGATCGACCGCTTCAGGGACAGCGCCACCGAGCTCCGTCATGACGAAGATATCCGCTTCCTTACCATGGTCGCCAATCTTATTGGCCAAACTGTATCGTTCCATCGAGCCCTGAGCACGGCCGGTCCGCAGATCCTTCAGCCGCAGCGAAAATCCCCCGAGGGCAACAGGAACGACGCCAGCCGGGCTGCGCGAGTCAAAGTCGACTGGATCGTCGGGGAAAGCCCCGCAGTCAAGCAGGTGCTGGAGATCGTTTCCGCCGTGGCAATGACGAATACCACCGTGCTTCTGCGGGGTGAAAGCGGCACCGGTAAAGAATTTTTTGCACAAGCCATCCATGAGCTTTCCCCTCGCAGGAAGAAGTCTTTCGTCAAATTGAACTGTGCCGCACTGCCGGAAGGTGTTTTGGAATCGGAATTGTTCGGACATGAAAAGGGTGCCTTTACCGGGGCTGTCTCACAACGCGCGGGGCGTTTCGAATTGGCGAACGGCGGAACGCTTCTCCTTGATGAAATCGGCGAGATTTCGCCTGCCTTTCAAGCCAAGCTCTTGCGCGTCTTGCAGGAAGGCGAGCTGGAGCGGGTGGGCGGAACCAAGACACTCAAAGTCGACATCCGGCTCATATGCGCAACCAACAAGGACCTCGAAGTGGCTGTCGCGAATGGGGAATTCAGGGCCGACCTTTACTATCGCATCAACGTGGTGCCGATCGTCTTACCACCGCTTAGAGAGCGGCCCGGGGACATTCCACGCCTTTCAAAAGTTTTCCTCGACCGTTTTAACAGGGAGAACAATCGCGAACTCGCCTTCACGGCGCCGGCACTGGACCTGATCTCGCAATGCTACTTCCCTGGGAACGTCCGCGAGCTGGAAAATTGCGTGCGGAGGACGGCCACACTGGCGCATTCAAAGGCGATCGCTCCCTCGGATTTCGCTTGCCAGAACAGCCAATGTCTTTCGGCGCGCCTTTGGAAAGGAGACGACGGTGGTCATGGCGGTAAGACCATCGATGAACTCACTCGAGGTAGAACGATACCAGCAGTATCGCCGTTCTCCACCCCGCCCGGCGGCGCATCGCACTCGGAGGTGATGCCCGTCAAGGCCTGCGATCCAAACGGTCCGGCATGCCCGGCCATATCACCGCGCCTAACGGAGCGGGACCGGCTGATCGACGCGATGGAGAAGACCGGATGGGTTCAGGCCAAAGCGGCCCGCATGCTCGGCCTCACGCCGCGCCAGGTCGGCTATGCTCTGCGCCGGCATAATATCGAGGTCAAAAAGTTCTAAGGCTATCTCCTTCGTCAGGTCGAAGACGATCCATTGCTCCGCATGACAAAGGCGCGTCGCGTTTGCGACCCAGCCTGTGTGCCCAGCGTCAGGAACTAACAAAACTATGTCGGAGCACACGTCTTGAATCGGACACCAGACGCTAAGACGCCTGACATCAAACGATTTCTGGGGTTGGCATAGCTGTTGCAGTTTGATCTGCGACGTTCACCAACAACGGAGTTGTTTGATGACTGCATCGATGATTTCGCTTGATAGCCTGGCCAGCGCCAAAACGTCCCACCGCAGGCTGACTATCGCGAAGTCCAGTAACTGCAAATCTTCGTCCTGCGGCTCAACCGCCAAGCCGAACGACATAGACGCAGCAGTCTGGGAGAAGATAAAGGATCATCCGTGCTATTCAGAAGAAGCACACCACTATTTCGCGCGCATGCACGTCGCCGTCGCGCCAGCCTGCAATATCCAATGCAACTACTGCAATCGCAAATATGACTGCGCCAACGAAAGCCGGCCCGGGGTCGTCTCGGAAAAGCTGACGCCAGACCAGGCTCTGCGCAAGGTCATTGCGGTCGCCAACGAAGTGCCCCAGCTTTCGGTCCTAGGCATCGCCGGGCCGGGCGATGCCTGTTACGACTGGCAGAGAACTAAGGCAACATTCGAAAAGGTTATCGCTGAAATCCCCGATATCAAGCTGTGCATCTCGACCAACGGGCTAGCACTGCCAGATCATGTCGACGAGCTTGCAAGCATGAATGTCGATCACGTGACCATCACCATCAATATGGTCGACCCGCAAATCGGTGCGAAGATATACCCCTGGATTTTTTACAACCACCGGCGCTACACCGGCATCGAAGCCGCCGAAATCCTGCACGAGCGGCAGATGTTGGGCCTGGAGATGCTGGCGGCTCGAGGCATCCTCACCAAGATCAATTCGGTCATGATACCCGGCGTCAACGACGAGCACTTGATCGAGGTGAACAGATGGGTGAAGGAGCGTGGCGCGTTCTTGCACAACGTCATGCCGTTGATTTCGGAGCCGGCGCACGGCACCTACTACGGCCTGACCGGGCAACGCGCTCCGCGGCCAATCGAATTGAAGGCGCTTCAGGATCGTCTCGAAAACGGCGCCAAGCTGATGCGCCATTGCCGGCAGTGCCGTGCTGATGCCGTCGGCCTACTGGGCGAGGACCGTGGCAAGGAATTTATGCTCGACCAAATTCCTGGCGAGCTCTCCTACGACGACCGCAATCGCGCGGCATACCGCGAGGTAGTCGCGCAAGAGAGAAGCATTCACGCAGCAGCCAAGAGCGAGGCGATAGAAATGGTCAAGGCGGCAGGCCCTGACGGGTCACTTCAAATCGCGGTAGCGACCAAGGGCGGCGGCCGCATCAACGAACATTTCGGCCATGCGAAAGAATTCCAGATTTATGAGGCTTCCCCGAGAGGAATCGCCTTCGTCGGCCATCGCAAGATCGAGCAGTATTGCCGCGGCGGTTGGGGTGACGACGCCACACTCGACGCCGTCATCGTTGCGCTCGAAGGGATCGACATCGTGCTCTGCGCCAAGATCGGAGATTGTCCTAAGAAGCGGCTGGCGGACGCCGGCATTCGAGCAATGCACGCTTATAGCTATGATTACATCGAAACCGCAATCAGTGCGGTTTATGCCGCCGAGTTTGGAGTCGGCCCGCTGACGGCGACGGCGTGAACTGTTTTATTTGAACGTCCTCAGGAGTTGATAATGGCTTTCAAGATCATCGCATCCCAATGCACCCAGTGCGGAGCCTGCGAGTTCGAATGTCCATCAGGTGCGATAGAACTCAAGCGTGATAACTACGTGATCGATCCGGATAAATGCACAGAATGCGAGGGAGCTTTCGAGACGCAGCAATGCGCAGCGGTATGTCCGGTACCGAAGACCTGCGTTCCAGCCTGATCTTCTCTTCGCTGGTCGCGGAAGGCAATATCCCCGTCAAAGGACACTTTGAACTTCGTCGTTAAGCGGAGCAGTCCCAAGAAAGTAAGGAACCGCGGTGAGCCCAGGACGCGAACAAGAGGTGGAAATCGGCTCTCCGCCGCAATTCCTGCCGGGCGAGCGGGTCCGTGCCACACGCCATATAAAGAATGACGGCACCTATCCGGGCAAAGACGTTGGAGAAAACCTGGTGCGGAAAGGCGATGAGGGTTATGTGCGCGACATCGGCACCTTTCTACAGCAGTTCTACATCTATGCGGTCGAATGGATCGATCGCGGCACCATCGTCGGCATGCGCGCGCGTGAACTGACGAGCCTCGACAAAGCCGCGGTTGGCATTGCCGAAACGGCCACCAGCCCCAAAGAAGGAATAGCTCCGTGAAGGTCATGATCCGCAGAACCGGAACCTGCCTGACAGCATATGTTCCCAAGAAGGATCTCGAAGAGCCGATCATTGCCATGGAGAATGAAAATTTATGGGGCGGGTGCGTGCTGCTTAGGAACGGTTGGCGGCTCGCCCTGCCCGACCTGCCGCAGGACACGCGTCTGCCGATCACTGTCGAGGCAAGAAAGATATCTGAGGAGGACTAGGCGCTGCTAACGAACAACGAAAGGCGACAAGGGCATGACTGCGCGTCTTAACTCCGATCATCTTTCGGTCTGCAGGGATCATCACGCCGAAAGGCAACTTCATTTGCTGAAGGAAGCGCTCGTCGCGGATGAGCTCATCCCATATCTCGGTCCCGGGCTCCTGCAACTGAGTTCGGCGGCACCGCCTGTACCGGACAGGCCGGCGGCCGTTGCAGCAGCTCTTAACAAACGGGCGACCGTCTCTTCCAAGATACGCAGTAACATGTGGTCGGTCGCGCAATTTATCGAGCAGCGCAGGCATCGTCGGACGCTTCAAGCCTGGATGGCGGAGATATTCGCCCCATCCGTGCCGCCGACTGCCCTCCACCTCTGGCTTGCGACGCTGCCACTCTCGCTCATCATCGACAGTTGGTACGACGGAACGATGCGAGCAGCCATCGCGGCGAAAGGCCGAACAGACGTTGTCGAGATACAGGGCATCACGCGGGCAAACGAGAAAGCGCACATTTGGACGAAAACCTACGATTTGTCCGGGAGGGAGCTCGGCCCCGGCCCAGTGGCAAGGACGGTGCTTTATGCGCCGCATGGGAGCGTTCGGCCCGCCGCCAACTTTCTCGTCTCCGATTCTGATTATGTCGAAGTCCTGACCGAAATCGATATCCAGACGCCGATCCCTGAAAGAGTGAAGGAGCGACGCACCAATCGCGGTTTTTTCTTCGTCGGCTGCCGCTTCGACGATCAGATGTTACGCATTTTCGCCCGCCAGATCATGAAGCGTTCCAACGGGCCACACTTCGCCGTGATTGACGCCGAAACCATGACCAAAAACGAACGCCGCTTCTGCGCGGAATGCACCATCACCCTGATCGACCTGTCGATTAGCGAGGTTGCGGCTGGTCTTGTCGATCCGACATAGCTGCAGGCGAGCCAGACTCCGCAAATCGCATGCCGACCGAGGATCATAAAGTCTTCCCGACGTTACGCCGAATTCGGCAGAAAATCACCAATAGCCAACGCCTGCTTTGCGCCCGCAAGCGGACGCCGGCTCGGCTTGGATGCATGACCGATCCGGGGCCGGTTGTCTACTGACGGCTTTCTGGTGAGTGGCGGAGGGAAGCTGTCCTTCGCTGGGATGGCCGACGACGTTCGCGTCGGACGGAACTAGAGCGGTTCAGCGTTTCACGGAATCGCTTTCCCGCTCTAGCCCTTTGTTTTTACGCAATTCCGGACGGAAAACCGTTTCGCACTTTTCCTGGAATTGCTCTAGTCACCGGCTCCTGAAATGGCTCGATCAAATTCGGCGATACCGGGCCAG
The DNA here is from genome assembly GCF_003627755.1 of Rhizobium jaguaris. Taxonomy (NCBI): domain Bacteria; kingdom Pseudomonadati; phylum Pseudomonadota; class Alphaproteobacteria; order Hyphomicrobiales; family Rhizobiaceae; genus Martinezella; species Martinezella jaguaris. Next base: position 211,777 of record NZ_CP032696.1, on the reverse strand, counting down.
CCAAGGCCGAGCGCCTCTATTCAAGTAGCAATTTGGTGGTGGGCATCGGCCTACCACTGTTCGCAAGAGCGCTCCCCAGCCGCGTCGGTGCCGCGGCCCCGGCGCTGTGTTTCCGCACCAAAAGCCAGAACCGACGCAACCCGACGCCGACATTGTGCACCAAATATCAGTAATGCGCATCATTTTCCGCTTGAAATGCACCGGTTGTTGTTATATATGCATCATAGTGGCGTAACGGTGCAACGCGCCGAGGATTTTTCATGGACCATTTTACTATCATCCAAGCCCTCTGCCGCGCCGCGATGGCGGATGCCTCTCCAGCTCTGCGCAAGCAGATCGAGCGCCTGCGTGACGCATTAGCCAAAGATGGCGAACAGCAGCAGTCGGCTGCCTTGGCCAGCATTCTTACGACTGCCGACCGGACCAAGGAACTTGCCCCGAGCCGCATCGAACGGTCCAAGACGCAGATTTTTGGTGAACCTCTGACCCGCAACACGCCGGTGCCTGTCGATCGTGAAACGTCGGCCCCGCTTGCTGACATTATCTTTCCGGCTGACATCCAGTCAGCGGCTCCCTTGTTCAACGAGACCGTCAGTCAGGCTATCGGCACAATCATTGATGAATGGGCAAATTTCGATGCGCTCGCCGAAATCGACATTCGGCCATCGAAGACCTGTCTCATCTACGGTGTTCCCGGAACGGGCAAAACTCGTCTGGCACTCTGGATCGCCCAGCAGCTTGATCTGCCCGTAGTGCTTGTGAAGCTTGACGGCCTCGTGTCATCGTTTCTCGGCACGACGGCGCGAAACATCGGCAACCTGTTTACGTTCGCGAACCGCCATCGTTGCGTTTTGCTGCTGGATGAGTTCGACGCCATCGCGAAAGTTCGAGATGATCCGCAGGAGGTCGGCGAGATCAAGCGGGTGGTGAACGCGCTCCTGCAGAATCTCGATATTCGCCGCGATGTGGGCTTTACGATTGGCATCACCAATCATCCCAAGCTACTGGATTCGGCTGTCTGGCGGCGCTTCGAGGTCCAGCTCGAAATCCCCAAGCCCGACTTCGAGATCCGTAAGGCTATTGCCGCGCATTTCATGCGCCCTGTGAAGGCGCCAGACAGCCATTTGCGTCTGATTTCGTGGTTCACCGAGGGCTCCACCGGGGCTGAGATCGAGTCGCTCGTGCGGACATACAAAAAGGCGACGACTGTACGAGATGAGGACAGGCGCGGGCTTTTGGACACGCTGCGACAGTTCGCGACCCTGAACGCGGCGCGGGTTCAAAGCGAACGGCGGGCGTTGCTGTTCGATGATGCAGGCAATCTGTTCCGCGCGATGCGCGATGACCCGATCCTTGGCTTCTCCATGGCTGATATTGGCGAAATCGCCGGCAAGGACAAATCAACAGTCAGCCGGCAGCTTGGCCGTGTAGCCAAGATGGGCGAAGGTGAGGTTTCCAATGGCTAGCCCGATCCAGATCGTCCTCAACCCCGAGAATTATGAGGAAGCCCGCGACGCTGGCGGCGGAGGCGGACACAAGGACTTCTTCGCGCATCGCGATGCCGAATTCGCCAAGCACAAGGCGGCCCTCATGAACCAGATCGACACGATCTCGGGGGTTCTGAGTGCTCAAGCTCAGGGTGACGTCGGCTTTGTGAAAGTCATCCTGCGCCGGGAGGCATGGGCCAAGAGCCATCGCCCGGTCGCGAGTCTATTCCGCAACGATCGCACGCCGGTCGTGGGCGGGGGTGATCTGGGTGTCATGATCGTTGCCGCGCGCCCCGGCGCCCTGCAGCAAGTCTCATCGGAGATCGACAAAGCCGAGTCTCATACGGAGATGCGTTTCAACGAGAACAAGCAGAAGGACGAACCTCATCCCACTGCTCGCAAGAGCGAGACGGGTGCGATTGACCGGATCGAACTTTATGGCCCCTCAGACCGCCGTAGCTTCTCCGTGGAGGAGGCGGTTGCATGGCTCTCCAAGCCAGCGACCGGCGGCAGCTATCAAGTCGAATTATTCGAGGCCCTGCCGCCCCGTTCCGAATGGGATCGTCTCGATGCGGGCCAACGCCGGCTCGTCGAGAGCTTCATCGCAGGTTTCAGCCAGCTCAATGGCGGCGTGACGGTCGAACGGCTGCCTAATCACCGCAACAGGCATCCGCTCCTTTCCGTCCGCCTTGACCAATCGAGCGATCAGCCGGTCCTGCAACTGACCGGTTCCACGGTCAGTGAACGCCGCCGCGAGTTGGCGCCATTCAGCGCTGACACTGGGCGCCACGCCCGCCTGCTTGGCTTTCTTGATAGTCATCCGTTGGTCCGGCGCATCGAGTTGCCAGGCATCGTTGTCCGTGCAAGTCAGTCGGTCAATCCTATCGCCCGCACGCGACCGACCGACCTTGCTCTTCCGGTTCGCGACAGTCGTCGAACACACCCTCGGATGGGGATCATTGACGGTGGCATCAGCGATGCGCTGTCCGAGTGGGTTATCGATCGCTGGGACATTCTCGCTGACGAAGATGTTGACCTTGCGCATGGCACCTTCATTGGTGGTTTGGCGGCAGTGGGCGGCGCCTTGAATGGCGTGGAAATCTGTTCAGAACCCGATGGCGCAGAGTTGGTCGACGTCGCCGTGTTCCCGAACGAACGAAAGGCAGGAGCCTTCGCGTCCTACTACCCCGAAGGTCTTCCCCAGTTCTTCGACGAAATGGAGACGGCGGTATCCGATGCTCGCGCCCGGCATGGGGTCCGGGTGTTCAACATGAGCCTCAACATTTTGCAGCCGGCCGCCCCTGATCGCTACAGCCCACACGCTGCGCGCCTCGATCATATCGCTGAGAGCAACAATGCGATCATGTTCATTTCGGCGGGCAATATTCAGCCACAGGATCTGCGGGCTGAATGGCCCGCCGATGCGACCGCAGCCCTCGCCAATCTTGCAACTGCTCGTAACGATAGCCTGTTGACCCCTGCAGAGAGCGCTCGCAACGTCGCCGTCGCGGCGCTCAACCCGCCGGGACACAGCGGCTGCGTGGCTTTTGCACCGACTCGCTTCAGCAGGCGTGGTCCCGGTTTGCGTGCGGGTGTGAAACCCGATCTTGCACATATCGGTGGCGCTGGCTCGTTACATCCCGAACTCGGGCATGGCCTCTTTTCCATCCTGCCCGACGGAACCGTCGTGGATGGCTGCGGCACCAGCTATGCTGCGCCGCTCGCCGCGAAAACGGCCGCCGTTCTTGATCATGCCATCGAAGGCGAGGTCTCACGCGAAACGCTGATCGCCCTGATGGTCCATCACGCCGAAATGCCGGTGCCTTTGCAACCGAAGGAGCTCGCGCCGATCGCGCGTCATATGGTGGGCTTTGGTCTCCCGCCTTCGGCGGATCGGATCCTTGAGACCGGCGATCATAGTATCACCCTTGTTTTCGCATCGCGGATTCAACGCGATCAGCAGATCAACTTCCGTTTCCCTTGGCCCGCCTCGCTGGTCGGGCCGGGCGGGAAATGCCGAGGTCGGGCGAAGATCACCTTGGTCTCCACCCCGCCTCTCGATGCGCGGTTTGGCTCGGAGTTTGTTCGCGTGAACATCAATGCCACCTTGCAGCAGGAAAAGCCAAAGGGTGGATGGAAAGGGCAACTAGAGCCCCTCTATCTTCCGTCAAAACGCGAAGCACAGGTCATTGAGGCCGAGCGCATCGAATATGATCTGAAGTGGAGCCCGGTTAAAGTGTTGGCCAAGACCTTCCCGAAGGGTGTTGGCGCTTCCTCCAACTGGCGGCTGTTCGTGGACTATCTGACCCGTGCCGGAGAGGTCATGCCGGAGGAAGGCGTGCCGTTCACGGCTATCGTCACGATCAGCGATCCGGATGCTGAACAGCCTGTGTTCAACGATATGCGTCAGAGCCTTCAGGCGCTTGGCACGCAGATCGCGGATATCCGAACCGCGGCGCGCATTACACCAAGGGTTTAATAGGGGGCAGACATGGCGAAATCAGTGTCTCTCGAAACCGGCCGCACCTTTGCGACCATCACCTCCGCGAAGCAACATTTCGCGCCGATGCTCGACCGCAACGACCTTAAGCAGCCATTCTCGGGCGGTGATCTGGCGGATATAGCGGCACTCTACCGCGATTATTGCGCCAAGACCAATTGGCCGCTTCCCTCGTCCCCAACATCCTTCTACCCGACCTACGAGCGCGATGAAGGCTACACCACACGCTGCTTTGGCGTGACGTTCGCCAATGGCTCAATAGGGCGATTTTCCCTGGATAAGGCGCTCAGGGCAATCGCGGTCTGAGACCGTTCCATCCCTAGCAAGCTGGTGCTAGCCATCTGCCGGTAAACCTCTTGCGCAACGTATTCGGCGAGGCGGCCCAGACCTACCGGAATGCTGTCGCCGTGTGGAGTGGCATTGGGGAAGTCCGTGACGGCGACGCTTCGACCTGTTCAGTTTCGAAGAGATCGACTTGAACGAAGACCCAGGGGAGCTGGCCACCGACACTCGTTCGTAACTGCGAAGTCTCGGCCCTGCCTCGCCAGCCGCAGCACGTCGGCGCCGGGAGGCTTGATGATTGATACGTTTGACCGCACATCGGTCGATCACGAAGCAAATGCTGCAGTTGCTGAAATGATGAAGAGCCGAGCGGAACACACCAGATGAACATCTCGGACGCAATATGCCTCGACATCAATCGTCTGCCGAAAGAGGATCTGCAATTTCGCAAGTTTGCCGAACTAAAGCCTGAGCCGCGGGTAACACCAAACCGCCGCTCGGATGACTGACGCCCAGCGCACGCCAAAAAAAGCGAGCGTTAAGCCAGGCGCTGTTTCTCCTCCATTCGCCTTCGAAGGAACTCCTCTATCTGAAGCGCTAACGTCGCCGGCTCCTGGCCAACCGTTTTGAGATGAAGTTCCGGATCCTCAGGCGCCTCATAGGGAGACGAGACGCCGGTGAAGTTGGCAATGTTGCCGGCAAAGGCCTTTTTATAGAGTCCCTTCGGATCGCGCCGCGCACATTCCTCCAAAGGCGTGTCGACAAAGATCTCGATGAACTCGCCTTCCTCCAAAAGCTCGCGCGCCATACGTCGCTCCTCTCGGAAGGGCGAAATGAAGGAACAAATTACGATCAGCCCAGCGTCGGCCATCAACCTGGCGACCTCGGCGACGCGGCGTATATTCTCGACCCGATCAGCCGCGGTAAAGCCAAGATCGCGATTGAGACCGTGGCGTATGTTATCTCCGTCCAGGAGATAGGTATGCTTGCCGCATGTATACAGGAGCGCCTCGAGTGCGTTGGCGATCGTCGACTTGCCCGAGCCCGACAGACCGGTGAACCAAAGAACAGCGGACTTTTGGTTCTTAAGCGCGGTGCGAGCGGCCTTGTCGACGTCGAGCGCTTGCCAATGAACGTTGTCGGCACGACGAAGCGGGAAATCAATCATGCCGGCACCGACGGTCGCGCTGCTTACCCGATCGACGATGATGAAATTGCCCGTTGACCTATTTTCCTCGTAGGCGTCAAACACGATCGGTCGTTGCGTCATGATGTTGCAGACGCCCACCTCGTTCATCTGAAGCAATTTAGCTGGTTCGCGAACGAAGCTGTCGACATTCAGTTGGTGCTTGAGCGCAGTCACCGTGGCGCCGACACTGTCCGTTTCCGTTCGCAAGAGGTAGCTTCGTCCGGGGAGCATCGGATTGGCATCGAACCAAATGAGATGCGCCTGGAATTGGTCGGCGACAAAAGGTCTTGAGGCGGGGTCAACCAGCATGTCGCCCCTGGAGACATCTAACTCGTCGGCAAGAACCAAGGTTACCGGTTCCCCTTCTGCGGCAGATATCTGGTTGCCGTCGGGTGCAATGATCGCCCTGACCGAGGAGCGCCGCCCTGATTTAGAGACGACCACCGGATCGCCGACGGCAATTTTTCCGGATGCGATCCGGCCCGCATAGCCGCGAAAATCCGGATTGGGCCGCATGACGAGCTGAACAGGAAAACGTGAGGCTCTTTGCTTATCAGCTGGGTCGAGTTCAACAGTTTCCAGATATTCAAGAAGGGCCGGGCCTTCATACCAGGGTAATTGCCCGGATTTCAGCACAACATTGTCTCCGAAGCGGGCGGACATCGGAATGGCCGTTATGCTGGCAAAACCCAGCTTCGCCGAGAAGCTTACATATTCGGCCACGATGGCATCAAATACCGGCTCGCTGAAATCCACGAGATCGATCTTGTTCACCGCCAGCACGACATGGCGTATGCCGAGAAGCGAGGCGAGATAGGAGTGCCTGCGCGTTTGCTGGAGCATGCCTTGGCGGCTGTCGACGAGGATGATGGCAAGATCGGCCGTCGATGCGCCCGTTACCATATTGCGCGTATATTCGTGGTGACCGGGCGTATCGGCAACGATGAACTTGCGCTTCGACGTGGAGAAATAGCGATATGCGACATCAATGGTGATGCCCTGCTCGCGCTCTGCCTCAAGGCCGTCGAGCAGCAGAGAGAAATCGATTTCCTCGCCATTGCCGCCGCGGATACCGATGCGGCGAAGGTCTGCCAATTGGTCTTCGAAGACCAAATCCGCATCGCAAAGCAATCGACCGATCAAGGTCGATTTGCCGTCGTCGACCGAGCCGCAGGTGATGAATCGAAGAACCGGTGTTTTGTCCTCTTGGACCAGATGCTCTTCCATGTCATGCGCTGATATCGAAAAAGGATATGACATCAGAAGTACCCTTCGCGCTTCTTCTTCTCCATTGCGCCGGCCTCGTCGAGATCGATCAGCCGGCTCTGTCTCTCGGAGGTGCGTGCCTCCACGATCTCGCGCAAAATTTCTGGAACCGTCGCCGCACTGGATTCGATCGCGCCCGTCAAAGGGTAGCAGCCGAGCGTGCGGAAACGGATCATGCGTTGCGTGACGGTTTCGTCGGGCTCAAGCGGCATGCGCTCGTCGTCGACCATGATCGTCGTCGTACCGCGGCGCACGACGGGCCGCGGCGCTGCGAAATAGAGTGGCACGACGGCAATGTTTTCCTTTTGGATGTACCGCCAGACGTCGAGCTCGGTCCAGTTCGAAAGCGGAAAGACGCGCATCGTTTCGCCTGCGCTGACACGCGTGTTGTAGGTTCTCCACATCTCCGGACGCTGGCGTTTCGGATCCCAGGCGTGCTGGGCGTTGCGAATGGAAAAGATCCGTTCTTTCGCTCGCGATTTCTCCTCGTCGCGGCGGGCGCCTGCGAGCGCAGCATCAAAACGGTATTTGTCCAACGCCTGGCGCAGCGCCATGGTCTTCATCACGTGCGTGTGCACGTTGGAGCCGTCTCGAAAGGGACTGATACCCTGATCGATGCCATCGTGATTGACGTGGACAATCAATTTCAGGTCCAGTTCCCGCATCGTACGGTCGCGGAAGGCGATCATCTCCCGAAACTTCCACAGGGTGTCCACATGAAGAAAGGGAAAGGGCGGTTTTCCCGGGAAGAACGCCTTCATTGCAAGATGCAATAAAACGGAAGAGTCCTTTCCGATGGAATAGAGTACAACCGGATTTGAAAAGGTCGCAGCGACTTCCCGAATGATATGGATGGCTTCGGATTCGAGGTATCGCAGATTGTCGAATGACATCTCATTTATCCTTGCGGAGCCGATGCGTCGTCAAGCTCGAAGAACTTCGCGTAAGGCCCACCTGCAAAGTGCCGCCGCAGCTCTTCAAAATTCTGCAGCGAGCGAGTGATCGACCGTGTTTCCTGCCGTTGAATGGTGGCGCGATTGGAAGACTGATGCGCGGGAGCTCCCAGGAAGGCCAAAACCGTTGCCAGGCATGCGCTCGGTTTGAGAAGAAGATCCTCGTATTCGATCACCAGCAGTTTGCTCGGATCGAACGCACCTTTGACCCGCGCATGGAAATCGTCGGCGGCTTTGAAATAGGCTTCGCATGCGTTAACTGACAGCCAGACACTTGGGGGCTCATTACTGTCCGGGCTAAATTTCAGCCACTGACCCGTTTGCCTTGCCTGCACGAGCGATCGCAGGGATTCCAATGTATTGCGAGTAAGCAGAATGACCTTCAGGCCTTGCCAACGTGCCAATTCGTCGAAAAAGCCCGGACGGTCATAAAATTGAGGCTCGTTGATTTTACAGCCGACGTGCGTCACCTTCTTTTCGCTCGGCGGATAGCGCAGATAGGCAAGCTCGAGAAGCTCGCGATCGCTGTGCCGCAGACGATCCTTATCGGGCCAATTTTCATCATAGCTGTTGAGCAACTCTCCGTTGCTCAACACATTAGGATGGTCGTTCAGCAACGCTTCGAGATAGTGCGTCCCAGTTCGCGGCATTGCGAGGATTACAAATGGCTCGGGCGACGATACGGAATGGATCATTGCGCATGTTTCCAACTGATATTGATCACAAAGGCGGGTGGCGCCTGCACAAGAACTCCGCGGTCGCGCTGGCGAGCGTAAGGGCTCTCCGGCTGCTTCTTTGTGGCAGTTCCCCAAAATCGGACCGAGGGCCGGAGGTCGCGCGATCGGGCCGAAAAACCGATGAAGCTCATCATGGTGCTGGAGATCCGTAACGCTGGCAAATTGACTGGATTCCATCCAGAATTTCGCGTGATAAAGTGACTTCGGCAGCGGCGAAGTTGTGCGTCAGTTGCGTTAGGGAAGCCGAGCGCGCTTACCTTCAGGCCGCTGCGGCCGAGTTCGCGATACTGCATTTCATATCTCCTTTTCGTAAGCGGTCATGGCTTCAGGGCATGAGGCGCCGTCGCAACAGTGTTGCGGAAAGAAAGAACGGCAAGGCCGCGTAGAGGCAAAGCGCACCAACGTGCAGGCCGACATTGACCGGAGGCCGGCCAAGCATTGCCGGGCGAATGAGGTCGATCGCATGCGCGAGCGGCAGGAAGTGCCCCATTTCCTGAAATCCGCCGGGCAGCTGTGTGGCCGGAAACACCGCGCCGCACAGAAACAACATGGGTGTGAGGACGAGCGTCTGGTAGAAAATGAAATAGTCGTAACTGGGTGCGAGTGCCATGACGACCATCGCCAGGCTCGCGAATGCAAATCCGGTCAGCGCGATGACCGGCAGTACATAGAGGACCGAAGGCCATGCCGCATAGCCAAGAATAGTGGCAACGACCAAGATCCCGGTGCCGGCCAGAAAAGCCTTGGTCGCGGCCCATGCCAATTCGCCAAGGACGAGATCGCCAAGGGTGAGTTGTGTGTAAAGGATCGCTTCCCAGCGGTGAGTCTGCATGCGAGCGAAAGCCGCATAAATCGTTTCGAAGGTGGCGGAGGTCATGGCACTTGCCGCAACCATGCCGCCGGTCAGAAATGCGATATACGGAGTGCCGTCAACGCGACCGACCATTATTCCCAGGCCGAAGCCGAGACCGAACAGGTAGATCATCGGATCGGCGAGATTGCCGAGTATCGACGCAAGCGCGACCTTCTTCCATGCCAGATAGTTGCGGCGCCACACCGCGATCCAGTTCCAAGCGTTAGCCGGCAGCGTCGTCGAGCAACCTTCACCCATCGTTCATTTCTCCATCTCGCGCCCGGTCAGCCGCAAAAAAACATCCTCCAGATTCGGTGGTCTCTGCAAAAGACGCAGTCCCGTTCGCCCGCGCATTTGCGCCAGCACCGGCTCCGGATCGGACGCATAACAAAAGAGCGTCTCGCCGCTCACCTCCAACCGTTGCGCATATGGCCGGATCAGAGAATGTAGTTCTTGCGGGTTGCCGCCATATATCTCGATCACCTGGCACCCGATCTGCTCGTCGACAAGCGCGTGCGGGGGGCCTTCGGCGATGATGCGTCCTTTCTCGACGACGCACAGGCGGTCGCACAGCCGCTCGGCCTCTTCCATGAAGTGGGTGGTCAAGATAATCGTCTTGCCGAGCGCCAGAAGCGCCCGCAGACGCTCCCAGATCAGGTGGCGCGCATGCGGATCGAGACCCGTGGTCGGCTCGTCCATGACCAGCAACTGCGGATCGTTGATCAGCGCACGTGCCAGCGTCAGGCGCCGCTTCATGCCGCCGGACAGTTCGGAAACGCGTGCATGCGCCTTGCTCTCGAGGCGCGCGAACTCGAGCAGCGACGGAATGACCTTTTCGACCTCGTATGTGCGCATGCCGAAATAGCGTCCGAACACCAAAAGATTTTCGCGCACGGTGAACTCGGCGTCGAGATTGTCGAACTGAGGGACGACGCCGATTAGCCTGCGTGCCATGCGAGCGCGCGCCGGCACCGGCACACCAAGCACGGTGATCTTGCCGGCGTCAGGGAGAGTCATGCCGAGAAGCATGCGCGCAATTGTGCTTTTTCCAGCGCCGTTCGGCCCCAGTAGGCCAAAGCACTCTCCGGCTGCGACGGAAAACGACAGCCCGTCGACAACGGTTTTGTCACCGTATGACTTCCTGACGCCGTCAAGCTCGATTGCTACCGCGGACATGCGCTCATCTTCGTATTGTGTGCACTACCTTCTGGCGGCAGTCCGGTTACCTGCTCCTTGGTAAACAGCACGCCCTCGCACCATACATGTTCGATGCGCCCCCATTGGCAGGCCGCGGCGGCATCCGGGAAGAAGCCACACCCGTGGAGGTTTGCACTCGTGTTGCAAAGCAACGGAATGCCTGTGAGTTTTTCATACTCGATGAGAAGCTCGGTAACATCGTGTCGAGAGCTTCTGGAAATGGTCTGCAAACGCGCAGATCCGTCGAGATGCATGACAGCGGGAATTTTGGCCTGCCACTCCGGGCGTGTCTGGTGGTCGAACAACATGTAAGGATCGGGCGTGCCGGGACTGAATATATCCGGCGCCCGGTCCTCCAGGCATATCGGCGCCACCGGCCGGAAGTGTTCGCGAAGTTTGACTTCGTTGAGATAGTCTTTCATTTCCGGTGAAGTCGCGGCTGCGAGAATACTTCTGCCTCCCAATGCTCGCGGTCCGAGCTCGGCGCGCCCGGCAAGAAAGACGACGGGCTTGTTGCTGGCGAGAATCGTGGCGAGTTCTGACATGGTGCACGGCGCGGCTTTCCATCCGGGCGGCACATCGCCATTTTTCAGAGCCGGGCCACTATAGACCGACCACTCGAGCGGCACGAAGCCTTCGTCAGCCGCCATGGCGCAGCAAGCGGCACCGATTGCAGAACCGCTATCATTCGGAAAAGGCGGGACCCAGACGGCGTCGAACAGACCAGTTCCACGCAGTGCACTGTTCCATTTGATGTTGAGACCGCAACCGCCGGCTACGCACAAATTTCGCAGCCCGGGGAAAGGATGGCGCTGCAAGCAAAGATCCAATTCGCCGACCAGGAGAAGCTCAAGGAAAGAATGGAATGATGCAAGTACATTTTCGGGTGCCTTGTCCTCTAATCGGAGCACGCTGGCATCGAAGAAATCATGCACGGCGACAAGCGATGCCTCGGCGTCGTTGATGTTTGCGCGGTAACGGCGGGCAATTTCGGTATCGCCGGAAAAGTGCTTCTCGTAGAGATCCTCAAACACTTCAACGATGTCTTCGTCAATTGACCCAAGCGCGATATAGGCCATCAGCTTACCGGCGACACCTAGATCCCAGCCCGCGCGGCTCGCCCGCTTGTAAGGTCCGAAGTAGTGACCCGCGGCCGCGTAGGCTTGCCCTATCATTGGGAACAAGGATTCGAGGAACCGGGCTCCCTGAGCATCGACGTAGTAAAGACGCGGGAAGATGCAGCCATCCCACACCAAACAGAATGAAGGTTCTCCGGCCTTGGCAAACGGGCTGGTGCAATATGCGGAGGCGACATGGCCGCTCACATGTGGATAGCTCCGATAAGAAAAAACGTGATCATCGAGGATAAGACCGGAGCCATCGAGCGAATCGAGAACACCCTCGGCATGGCGTTCAACATAAGGCGCTCCCTTGAGGGTAAGGGGAACCGCACCACTGAGGACCTGGAACTGCGACTCGACCTCTCCGTCCCAGCCGTCGATGACGAACTGATCGATATCCCGCAAATTCAGGCCGTGTTCGGCCAAAGCGGTGACGATTGCCTCCAGATTGCCGATGGTTTGATATCGCTGATTATTGTCACGCTTCTCCTGCTCAATGCAGAAGACGAGTCGTCCATCCTCGATAAGGGCGATCGCCCCGTCATGGGTCAGTTTGATACCACAGATGCGCATAGTGTCTCCATGTCTAACGTCGACCATTCGATTGATCAGGAAGAGGAAACCGGATTGAGGAAACGCGCGAGCACGCAGTCTTCGTTGTCCGAGTGACCCCGGAACTCAAGACGTTCCACCTCAACCAGCTTTTCGTTCAGCATGGCGATGACCGTCTCGGCGCCAGCAACATGACCCCAGCGCCGGCAGTTTGCGTCGCGTGCCGAGCCGAAAACCAGATGGCCGCCTGGCGCAAGCATCCGAAGCAGGTTGCCGATCGCCATGCGCATCTCGGCAATGCCCCCGATGTAATAAAGAACTTCCGCGACGACGATCAGATCGAACAGCGCGTCGGAGGAATACTGTTGTACGTCCGCGACGATCCAGCTGACGTGCGCGGGCTTATTCATTCGTTGACGAGTTCGAGCAATTGCTCGTGGCACGACGTCGATAACGGTAAGCCGCTGGCAGTGAGGCGCTAGTTTCTCGGTGAAGGCGCCGGCCGCGCAGCCGACTTCGAGCGCGCTTGTGATGGCACCTTGGGCAAGCGATAGCCGAAGCATTTGCGCATGACGCTCGCGTTCGAACGGATTACCGTCGAGGCGCCATGGATCGACTGTCGCCAGTTCCCGATTCAACAATTGATAATTCTCTTGAAGTTTCAAATCCGTGCACCCTAGTAAAGCAACCATTACTTGTCGCTGGCAATGCTGTCATATGCGACCAATCTTGATGCATCGCGCGCAAGATTGTATCGGCGAAACGGAGCCTCATTTTCCGGCGATTCATTCATGTTTGGCTCAGCGAGCGGATCTTGGATGGGGCTCTGTTTTCCAGCTTTATCCGGTGCCTTGGCAGCAGAGCCTCGCGACAACCAGTCGCTATTGCTGAGCGTACACAGCGCATAGGCTTTCAAGGGCAGCAGGAGAAAGATGTTGATGAAGGTATGCAGGGAAAAGCCTACAAATCGAAATTGGCGAGCACGGACCGCTGCAACGCTGCAGCGGATCATGGTCATCGATGCAATCATTAGGCATGTCCACCAAGGCACGGTCCCAGTCATCGCGAACTGTGCCAGGCCTGTCAGCACCGACAGAGCGAGCAAGAGGGGGCCCAGATTCTGACCAATCACGTCCAAGGTGAGAAAACGATCAAGACCAGGCAGAAGGTTCAACGCAAGCAACGTGTCGCGGAAAGTGCTGCGTGCCCAGCGAAGTTGTTGACGCAGATACGGGCGCAGTCGGTCTGGAACAACTGTTGCCGCGATGGCGGTCGGAACGTACTCGGTTCGAAATCCGGCTTTCAGCATGAGGATCGTGAGATGGCGGTCCTCGCCAAAATCGCTTCGCTTTCCCCGAAACATTTGCGTTTCGTACTGGTCAAGCAGCAAGGTGAGCGCAGTGCGGCGGTACATGGCGCATGGGCCGCAGCAGCACATAACAGCACCGAAACGAGCCTGTGCCGCCCGCTCCTCATTGCAGGCCAGCCAGTATTCCATATCGATCAAGCGGGTCAACCAAGTGTCGCGCCGGTTGCTGGCAGCCAGCTGGCCCATAGCCGCGCCGATTGCTGGATCACGCATCTTAACTGCAAGTTTCATGACGACGTCTGAAGCAAGTGTCGTGTCCGAGTCGACGTTGAGCACCAAATCGCCAGAGGAGCGGCGTATCGCCGCTATTTGCGCCTTGCGTTTTCCAGCATTCTCGTGGAGCAGAATGAATGTGAATCTTGGATCACGTGCAAACGCTGCGTGTACGGGTGTGACGGCATCGCGATTGCTGGAACCATCATCAATAACATAGACACGCAGTTCTCCGGCGTATTCTTGGTCGGCGATCGAAGCCAGGCAATCCCAAAGCGTGGCCGGATCCTCGTTGAAGCAGGGGATGATGACATCCACGCTCGGCAAGGGAGCGGAACCGATCGGCTCTGCGGAGGTCGATGAATCGTTGGTCGGCCGAGCATAAACGACCTGCATGCTCCTATAGGCAGTCGAGAGCAGCGCATAAAGCGAGATGGCGGCAGTGCTGGTTGTGTCGAGCAGATTCATGGATATCGCTTTCAGTGATGTTGAGGAAGCGAGCGGATTGCAAATCCGCGGTCGCGCACGACTGGAATGATACGAGAGAGCGCCATGATGGTCTGATAGCGCAGACTGCTGTCGCCGCTCGGTTTCGCCTCGCTAGGAGGACATCCGTCGTGCAAGAGAACGATTGCTCCGGGACGGATAGAGGCGAGCACTGTATCGACGATGGCGTCGACGCCAGGACAAGACCAGTCTCGCGGGTCTACCGACCAGTGGACGGCCGCAAGCCCTGCGCTGGCGGACGCAGAAAGAACCTCTTGCGTCCAGCTCCCGTATGGCGCGCGCATATACTGGAGCGATGCCAGCGGGCATGCGATCTTGATGGCCCTGTTCGCTTCAAGTAATTCGTGTTGTATTTCGCCGGGTCCGCATTTGGTAAGGTCGGGATGAGTCATCGTGTGATTGGCGACCTTGTGCCCTTCTGCGATCATTCGTTGGATGAGTTTCGGCTGTTCGGCCGCGTAAGTTCCGATAACGAAGAACGTCGCCGGTACCCGGTATTGCGCCAGCACATCCAGAACCTCCGGCGTGCAGAAGGGATGAGGTCCGTCGTCGAACGTCAGATAGACGCTGGGCTGGCCGGTGCCGTCAGCGCACGGATCGTGCACTTCGTATAAGCAATCGAGGTGCGTCATAACTCCGGTCCGTTCCGGTCGATCGTCGTACCAGCTGGCCAATCGGAGATTGGCCGTCCAACAGGCAGAATAATGACAAGTGGGTCCTCGACGCGCGTGGGCGGCAGGTCTGTACGCGCGTGTGGCAGCGTGGATCGTACGCTAATCTCCGACACAACAGTCACCGGGCCGTTTCGACCGAACCTCTCAATGTGTTTTTGCAATGCGGGCCGCACCGTGCCGAAAGCAAACGGAACAGCCAGTTCGCGCAACACCGGAAGCATGGCTTGGATCGAATGCCCGATCCCCAAACCCTCGAGATCCGGACGCACACCATATAGTCCGAGCTCAGCCACCAACTGATCGGTTGTGCCAACCTTTATGAACCGGCGCAGCAATCCCATGTGAGCGGCGACGCCACTAGCGTCATAGGCGATTGCACGAAGCTCAGGTCTTGCTCCGGCCCAGCTTTGACTGCCCTCGAACGGCTTTGCATTAAAGGCACCGGTTGGCCCATAGGTCTTTCGAAAGAACTCGGCGAGTTCGACATGTTCGGCGAGTTCCAACTCGCTTTCCCAGCACAGTCTCCACTGCACGTCAGCGCGCATGCAAAGACCTCCTTTTGCTTGCTGTAATTCTGAGAGAAACATCGTGCGATTGAAGCAACGGCTCGTCTGCTGGACGTCGGTTGCAGCCATTATCGATTGCGACGCTAAACAATCGTGAAAGTAGAGCCTTTCTATGCCGCTCGCGTCAGAGGTGATTAACTCTCTCAATACTTCCGACCTTCCTCAGTCGTTTGTACACTTGCGCCGATGTACTCGTCTGCTATTCGACATACTTGTCAGGTTATCGACATTTTTCTCATGCACCATCGGCGCAAATCGGTAAAATTGATTGTTTGGATGGCATCCATCCACGGTTTGGATGAAGGATAAAATGCGCTTTAAGGGACTCGATCTAAATCTGCTTGTTGCGCTCGATGCACTGATGACCGAGCGTAATCTGACGGCGGCGGCACGCAACATCAACTTAAGCCAGCCTGCCATGAGCGCGGCCGTTGCTCGATTGCGCGCCTATTTCGACGATGAATTATTCACGATGAATGGGCGCGAACTTGTCCTGACGCCCCGAGCGGAGAGCCTCATTTCGGCAGTCCGTGAAGCTTTGCTCCACATTCAGCTCTCCATCATCTCCTGGGAGCCATTTGATCCCTTCCAATCGGATCGCCGTTTCAGGATCATCCTTTCCGATTTCCTCACGCTGGTGTTTATGGAAAAGGTCGTGAAGCGTGCGGCGCGCGAAGCTCCCGGGGTGAGCTTCGAATTTCTGCCTCTTGCCGATGATTACGACGAGCTTCTGCGCCGCGGCGAAGTCGATTTTCTAGTTCTGCCGGAAGTGTTCATGCCAAGTGCGCATCCCCGAGCGAAACTGTTTGAGGAGACACTCGCTTGCGTCGGCTGTCGCTCGAACGAGCAGCTATCACAGCCGCTTACGTTCGACAGATATATGTCCATGGGTCATGTCGCGGCCAAATTCGGGAATGCCCGCAGGCCTTCCATCGAGGAATGGTATCTGCTCGAACACGGCTTCAAGAGACGTATCGAAGTCGTCGTGCAGGGCTTTAGCATGATCCCACCCGTGCTAACGAATACCAACCGTATAGGGACAATGCCGCTGCGACTGGCTCAACATTTCGCAAAAAACCTACCCCTGCGGATCATGGAACTTCCACTGCCACTTCCTGCATTCACCGAAGCCGTTCAATGGCCTGCGCTTCACAATGGTGATCCGGCAAGCCTTTGGATGCGCAGGATCCTGTTGCAGGAGGCATCCCGCCTTGCTGCTTCGCTCGCAGATCGTTGAGCGTCTCGGGCACGCCTGGATCTGGAGGCAGATGTGGATTTGAGCCATTCCGGGCGGGATCTCGCCAGATCAACGCAGACTCAGGTGCCAACAAATTAGCAGGAATGTCTTTGGAGGCGGCAATGGAGCGTCGCTTTCAAACAGTCGTCGATGCGAGCTTGCAATCATTGGCCTGCGTTGACTACCGCTTTGATTTCGCACCCGAAGTCCCGGAAGAACATTGCGTCAATTACGTCCTGGGGTGAACGTGGGCTGAGGGCGGGACTTGGACCATAGGATAAGGCGACAAGTCGAGCGCACGGGCTCCGCGCCGGAATGGCACGCTCAAATTCGATCGACCGTCGCGGCGCCCCTTGCGCCTTCCCCGAAAGCTGTGGCGCACATTTCATGGTTTGCCGTCGTCACTAGGGATATCGACGGCAGCGCGACACGAAGGGTTAACTGCCGGAGCGCCATCGCCATCGCCATGGTCACAGGTCTCTCCTATGCGACCTAACAAGCAGAAAACGTCCCGCAAAGTCTCTTCGTCGAAGGTCCGCAACTTCTCGATACAGCCCAGCAGCAGAGCTGCTTTGGCTTCAGTCCGACCCCAAAGATGGGGTGCTGCCGGCGCAATAATCTCTTCCGGAGTTGCGTCCAAAACCTCACAAAAGTGAATCAGTCGACCCACTGTCAGACGAGAGACCTTATTTTCGTAGCGGCCATAGACCTGTTCGCTGAGACCAAGCAAGGGCGCGAGCTTCGAGCGAGACAGTTTTCGTCTGTCGCGAGCCTCGCGAAGGCTGATGCTGATCTGTTCTTCGAGTTCAGCGCTAAGTGCTATTCGCCCGTCAAAAGGTTTTCGATAGACCGGCCTGTTTATGCCTGGATCGTCGATCCGCTTTAAACCGAGTTCTTTAATCCATTGCTTCAATGATGGTCCTGCCATTGCTCGGACTGAAGGTCAGCGCTCAGGACCTCTTTATACGGATAAATGTCGCCGTTAAAACCTCTAATTCAAATTTTCCGATCTTATTTGGCGCATATTTTGACCGCACGATCTCATGCAAAGTTCGCCGTGGCCGAAACTATATAGTTATCTATCAAATGGTTAAGTGCATATTGCGTAAAAGCCACCTCGCATGCGGAACCGAGTTGTCGCACCAAATTGGCTACGCTTGGGATAATGTGAACGCGGGTGCCTGCAACGCACTGGCTCAATCGCTCCGCCAAACCGCTTTCCTCGCCCTCAATGTCCATCATAGGTTGATTATTTGTAGGAATATGGCTCGACCAAATATCTGCCCGAGACTTCTCACCGGGTAGTCTGGCAATAAATTTGGCGCATTGCCGGTATAGTGTCATTGCAAAATTTCGGTAGAATATTCGAAATATTCCAACTGATTCAGCGTCATATCCACTAATTTCGCGCAAAGCAGAATCGGACTTGATCGCAAAAAACGTGCCAAATTGGCTCGGAAAGCATTTACACAGCTCGGAGAAATCAGCATATTGCGCCGCGTTGTCGCTATCCAGGGTTGGTAACGCAAATCACCGGCCCTTCTCTTCATTTTTGTACGACACGAGATCGCTTCAAAAAATAGAAGGCTGAGGAAATGAAAAAAATCGCATACGTGTTGGAGTCGGAAACCGCCTTGTTTCGAGCCGTTAAGTTGCATCGTGGAGGTGGAGATAGCATTGCACCGATCTATGACCTGATCGGCGGCAGGGTGATCGAGATGATCCGCTTTGACGAAAAGCACTGGCTGTTTTTTGACGAGGACGCATTGCGAGACGGCCTAACCGCCTTCACGATCTTTGATGGCTGCCCGAAGCCGCTTGCTGGAAATATCGTTCTTATCGGAGGCGACGGTGGACAGCTTTATCGGTCGCCATTGATAACGATTGCGGATGCGGCGGCACGCTTC
Source organism: Rhizobium jaguaris (assembly GCF_003627755.1). Lineage (NCBI taxonomy): Bacteria > Pseudomonadati > Pseudomonadota > Alphaproteobacteria > Hyphomicrobiales > Rhizobiaceae > Martinezella > Martinezella jaguaris. Next base: position 193,167 of record NZ_CP032696.1, on the reverse strand, counting down.
CAATGTTGCCGACCGGTGCTCGACCCTGTCTTTGTCACGACTGACGACATGACCTCGAAGGGTCTCATTCTTGCGGGAGCATTAGCGAGCTTACAAGTGCGCATTGATCGCCGGCCCCCAATGCTGGAAGAGAGCCGATATCATGACAATCATGGTTCAATACAATGATATCATCGCCACACTCGCCGGAACGTCCGCGAGTGTGGCGGCAAGGCTGCGGAACGCAGAACTGACGGGTCCGTGCATTTGCATGTGATCGATCATTGAATTGCCGCGGCGGCACTGCGGCCAGACAGATTATGGATATAATGGAGCCCCAGGGAAAGGCCCACAACTATTCACAATCTCAATATGGAGAACCCGCGCACCGGTAGGCGACAATCCGACCAGAAGATCCAATCTCACGCCGGCGGCAGAAACCGGGTTCATATGGACTCGCTGGACGGCACACCAGAACCCTCCTGCTGCCGTCGCCAAGACCTTGCAAGGAGACGGCCGGAAGGGCTGATGACGGAGCGGTCATCAATTGCGTCGATGATCAGCCGGCCGATCATGGTCTGGTTTGGAAAACCTGCCCTCGCCCAAATCGCCATTCCATTCAGCCATCCAGATTCACATCCGCGCTCCTCAACCGTAAGTACGGGAGGGCCGCCGCGTTCCGGGCTGGTGTCATTGGTCCGATTTTAAAGCGCTCGGCGAATTGTCGAACCCATATCCATAAGGCGAACCAAAAAGGCTCGCGCAAAACGGCATTTATCCAGGCCGCTCAATCTTCTAAAAGTAATATAAAATCAATGAACTAACTCGCCGATCGCCCCGACCGTGACGTCAAGTAGCAGTCCAGATCGGTACATATCTTGCGCCAAATTGATTTGTTAAGATATGCTTTCCGCATTACCCACAACGATCCCGACGCATGAGCCGGGCTTGAAACGGAGATGACGAAACCGACCAGAAAAAGAAAACCGCTCCCGAAGAAATCCGGAAGCGGGTCTGTAAGAGAATAAATTAAGCCAAAACCTTTCTCGCAGACCCTTCCTTCCTTGTCAACAAAAAACACCAATTTGGTGAACGGCGGAGCTTTGCCTGGTCCCGAATGGAGACGAGGACATGGACGATACGACCCCCCATCAGCGGCCAGTCGGCCGCAAGATGACGCCCCAACGCGCCGAATTCCGGCGCTTGGCACAATCGGCAGAAGTCGGAATGGTGACCCGTGCCCAATTGGCGGTGCTTGCTCAAAATCTGACTTGCACAGGTCTGATAAACGGAACCGAAAGCCATCTTTTGCTGATATTGATCAACACCGCTCCCGCCGATGCCTTCGACAAATCGGGGCAACCAATCGTCTTCAAATCAAACCGTCAATTGGCATTTGAGGTCGGACGCTCGGTCGGTCGGGTCAGTCGAATGCTTTCCCGGTTTTTCGATCTGGGTTTGATCACGATGCAGGACAGTGGAAATTATAAGCGATATCCGATCAGAAACAGTGACGGCGACATAACGGATGGATGTGGGGTCGACCTACGAATATTAATCGCGCGCTATGGCGAGCTCGATCGCCGTGTAAAAGAGATCCGGGCGGAGAAGAAGGCGACCGAAGCGGCGCTGCGACGCTATCGAGGCGCGTTGCGAAATACCCGTTATGCACTGGCTGCCGCTGATCTTAGTGCAACAGCGCGCCGACGCGTCGCCGACCGTATCGAGCGCATCAGCAATTATGTCGGCATTGCTGCCAAGGCATCCAACTATCTGCTACGTCGTGCGACCTTCCTTCTTGAATGGTCCATCGACCGGCTGATGCAGCTCGCCCCTCGACGGCAAGGCCAGCGTGAGGCAGAAAAAACGACATGTTTAGATGTCGAAAACGACATGCACAAACAGATTACACCTCCTTATCAATCAGAACGTAGTAATGGCCAAGCTGGTTCGGTTCATGCCGGACGACTTGGTTTTCCAAAAGCCGGCGCCGCCAGCAACTGGGCCTTGGAACAAAGCGCGGCGGCCCGGCCAGGCTCAATCGGCGAGCGCGACACTCGGCGGCAGGCCCTGGTTGCCCTCAAGGATGTCATGCGTGCAGCGCCGACGCTTAAGGAGCTTGGATGCGCTCCCAACAACTTTCGGGACCTTGTTCGGCTGACACCGATGTTGTGCCGCTTCACCGGGATTTCAGAGGGTATCCGTAGCAATGCCGTCGCGACGATGGGCGAACTGCAAGCAGCAGTCGCAGTGGCAATTACCCTTGAAAAAACCAACCGGCAGGAAGTCGCCTCGCCCGGCGGGTATTTGCGGGCAATGACTGAGCGGGCTGCCGCGGGCAAATTACATCTTGCCCGCTCGGTCTTCGGGCTGGCCGCCCGCAGCGGTCCGGAGGCATTTGACCGAACCGTCGGGCAAACTTAGCTGACGGCCGATGGCGATATCATCATCGGCGTTGCGGCAATCGGCGCATGCGATGATCAAGCAGAAATGAAAGGATGTGGCCTCACGCCGCGCAAGTGCGACGTCGTTATTTCAGAAAGAGGATGATGGAGAACATCTTTGGCGAGATCACCGGTTAAGAGGAGCGTCGGCTGGCCGGGTGGTTCATGGCCAAGATCCGAGCTTACCAACGCTTGATGTCTCGTCAGATCGGGTTGTCGTCGGCGGTCATGCGCCTCAAGAGCCGAATGAGGTCGTGCGTTGCGTCGCTCGGAAGCTTTCTGACTATTCGATCCAGCGTAAGACGATCCTCGGCTTCCTCCTGCGTGCGCCCCCAAAGATGCGGCGCGGCTTCAAAGATCATATCTATGGGCGTGAAGCCGAGAATCTCACAAAGATGGATCATTCGGGTGACCGTCATTTTGGAAAATGCCCGTTCGTAGCGACCGTAGACAGGTGTCGACAGACCGAGCATTGGCGCAATATCTGCGCGAGAGAGGCCCTTGGCCTCGCGCGTTTTTTTCAGAAAGGCGCTGATCAGTTCTTCCATGTCTCCCAGCGTCGTCACGTTGCCGTCAAAACCGGGCTTCCGATAGATCGGCTTGTCGACTTCCGGATCGGTGGTGTCCACGAGGCCTTTTGAACTTTTGTAGCTTGCTAGATCTTGCGTCACCGCTCGTCCCTTTTTCCAGCAAATTGCTGGTTGGCTTGGCTCACATCGGAATCGACTTGGATCATCTGTTTCCGCCGCTTTTCAGTCGTTTTCCATACCTTCATGAACGATCTTTTTCGCTTATAACAACTTTAAAGCGTTTAGCCAAATTGCTTCAGTAAACGCCTGGCCGACGCACTCAAATCTGGGGCGCAATATCGGCGGTCGGATTTGAAAAGGAGCAAAAGTTCTTCATCGCGACCGCGTCCTCATGATCACTATTGCCTTGAAATACGGTCGAAATTGGCGACATGCCTCGAAGCGGCTCAAGATAGTTGTTCGCGGTCATCATACGAATCCCACGTCAACGGCCGACCCGAACGTGCGATCCATTTTCGTGTTTGTTTATATCCCATTTGGTTAATTGGAAAAGCAAGATTTTGACACTGATCAAAGATCTGCAGGAAGGCTTGGCTGGTGCGCTCACTTTCCAGTTGAATCCGCGCGACTTTGTGAAGCCACCGCGGACGAATGACCGAGACAGAGCACTCTTCGCAAACTGACCCCGCGAAAGTCCTTTTGCGCCGGCATCGCCGTTTGCGCAGCTTGTTGCGGCACCAGTCGCTTCAACCCCGGATCGAGCAGCCTAATTTAAAGGCCGACGAATAGACCTTCGAGGAACTTCTGTCTCGGATCCGCCGCCGCGACCGTCCGCCTCACCTATTGAACCTTCGGCGGTCACCGCCATATGAGCCCCTTGCCTGGCAGCTCACAGGATTATAGATAAATCCGGATTTTATCGATAATGATTCTGCAACGAGACGGAGATGTTTGATGGCTCTGCTGCGAATAAAGGATGGGCGCAAAGCCCTACGATTAGGTCATTCCGAAGCAGAAAAAATCTATAATTTGCCATTCAGCGACCTACTGTTCCGCGCGCACGGCGTGCATCGGTTGAACTTCGATCCCAACGCCGTGCAGATGAGCCGGCTTCTTTCGATCAAGACCGGTGGCTGCGCCGAGGACTGCGGCTACTGCAGCCAATCAGCACACTATCCAACGGGGCTTAAAGCGTCGAAGCTCATGGAGGTCGAGCGGGTTGTCGCCGAGGCGGCCAAGGCAAAAGAGGGCGGTGCAACGCGTTACTGCATGGGCGCTGCCTGGCGCGGCCCGAAAGAACGCGACATGGAAGCGATCGTTGCGATGGTTCGCGGCGTCAAGGCGCTCGGCATGGAGACCTGCATGACGCTTGGCATGCTGTCGACAGGGCAGAGCGCCGAACTCGCGGCTGCAGGCCTCGACTATTACAACCACAATATCGATACTTCCGAGCGCTTCTACAGCGAGATCATCACCACCCGCACCTTCGCCGATCGACTGGAAACGCTTTCGAACGTACGCGACGCCGGGATCAAGGTCTGCGCCGGCGGTATCCTTGGCATGGGGGAAACGGCTGACGACCGCATCTCCATGCTGGTGACGCTCGCCAACCTGCCCTCGCCGCCGGAAAGCGTGCCCATCAACATGCTCATTCCGATCCCTGGGTCGAAGCTCGCCGATGCCGCGCCGATCGATCCCATCGAGTTCATCCGCACCATTGCGCTTGCGCGAATTCTGATGCCGCAATCCCATGTGCGCCTGTCGGCTGGTCGGACTGATATGAGCGACGAGACACAGGCGCTCTGTTTCTTCGCCGGCGCCAATTCCATCTTCGTCGGCGATACGTTGCTGACCGCCGACAATCCGGGGGAGGACCACGACACCGGCCTTTTCCGCCGCCTTGGCTTGAAGCCCATGGAACTGGAGCCGCGTGCATGACAGGCGCGGGCCTCGCGCGGTATCGCCGGAGATTGAACGGGCTCGAACGCAAGGGGCGGTATCGGGCCCTCCTGCCGCAAGGGGGCGTCGACTTCACCTCGAACGACTATCTGGCACTCGCCAATTCTCCGCGCCTCAAGGCTGCCATCGCCGCAGCGATCGAACGGGGCGTGCCGGTTGGTGCCGGCGGCTCGCGGTTGCTGCGCGGCAACCATCCGGAGCATGAGGCGCTCGAAGCCGAGGCCGCCGCTTATTTCGGCGTGGAACGCTGTCTCTATTTTGGAAGCGGCTATGCCGCCAACGTCGCGCTCTTTTCGACCCTGCCGCAGCGGGATGACCTGATTGTTCATGACGTACTGGTACATGCGAGCGCGCATGAAGGCATCTCGGCAAGCAAGGCACCATCGGTCTCCGTGCCGCACAATGACGTCCAGGGCTTTGCCGAGGCCATTCAAAAATGGCGGACTGCTGGCGGCGCCGGCCATCCGTGGATTGCCGTCGAAAGCCTCTATTCGATGGATGGCGATCGGGCTCCTCTGACCGAGCTCGCCGAACTGGCCGATCGGCATGACGGCTTTCTGGTGATTGACGAGGCCCATGCGACGGGCGTTTTCGGTCGCGGTGGGCGCGGATTCGCCCACAGCCTGGAGAGCCGCGACAACATCGTCGTCCTCCACACCTGCGGCAAGGCGCTTGGTAGTAGCGGCGCGCTGGTCGGCGGTAGCGCGGTGCTATGCGACTATCTCATCAACCGGGCACGCGGCTTCATCTACTCGACCGCGCCATCGCCGCTTATGGCTGCGGGCGTGCGCGAGGCGTTGAGGGTTCTTGCCGACGAGCCCGAACGCCAGGCCTCTCTGGAAGCATTGCAGACATTCGCCAACGCGGAGCTTGCTGCGACATTTGGCGCCGACGGTAGTGGCTCGCAAATTCTGCCGGTTCCGATCGGCGACAACGCACTGTGCTTGCGGATTGCAGCACGGATGCGCGACGAAGGCTTCGACATCCGCGCGATCCGGCCGCCAACAGTACCCGAAGGCACGGCAAGGCTCAGAATTGCCATCACGCTGAACGTCGACAGGACGACGATATCGCACATGTTCGCGCAGCTCGCCGCCGTTATCGCGGAGGAAAAACCGTGACGCTGAGGCTTGTGGTCACCGGCACCGACACGGGCATCGGCAAGACCGTTTTCTCGGCAGCCCTGACGGATGCGCTCGGCGCTTCCTATTGGAAGCCGGTCCAATCCGGCCTCGAAGGCGAAACGGACAGTGAGACGGTGCAGCGGCTTGGTCGGATACCGTCGGAGCGCATCATGCCGGAAGCCTACCGGCTGCAGACACCGGCTTCGCCGCATCTTGCGGCCAGGATCGACGGAGTCCGGATAGAGGCCGAAGCCCTTATTCCGCCCAGCACCGATGCGCCGCTGATCATCGAAGGCGCAGGTGGATTGCTGGTGCCGCTCACCGAAGAGATCGTCTTCGCAGACGTCTTTGCCCGCTGGCAAATACCCGTCGTCCTTTGCGCCCGCACGGGCCTCGGAACCATCAATCACATATTACTATCGCTGGAGGCGCTGCGCGCCCGGTCCATTCCAGTTTTCGGCGTCGCCTTTATCGGCGTTCAACAAGCGGATACGGAAAGCATCATCGCAAAGCTGGGGCAGGTCCGTTTACTCGGACGACTTCCAAAGCTCGATGCGCTCACACCGGAGCTTCTGCGGCAGGCCTTTAGCGAAAATTTCGACATAGATCTCTTCCGCAAGGAGCCGGCATGACGTGTTCGCCCGTATGGCATCCCTTTACGCAGCACGCGCTCGAACCCGTGATGAAGCGTATCGCAAAAACCGAAGGTGCCTATCTTGTGGACGAAGATGGCGCGGCCATTCTCGACGCCATCTCCTCCTGGTGGGTGATTACCCACGGCCACCGTCATCCGGTGATCATGGATGCGATCCGGCGCGCCTGCGAAACCTACGACCAGGTCATCTTCGCCGAATATACCCATGAACCGGCCGAAGAGCTGGCCAGAGGCTTGATCGAGGTCGCGCCTGCTGGGCTCAAGCACGTCTTCTATTCCGACAGCGGCTCCACCGCGGTCGAGGTGGCGCTGAAGATGGCGCTCGGCTTTTTCCATAACACGCAAAAGCCGCGCAGCCGCATCGTGGTGATGGAGCACAGCTATCACGGCGACACGATCGGCACGATGTCGGTCGGAGAGCGTGGTGTGTTCAACGCCGCTTACGAGCCGCTGCTTTTCGAAGTCGACAGGCTGCCCTTTCCGACGATCGGCGAGGAGCAGGCCACGCTCGATGCGTTCGAAGATGCTTGCCGGTCAGGCGAGGTGGCGGCGCTCCTCATCGAACCGCTCATTCTCGGAGCGGGCGGGATGAAAATCTATCGAGCCTCCCTGCTCACCGAGCTGAAGCGAATCGCCGAGCGATACGGCGCTCTGATGATCGCCGACGAAGTGATGACTGGCTGGGGCCGGACGGGCAGTCTGTTTGCCTGCGAGCAGGCGCATGTAACCCCTGATATACTCTGCACATCCAAGGGCTTGACGGGCGGCGCGCTGCCGCTGGCGGCAACGATCTGCAGCCGCGAGATATTCGATGCGCACCTCTCGTCGGACCGGCGCAAGACTTTCTTCCATTCCAGTTCCTATACCGCCAACCCTATCGCCTGCGCGGCGGCGGTGGCCAACCTGAAGATTTGGAAGACTAACCCCGTGGGGGAGCGCATCGCAAAGCTCGCAGAGCGCCAAAGCAAGGGGCTCTCCCGCTTTGAAGGCGATCCGCGGTTTGACAATATTCGTCAGATCGGCACGATCGCCGCGCTTGATCTCGTCGTGCCGGAAGGCGGTTACCTCTCGGAGGTCGGGCCTCCCCTTCGGGCCTTCTTCCGTAAGCGAAGGCTGCTGATCCGTCCGCTGGGTAACGTCATCTATCTGATGCCGCCTTACTGCATTACCGCCGATGACCTTGGCCGGTCGTATGACGCGATTGGCGAGGCAGCGGGCCTTCTTGCGGCTGGGCGGCTATGAGGGGGGCGCGGTCATCTTCTCTGGCGGGCGTCGGCCACGCCGTACCCGATCGGCGCGTCGATAATGCCGAGATTGAAGCGCGGCTCGGCCTGGAGCCCGGCTGGATCGAGCGCCGGACCGGTATCCGCGCGCGCCACTGGGTTGACGATGCGGAGACGCTCAGCGGACTTGCGGCAAAGGCCGCTGAGGCTGCCCTTTGCGACTGCGGCATGGCGCGTGACGACATCGCGCTGACCCTGCTCGCCACATCGACGCCCGATCATCTGCTGCCACCCTCTGCCCCGCTGCTGGCGCATCGCCTTGGCCTTCAAAATAGCGGTGCGATCGATCTTGCCGGTGCATGTTCCGGCTTCCTCTACGCGTTGACGCTTGCCGACGGCTTTGTCCGCACGCAGGGACGGCCGGTCTTGGTCGTCGCGGCCAATATTCTTAGCCGGCGGATCAATCCGGCCGAACGGGCGAGCGCCGTTCTCTTCGCGGATGCCGCCGGCGCTGTCGTATTGGCGCCATCAAGCGATACGGAGAGGGGCATTCTAGGCGTGGACCTCGCCTCAGACGGAAGCCGTTATGATCTGATTTCCATTCCGGCCGGTGGCAGCAACAGGCCCTTCGCACCGGGTATGGCGGTAGAGGATTTCCTGATGACGATGCGCGACGGTCGCGAAATGTTCACGCAAGCGGTGGACATGATGGCGACCAGCGGCGCCCGCGCGCTCGCTGCCGCCCATCTGGATGCGGCAACGATCGACCGCTTCGTGCCGCATCAGGCTAACGCCCGCATTTTCGACGCCGTTACCGACAGGCTTGGGATCGATCCGGGAAAAACTGTGCGGACGATCGAAACCTATGGAAATTCTTCCGCCGCGACGATCGCGCTCTCCCTGTCAGTATCGCATCGGGCCAAGCCGTTCGTTTCGGGGGAAAAGCTGCTACTGACAGCCGCAGGAGCGGGCCTGACCGGAGGTGCTGTCGCTTTTGGCACATAGCCCGGCAACATGATCCAGGTGAACGTATCCGAGAATGAAATCAGCTGATGCGCGTCCGCCGAACCATGTCCAAGACGAAATGGTGGCACACAGGATGGAAGACAACCACCTGCTGCTGCTGCGACCTGCAACGCGGCTGCATTGCACTGATCAACCGGCTCGTGCAGGCTCAGATGGCGAGGCGGCATCTCCACAGAGCGAACGAAGAGCATCGGGGTTCATAATGTAGACTATCCTCGCATGTCGCAGGGCGATGACGCTACGCTCCCTCAATTCGGTTATGGCGCGCGAAACCGTCTCGATTGTCAGGGCGAGATAGTCGGCAATATCCTGCCGCGACATGGCGAGTGTTAGCTGCCGAGTGCCTCCCAAGCGGTTGGAGAGATCTGTCAAAAATAAAGCGACCCGCTCAATGGCAGACTGCCGTCCGATAACCACCAGGTGTTCCTGAGCACGCTCCATGCCGTCTACCGCAAGCGCCAGAAGTTCCGGCAAATGCTGCTGGACAGGGCCTCGCTCAAACACCGCCATTCTTGTCTCGGCGATGGCTTCGGCAAAAAACCGATGCTGAGGGCCAGCTTCGAAGCCGAACATTTCCCCCGCAAGATGGAAGGAAACGACCTGGCGACCTCCGTTCGCGAAGACGCGGGATACCCGAACAGCTCCAGCAGAAACCTGAAAACATTTATCCGTGGCGTCGCCTTCTGCGTATATCTGTTCGCCACGCTGACACGTCACGATCGAGTGTGCTCTCGGTATTTGCGCCCTGACGATTTTCGCGGGCATCGCGCAACTCGGTACTGCGGTCTTAACATTGGCATGCATCTCATATCCCCCATCGTCCGGGGGAGATTGCCGGTTCTTATCACGGTAATAAATTCGGTTTCATCACTAAGAAAAATTACTTAGGCGCAACGCTGGACGGTCTCATTGCCACTTTATCCATATCCGCTTTAAGACCTGTTCGTCATTGGAAGCGGCCGCTCACAACCGTCCTGAGATCGTGCTGCTGATCGATTTGGTCGGAAGGACCAGGGCAGCCTGGCCGCCACTGCGGGCGCTCAATCGATAAGCAGATGGCATGTCACCGCAGTTTCTGCAGAAATTCCGCGCGACTGGCTCGATCTCATGCTGACGTCCGGTCGCATGACGCGCTTTTTTCGAGGAGTTTCTCCGTCCGAGACATCGCAGGACCTAGGTGAATAGTCCTTCAACTTTAAGCGCACGGGCCAAGGGCAGAGATCACCGGAGATCCCAACGGTTCCCTGGAGATCGAGCATTGTCATTCCGTTTTGCATTAATGGCTTGCGCTAGAATGCCGCGTACGGCGAGATCAAGGCCGCGAAGACGGCTCGAAGTCGACAGCGAGAGCCATGCGGACAAGATGCGGAAGGTTTTTTGCTTTCATTTTCGACATGACGCTGGCGCGATGAACGTCCACCGTACGACGGCTGATGTCGAGGTCATGTGCGATCGATTTGTTCGGACAGCCGGCCACCACAGCAAAGAGCACCTGGCGCTCCCTTTTGCTCAGGGTTCGGACGCGTGCTTGAATGGAGGCGATCTCGTCGACATTAGCATCAGGGCCGCGCAAACGCTCTGAGGCTCGTTCGATCGCCTCTATTATCACGCTGTCCTCGAAAGGTTTCTCTATGAAGTCGAGTGCACCCGCTTTCATGGCTTCGACCGCCACCGGCACATCGCCATGTCCGGTGACCACGATGGAAGGAATGGGGATCTTTTTCACGCCAAGTTGGCGGATGAGATCAAGACCTGACATCTCGGGCATCCTGAGGTCAGTGATAAGAATTCCCCTGTGGACGTGCGGGGCGAAGGAAAGAAACGAGATGGCCGATTGATGCGCCTTAACGGCATAGCCGTTCATGGCCAGTATGAAGACGAACGATTTGCGCATCGGCTCCTCGTCGTCGACGATATGAATCGTAAAGTCAGTTGGTTTCATCCGTTTTTCCTTCCACATAGGCGGGAAGCGTGAACTGGAAGGCGGCTCCACCAGCAGCGTTTTTTGAGACTGTCATTTCACCTCCATGGGCTTCGACAATACGTTTCGAGATCGAAAGGCCGATCCCCATCCCACTCGCCTTGGTCGTGACGAACGGCTTGAAGAGCTCCGCGGCAATTTCTTCCGGAATGCCTCCGCCGGTGTCTTCCACGATGACGGCGACTTCGCCCGCTTCGGTTGGCATCGTGCGGATCGTGAGCTCGCGATGCTCGACGTGGCGCATTGCCTCTATGGCGTTTCGCATCAAATTGATGAGGACCTGCTCGACCTGAACACGATCGACCATCACCATCTCAGCGCCGGGCACGTATTCGAATACAGTCCTGACGCCGTTTTCGCGGCAACCGACAAGCGCCAGCGCGCCTGCTTCCTTCACCACTTTGCGAATGTCTTCGGGTGCCCTTTCCGTTTCGCCTTTCGTGATAAGCCCCTTGAGATGTTTGATGATCTGTCCCGCCCGAAGGGACTGACTTGCGATCTCCTGTAGAGCATCTCGCATCTCCGTTGCGACGGTGTTGTTCCTGTCGCGCAAGAGCCTCGTGCACCCACAAGCGTAATTTGCGATCGCCGACAGAGGCTGGTTCAGCTCGTGCGCAAGGATAGATGCCATTTCGCCCATTTCGCCCAAACGGGCCAATCTCGCCAATTCCGCCTGGATGCCTTCGAGGCGGGCGGCAGATTCTTCTCGCTCCGTCAGATCTCTTATGAAGCCGGTGAAAAACCGTTCACCGCCCGATTCCATCTCGCCCACGGTGAGCTCCAAGGGAAAGGTCGATCCATCATTTCTTCGCCCGACGACGACGCGATCGATGCCGATGATGCGCTTCTCGCCGGTTTTAAGGTACCGTTGCATATAGCCGTCGTGGTCGCCTCGATGAGGTTCGGGCATTAATATTCGCAGGTTCTCGCCGATGACTTCCTGTTCTGCATACCCGAACTGCCGGATGGCGGCGGTGTTGAAGGAAACAATCGTGCCATCGCTAGTACTGACCACCGCAGCGTCGGGCACTGTGTCCAATATCGATCTCAGATGCACATCGCGGGCTGTGACGACAGTCTCAAACTTGACGATGGCGTGTCTCGTCGCCTGCAGCGCCTCTCCCATGCAAGCAATCAGCAGCACCGATGCGCCGAAGAAAACCAATTCGACAACAGTCGGATCGGCGGCATCGTGTAGTCGCTGAACAAACACAGCCGAGGCAAGCGACGCGCCCGCGGAAAGAACAATCGGTTTCAAGCCGCCGACCATTGCGACGATCAGAATAGCGGGAGTAAACGACAATAGAGTTAGGTTGTCGCTGATGAACTGCGATAGGGCCAATCTCAGTGCGAGAACGCCTAACGGTGCCGCCACGATAATATAGCCGGCGATCGGTTTGCCTCGCCACCTGACGAACATCTTACCGATTCGCGTGGTCCTACCAACGCTTTGTGAACGCACTCCGTCATCCACCAGAGGATTAGGTGCTGTCGCCATGCCGAGCCTCTCGACTGTCAGAGCAAGATTGAGCCGAACGCTCTTCATTGACTAACCGCGGCTCCCATCATCATTCGCATGTGGGTCGGCGTACGACCGCAGAACATAAATCAAGAGAAGTCCGAAACACTTTTTGTTGTCGATCAAAGAGCTATGCAAAGCGCGTGCCTAAGATGCCACGCATTCCCAACCGCTCTCTGTAGAAGGATTTCGAATGCAATCGGCTCTTATTGTAAAATATGGCGAGGAGCGCCTGCCCCGCTACACGAGCTACCCGACATCGCCGTGCTTCACACCCGATGTTGATGACAGCACCTATGGCGACTGGCTTACCGCCGTCCCGCTGGAGAAGGCGGCATCGCTTTACGTGCACATACCGTTTTGTCGGTCGATGTGCTGGTACTGCGGCTGTCACACGACGATCACGCGCGGCGACCGACCGATCGTCGACTATCTGCAAATGCTGCGCGAGGAGATATGCCTTGTATCTGCAAGGACGAAAGCGCCGATCAATATCGACCACCTACATTTCGGTGGGGGAACGCCAACAATCATGGGGCCGAAAAAATTGCTAGGGCTGATTGAGCTTCTGCATGAGCATTTCGGTTTCACCGATTCCACCCAAATCGCGTTGGAAATCGATCCGAGGACGCTAGATCAAGAGATGGCGACGGTTCTCGGAGAAGCGGGGATACACCGAGCAAGCGTCGGAGTGCAGACCTTCGATCCAGTGGTGCAGAAGGCGATCAACCGTATCCAAAACATTGAACAGACGATGCAGGCGGTTTCTCACCTGCGTCGGGCGGGCGTCGATAGCATCAATTTCGATCTTGTGTATGGCCTGCCACACCAGACGGTCAAATCCTGCATCGAGACGACCAAGGCCGCAATCGAGATGTGTCCTGACCGTTTCGCAGTCTTCGGCTATGCGCACGTACCTTCCTTCAAAAAGCATCAGCGACTGATCGACGAAGTCGCGCTCGCCGACGCGGAAAGCCGCATTGCCCAGGCAGAGGCAATCGCGGAAAACCTTCTTGCAGCCGGCTATCGCCGCATTGGGATCGACCATTTCGCTCGGCCAGGCGACAGTCTGGCGATTGCGCAGGCAAACGGACAACTGCACCGCAACTTTCAGGGCTATACGACCGACGCATGTGAAACGCTCATCGGGTTCGGTGCGTCGGCGATTGGCCGCATGGCAGGCGGCTACGTTCAGAATGAGATACACCCCGGTCGCTATGCGAAGCGGATTGTATCCGGGCGTTTGGCCATAACGAAAGGCTACCGCTCGTCGGCCGAGGATCGACTGCGGGCAAGCGTCATCGAGCGCCTGATGTGCGACTTCCAAGTCGACGTCCCGGCGTTGGCTGCTGTACAGGGCTTGGAGTCCGGCGCACTTCTCGACGGTAATGTCAGGCTTGCCATGCTAGAGGCCGACGGAATTCTTGAAAACACGGGCGGCGTTATTCGTTTGCGGGAAGAAGGGCGATTCCTGATCCGCGCCGTTGCCGCCGCTTTCGATTCGTACCTGCTGCAATCGGCGCGGAACTACAGCAAGACGGCTTAAAGTTCTTCTCTGCACTGCCGGAATCATACCGGGGTAAGGGGCGGGAGCGGCTTCGACGTGTCAGTTATATCGCCGGGAAGCCGCTTGGTTTCTAAGCGGCTTGCCGGGGCCGGACGAAGAGTTGTTGGCAGCCATCTTGCGCTCGCACCAACGAACGCGGATGGAACCGAAAACTAATTTGCCGCAACTCTTCGAGCGAGGGCCATCACATATTCATCTGCGATATCTGCCAAGGTCAAAGCGACCTCGGATTCCTTCCAACCGGCGGCAACAGCCGTTAGCACGAACTCTCGAAATGCCCCGGTCAGTACCTCCTCGCGCTCGACAACGCGATAGGGGTCATTCGCGGCGTGCTGAGGGGCGCTGATCTTTATTGTTGTCGGTCGGATAGGTGTCATTGAGACGTCCCCCTGAAGGTATGACTTATTGCAGATTTGTCCTGCACCTCTGTCTTAACTGCATCGCTATTATGCTTCTTTTCTAAAAGGTTAGGCGGGGTGTGTCGTTAGCCATGCATCCGGGAATTTGCCGGAGCGTCCATTTTTGCAATTGCTGGTTCGAAATTCTTCGCTTTAGGTGTGGGGGCGGTGTCCCGACGCTGCGGCCACAAACGCCGGATGACGTTCACGGGTACCTCAAGGTCTTGGTTGTTGCGATCCATTCCCTGGTTTTCTGTTCCGGATTCTCGCTCAAGACAATATCGGTTACGACCGCCGCACTATCGGCCCCATTTTCGAACACGCCGGCAATGCGCTCCACGGTCAGTCCACCAATGGCGACAAGCGGCAGCCGGCCGATGCGGCTCTTCCAGTCGCGGATCCGGTCGAGCCCCTGCGGCGCCCAGGCCATGGCCTTGAGAATGGTCGGATAGATCGGTCCGAGGGCGATGTAGTCGGGTTCGGCGGCAAGCGCCGTCGCCAACTCCGCCTCGTCATGTGTCGATAACCCCAGTTTCAGTCCGGCGGCGCGAATGGCAGAAAGATCGGCGGCGGCAAGATCCTCCTGGCCGAGATGGACGAAATCGCAGCCCTCTTCGATCGCGAGCTGCCAATAGTCGTTGACGATCAACTGGCATCCGTGCGCCGCACAGACTGCTTTTGCCCGCCGGATATCTATGCGTATATCCGATAGCGCCCGTTCCTTGACGCGCAGTTGCACGAGTTTGACACCAAACGGCACCAGCCTTTCGATCCAGGCGGCACTGTCGACGATCAGATAGAAGGGATCGAGCTTCACGCGAAAACCGCCTTTCCGATTACGGGTGTCGACGGAACCGCCATGTCGCGCGGCTCCAGCATGCCGGCGCCGAATGCCTGGTGGCCGGCCTCAATGGCCTTGGCGAAGGCTTCCGCCATGGTGGCGGGATCGCCGGCGCCGGCAACCGCGGTGTTGAGAAGGACCGCATCGAAACCCAGCTCCATCACCGTCGTTGCATGCGACGGGCGGCCGATGCCCGCGTCGACGATCAGCGGCACATCTGGAAAATGCGCGCGCATGGATCGAAGGGCGGAAAGATTGAGCGGCCCCGCCGCGGTGCCGATCGGCGCGCACCAGGGCATCAACACCTTGCATCCCGCCTCCAGCAGGCGCTCGGCCACGACCAAGTCGTCAGTCGTATAGGGAAAGACCTCAAAGCCATCGCTTGCGAGAATGCGGGTCGCTTCCACCAGCGCGAAGACATCCGGCTGCAGCGTATCGTGATTGCCGATCACCTCCAGCTTGATCCAGTTGGTCTGAAACACCTCGCGCGCCATCTTGGCCGTCAGCACGGCCTCGGATACGCCATGGCAGCCGGCGGTGTTGGGAAGAACGCTGACGCCGAGCGCCCGGATCATGTCGAAAAATGCGCCGCCATTGCGTCCACCGGCCATTTCACGCCGCAGTGACACGGTGACAATCTCCGTCCTGGATCGCCTGACGGCCTCGGCCAGGACGGCCGGCGAGGGATAACGCGCAGTGCCGAGAAGGAGTCGCGATCCAATCTGGGTTCCGTAGAGATCAAGCATGGTCAGCCTCCCTGCATCGGGGTCAGGATTTCGATCCTGTCATTGTCGTTCAGAAGGTGATCGTCGCGATCCTCGCGATGAACGAGTTCGCCGTTGACGGCGGTCGCCAGCCACTCGCCCTCATAGGCGAGCGCGGCCAGAAGCTGCGAAAGTGTGGTTGCGGCAATCGTCTCGGGTTCACCGTTTATGATCAGGCGCATCAGCGGCTCCTTTGCTTCGTTGGCCCGGAAAAGACCATGTCCGCAGCTTCAGCCGCCATGGTCGGTGCCAGTAAAAAACCGTGGCGATAAAAACCATTGAGGAAGATGACATTGGCCTCCCGCATTACGCGGGGAAGGTTGTCTGGAAAGGCCGGGCGTATGCCTGTGCCAGTTTCGACGATGGTGGCATCGGCGAAAGCGGGATGCAGCGCATAGGCGGCGTTCAGCAGCTCCATCAGCGAGCGGGCGGTGATCTGCCCTTGGAAGTCCGTTTCAATCATTGTCGCGCCGACCAAGAACAGGCCCTTGCCGCGCGGCACGATATAGACCGGAAAACGCGGATGCAGCAGGCGGACAGGCCGCGCAAGGGCGACTTCCTCCGTCTGCAGATAGAGCATCTCGCCCCGCACACCGCGCAACTCCCGGCTTTTGCCGATGCGCGCGGCCCCGGTGCAATCGACGATGCCAGGGAACTCGCGGTCATCCGCGATTTCATTGACGAAGGTCACACCCTTCACCAACAAATCCGCTTTCAGTGAACGTAGCGCCTCGCGCGCGTCCAGATGGGCTTCCTGCGGAAAGAACAGGCCTTGCCGGAAGCGAACGGCAAGCCAAGGCTCGAGGACGGGGATTTCGTCTTCGTCAACCCAACGATAACCCGTCGTGCGGCTAGCGAATCGCTTCAGCTCGCTTTGATCCCGGTTCGGCGCGACGACAAGCGTGCCGTTGCGAACGACTTTGCCCGGCAAAATCGCTTCCCATCGGTCGGCGGAATCCCGACCGCGTTCGAGCACGGCCTCATCGGCGCTTTCCCGCTCGCACCATGGCGCCAGCATGCCGCCGGCGAGCCAGGAGGCTGCCCGGTCGAAATTCTGGCTGGGATCTACGATTGTGACCTCAGCACCGCGGGTATGCAGTTCGTGAGCCACCGTGAGGCCGGCGACACCGGCTCCTTTGACGAGGATACGCATGTCACTCGGCCGGATGTGCGGTTTCATCGATCGGCATGTAGAGGTCGCCGCCCTCCCGGTATTTCGCGGCCATCGCTTCCAGCCCCTCCTTCTGCGCCTCGGCGCGGATGTCGTGCGAAATCCTCATCGAACAGAATTTCGGGCCACACATCGAGCAAAAATGCGCAACCTTATGGGCTTCCTTTGGCAGGGTTTCGTCATGGAAGCTGCGGGCGGTATCGGGATCGAGCGACAGGTTGAACTGGTCCTCCCAGCGGAATTCGAAGCGGGCACGCGACAATGCATCGTCGCGGATACGGGCGGCTGGGTGACCCTTAGCGAGATCTGCCGCATGGGCGGCGATCTTGTAGGTGATGACGCCGGTCTTGACGTCGTTGCGGTCGGGCAGGCCAAGATGCTCCTTCGGGGTGACGTAGCAGAGCATGGCAGTACCGAACCAGCCGATCATCGCCGCACCGATGCCCGAGGTGATGTGATCGTAGCCCGGCGCGATATCCGTCGTCAGCGGCCCAAGCGTGTAGAAGGGCGCCTCGCCACAGACGGCGAGCTGCTTGTCCATGTTTTCCTTGATCTTGTGCATCGGTACATGGCCGGGCCCTTCGATCATCACCTGGCAATCCCTGGCCCAAGCGATCTTCGTCAGTTCGCCCAGCGTCTCGAGTTCGGCGAACTGCGCGGCGTCGTTGGCATCGGCGATCGAGCCGGGGCGCAGGCCGTCGCCGAGCGAGAAGGAGACGTCATAGGCGCGGCAGATGTCGCAGATATCCTCGAAATGCTCGTAAAGGAAGCTCTCGCGATGATGATGGAGACA
Source organism: Rhizobium jaguaris (assembly GCF_003627755.1). NCBI lineage: Bacteria > Pseudomonadati > Pseudomonadota > Alphaproteobacteria > Hyphomicrobiales > Rhizobiaceae > Martinezella > Martinezella jaguaris. The sequence goes on along the minus strand of NZ_CP032696.1, from coordinate 175,193 downwards.
CCACTTTGCCATGATCGAACCGCCGCGCGAGACGATGCCGGTTACGCGATTGACGGTCAGCGGGATGTAATGCAGTCGTACGCCAGCATGGATAGTGAAATAGTCGACGCCCTGCTCGGCCTGTTCGATCAGCGTGTCACGATAGACCTCCCAGGTGAGGTTCTCGGCAATGCCATCCACCTTCTCCAGCGCCTGATAGAGCGGCACGGTGCCGATCGGCAGCGGCGAGTTGCGGATGATCCATTCGCGGATGTTGTGGATGTTGCGGCCGGTCGAAAGATCCATCACGGTATCGGCGCCCCAGCGGGCGGCCCAGACCATCTTTTCGACCTCTTCCGCCATCGAGGAAGTAACGGCGGAATTGCCGATATTGGCGTTGATCTTCACCAGGAAATTCCGGCCGATGATCATCGGCTCGCTTTCCGGGTGATTGATATTGGCCGGGATGATCGCCCGGCCGACGGCAACCTCCTGGCGGACGAATTCCGGCGTCACATGATCCGGAATATGGGCGCCGAAACTCTCGCCGTCGCGAATCAAGGCCTCGGCTTTCGCCTTGCGGCCGAGATTTTCGCGGATGGCGATGAACTCCATTTCCGGCGTGATGATGCCGGCCCGCGCATAGGCAAGTTGGGTCACTGCCTTGCCGTCTCTGGCCCGCAGCGGTTGGCGTCGCCCTGGGAATTGCGGCGTCAGCCGCTCGCCGCTAACAAAACCGTTGTCCTCGGGGCGCACATGGCGGCCTTCATAGGCTTCGACATCGCCGCGAGTAAGCACCCAGTCGCGACGGAGCTGCGGCAGGCCTTGCTCGATGCGGATATCTGCCGCTTGGACAGTATAGGGACCGGAGGAATCATAGACGACGACCGGCGGCTCGCCCGAGGTCGGATGGACGCTGATCTCGCGCATCGGTACGCGGATGTCGGTGTGTATGTCTCCCGGAATGTAGATCTTGCGTGACGCCGGCAGCGGGCCGGTGGTGACGGTCGGGGTGAGGTTGTTTGCGGCAATGGTCATGGTTTGAGGCTCCAAGTTGCAGTTGGAGACCCAGTCAATCAGCCGGAATGATGGAAAGACGCCGGCATGGAACCCACGCGGGAATCCGAAGCCTTCGAGCGCTTGCACCGTCCCTACGCCAGTATGAACTGGATCAGGTTCAACGGGTCACTGCGCACGCTAGCAGTATCTCAGCCCCTTGCCGGGACCCCCCTGGTGAATAGGAAGATGCTAATGCTTGCCAGATGAAGCTGTCAAGCCGGCAGCGATCTGCGTTGATTGGTCCTGCATGCTCTCCATTTGACGAACCTTTCGGGAGGCGTGGTAGAAGCTGCTGCCTGCAATGTCGTTCTTGACCATATCGCAAGCGCTTCTTCTATCGCAAAAGGGGTTGCTGGTCGCCCAGAAGCTTCATCGACTAGAAACGATAGGTCACGCCGGCGCCGAGCAGCCATGGATCGAGCTTAGCCTTGCCACTGACGCCAGCGCCACCGACATTGGCATCGAAATCAGGCCTCAGGAATATTTTTTTCGCGTCGAAGTTCATGCCCCAATGGTCGTCGATCATATAGTCGAAGCCAGCCTGCAGGGCGACACCGAATGTGTTTTTGACATCGAGGCTGCGCGCAGTTTTTCCTGACTGGTTGTAGAAGACCGTGTAGTTGACGCCGGCGCCGACATAAGGCCGAAAAGCGCCAAGCTCGGTGAAATGGTATTGTAACGTGAGCGTTGGCGGCAGCAGCCAGGTCTTGCCAATCTCGCCAAGCGCTGAAATCGAGCCGCCGCCATGGACCTTGGCGTAAGTGGTACCGAGGATGAGTTCCGCAGCGATATTCTCGGTGAAGAAATACGAGATATCGAATTCTGGTATGATCGTGTCCGAGAAGGAAAGATCCGAACCCGGCAATCCGTCGACGCGTCCAGAATCGGTGGTGACCACACCAAGCGCCCGCAGCCGCATCTGCCATGGGCTTCGGTTCGCCACCGCGCGGATGGGAGCCTTAGCTTGTGGTGTCGGCAGATCGGCAGCTTCTGCAGTGCTAACGGCAACCAATGCTGCGGCAGCGACGATGGCACGTGCGATGTCGTTGGAAGTCATCCTTGTCTCCTTCGATCCGAAATTCGTTCAGTCGAGGAGCAGTAGCATCGGCTGGCTCGCCATGATTTGAGGCGGCTCAACTAAAGGAGATTAGTCTGTTTATCGCGGACAAACCCGCTCCTTCTGTGGCAGTTTCGCAACAATAAGACACGTGAAAAGGTGCTTGCTGCGGCGAATTTGGCGCAACAGTAGCAAGGACGGCGGGAAAGCCCTTTTGCTGCGGCTTGACGGTATACTTTCGTGTTTGGCATGAGACGAGATCGACTATTCCCAGGCGATCGGAAAGCCGCGGGCAACATCAACCCGGTTTCGGCTGGTCATTGCGGAAGCAGGCTGTTCGAGCGGGACCGTCGGTGATTCGCAGCGCTTGCGAAACCAAGGCAATTTTATTCCTTGTCAACTGTGCTTGCTATTCTCGTTTTATTGCTCCTCATCGGGTGCATCACCCTCATTCCCTAGAATGCGCCAGGAAGCGCCTTCCAAATCGTCATACTGCCCGCTCTCAAGCGACCACAGAAATGCTCCAATGCCAAGCGCACCCATGAACAAAGCAAGCGGGATCAAATAGATCAGCACGCTCATGAAATGGAGACCTCCTTCTGCGGGGCGGGATCGGCAGCACGAGCCTCGCATACCAACCGAACTCGCCACCCATTCAGGCGCAATGTATTCGTCACGACTATCAGCGAAGAGCAGGACATTGCGATGGCTGCGACAAGCGGCGTGGCATGGCCCGCGATGGCGATGGGAACAGCGAGCAAGTTATAACCGATGGCAAGTGCGAAGTTCTGTCGGATCAAGGTAGTTGCTGTTCGCGCAAGTGAGATTGCTTCGGGAACCGCGTCGAGCCGGTCGTTAAGGAATACGAGGTCCGCAGCCTGCCGGCCGATGTCGGAAGCGGTCGCGGGCGCCATCGACACATGTGCTGCCGCCAGCGCCGGCGCGTCGTTGATGCCGTCGCCAACCATCATGACCCTGTTGCCGGCCTCGCTCAAACGGGCACACTCCTCCACCTTCTGCTTCGGATTGGATTCGGCAATCCACCGATCCATATGCAATGCTCGTGCCGTCGCCGCGACCACGGCTTGCCGGTCGCCGGACAGGATCATTGTCTGCAATCCCGCGCGACTAAGTTCGCCAATAGCCTCGGCTGCCCCGGGGCGAAGCGTGTCTTCGAAGTAGAAACGGGCGACTTCGATGCCATTCCTCGACAGCACGACCTCGCAGAGCGAGCCATCGGCTTCTTTTTCTTCGCGCGGCGGGATCAAACAAGCGAACCCCGTATTGCCGAGACGATATAGGCCGGCGGTGGTTTCGACCTCGAGGCCCGCGCCCGGAATCTCGACAACGCTGTCGAACCGTTGCCCGTTGCCACCGGCACTCCGCGGCAACGCCAGGGAGAGCGGATGGCGGGAATGCTCTGCAAGACCGGCCGCGATCGCCTTTTCCTCCGGCCCCACCTCCACCATCTCGACGAGCCGTGGCTGGCCCATCGTCAGCGTACCGGTCTTGTCGAACACGACGGTATCGATTTCAGCGAGCCGCTCCAAAGCGGACCCGTCCTTAATGATGATGCCGCGGCGAAACAGGCTGCCCGCGGCAACGACCTGGACGACTGGCACCGCTAATCCAAGCGCGCAAGGACAAGTGATGATCAGCACCGCGACCGCGACAAGCATGGCATGCTTCCAATCTCCGCCAAGGAAGCCCCAGGCAAGAAAGGAAACCAGCGCAAGCAAATGAACTGCCGGAGCGTAAAGGCTTGCTGCACGATCCGCGATCCTGCGATAGCGCGCCCTGCCCCCTTCTGCCGCCTCCATAAGGTTTATTATTTCTGCAAGCAGCGAGTTTTCCGCCGTCTTCGTCGCGCGAATGGTCAATGACGCCATGAGGTTCATCGCGCCCGATCTCACCTCCGCGCCGTTCGCGACGGCAACTGGCGTACTTTCGCCCGTGACGACGGTGAGATCCAGCTCGCCCGTGCCGGCGGTCACGACGCCATCGACAGGGATGCGTTCGCCCGCGCCAATGAAGACGTGATCACCGATGCGGATATCCTCAATCGCGGTGTGGCGCTTGCTGCCGTCGGCGGCTATTACCGGCGCGCCGCGTGGCGCAAGCCTCGCCAGGCTGTTGACGGCAGCCCGCGCCTTTTGCCGCATCATGTAATCGAGCGTGCGGCCGATAAGCAGGAAGAACAGCAACGACACGGAGGCGTCGAACCATGCGTGCTCCCCGTGGTGGATCGTCTCCGACAGTGAGACCGCATAGGAAAGCGTAACGGCCAGCGAGATCGGCACGTCCATGTTGGTGCGCCCGTGCTTCAGAGCATTCCAGGCAGATTGGAAAAAGAAGCGCCCGCCATAAATCAGCGCCGGTGCAGCGATCATCGCGGAGATCCAATGGAACAGGTCACGGGTTGCCGCATTCGCGCCAGACCAGACAGATACGGACAGCAGCATGATGTTTACGGCTGCAAAGCCGGAGACGCCGACAGCCAACAGCAATTGATTGCGCAGGCTGTCGGGCTGGTTCGATGCCAAGGCGGACGTCAAGAGGTGGACGCGATGGCCTGTCCCCATAATCGTGGACAGAATACCGGTAGGATCGACCGGCGCGTCCCCCAATCGCTCGATATAGATGCAAGTGACTCGCCGGGCGGTCAGGTTGACCCGGGCATGCTTTACATAGGGAAGTTTCTGCAACGCCCGCTCGATCGTCGAGATGCAGGCTCCGCAGTGCGCATCGGGAACGCTGAGGTCAAGTTGACGCAATCCATCCCCCAACGGATGGCTCGCAAGAGCGATCTCTTCAGCACTGAAAGAACGATAGCTCGATAGTCCCAATGTGCTTTCGGCGTCCATGGTGCGACAAGTCATTGCCCAAACTCCGCCGTATCGATGCGCACGGCTTCGTGCATCACCGTGACCTCTTTCTTTCGGGAAATGATTTCCACGATCCAGTCGCCTGGCTGAACGTGATGCGCGGCCCGGAAATGGCCTTCATCCTCTTTCACCAGATCCAGTCGGAAATCCTCGTGATCGCCGACCGGTCTCCTGAATTTCAGCGTAACGTCATCGACCGTTGCCGGCGGTCCGTCGCGATTGTAAATATCATAGTGGATGACGTCGCTGCGGACGGACAGATTACCGGAAATGCCGCCGGCGGCCATAGCGCGCATTGCCGCTGCCTTACCGTTGAATTCCTGGCTTGCGACATAGGTGTTTTCAACCACGAGCCCGCTCCATTCCGTAGACGCAAGAATTGCCATCGTAACGTTCACTCCAATGACCACGGCGAAGAACGCGGCCGTGACGATCAGCATGTGACGGCCGGTAAACGTGCGGGCTGCGGCTCTCATTTGCGTATGTCCGGTGTATTGAAGGTGGCATGGTAAGTTGCCCTGTCCTTTTGATTTTCGCCCTCTACGACAAACAGGAATTCGCTGGCGGCCGCAGCCCTTGCGTGTTGTGTCACGTACGCCTTGAACGTGGTGACCTGGTCCGCAGCTGCCTCGACGCTGAAGCTGCGTCCGCCTTCCTTCGACAGTTCCGGGATTTTCATCGTCGCGCCATCCAGGCCCTCGAGCCGAATTTCGATCTTGCGCGGCATCGGCACCATGTTGAGCACACGAAGCGAATACCCATTGCGGATCGAGCCGTCCGATTCCAGGACGTATTGCGGATTCCGATCATGGAGCACGTTCAGTTCCAGCCGTTCGCGCAGCGCCAAATGTGCGAGCATGGCCGCACCGATCGAAGCCCACATCGCTGCATAAAAAATGACGCGCGGCCTGAAGATCACCCGCCAGTTGAAATGCTTGATCTCCTCAACAAAGCTGCCGTCAGCATTTCTGATGAGATTAGGCTGCGCCAGGCTCCTTCCGCTATTGGTCGCAATACCTGCATTTGCCGTATAGTCGCGCAGGGTCGCATACGAGATCAGAGCGCGTGGCTTGCCGACCTTATCCATCACGCCATCGCAGGCGTCGATGCATAAGGCGCAAGTTATGCACTCCATCTGCTGGCCGTCGCGGATGTCTATCCCCATCGGACAGACTGCGGCGCAAGCGTTGCAGTCCACGCAATCGCCGACTGCCCGGCCCGCTGCCTGCGTCTTCTTGGCAGGCCGGGAGCGAGGCTCTCCGCGCCAGTCGTTATAGGTGACGACAAGGGAGTTTTCGTCGAGCATGGAGGCCTGTATACGCGGCCAGGGGCACATATAGATGCAGACCTGCTCCCTCATCAGCCCGCCAAGGGCATAGGTCATCAAGGTGAGAACCGCGACGGTGACGTAGGCAACGTCCGGCGCGTCTCCTTGGACTAAAGCGGATGCAAGAGAAGGCGCGTCCGCGAAATAGAAGATCCACGCGCCGCCAGTAAGAGCGCCGATCAGCATCCATATGGAATGCTTGGCGATCCGCTTCGCAATCTTTTTCGACGTCCAAGGGGCCGCATCGAGTTTCCCGCGCGCGTTGCGCTCTCCTTCGATCGCCCGCTCGACGACGAGGAAAAGATCAACCCATACTGTCTGGGGACAGGCGTAGCCGCACCAGGCTCTGCCTACGACGGAGGTCAGGAGAAAAAGGCCGAAGCCGGCCATCACCAGCAGGCCTGCGACATAGTAAAACTCTTGCGGCCATATCTCGATCGAAAAAAAGAAGAAGCGACGGGACCCAAGGTCGAAAAGGATTGCCTGATCCGGAGCATAAGGCCCGCGCTCCCAGCGGATCCAGGGCGAAAGATAATAGATGCCGAGCGTAATCAACAGGACGATCCATTTGAACCGTCTGAACCGGCCGTGCGCCCGTTTCGGAAACACTTTCTTTCGCGGCGCATAAAGCGGTTGGCGATTGCGCCGGGCGCAAGCGTCGTCGATACTTGGCCGTTCGGCGCGATCGTCATGTGGGCTGGGAGCCGTGTTGAGGTTCATCGCATGCCACCCTGATGATGATCCTCATCTCACATTGGACGAGCCGAGCGTTCTTGACACAAGGCTGGGAGAGAGCGAGCCGTCGGCTCAATCAAAAGGAGAGCCACACTCCGGGAGGGGTGTGGCTCGGAGGAACTACGGGGGAGAAGCCCGCAGGGACGTCCTCCAGCGCCGGATAATATCAGCTTGCGATCCTGCAATCTTTGCGTGAAATCAAAACGTGGCCAAAATTTCCAATCTCGCAGATAGGCTTTTGACCGCTAGAACCCAACGGCTTTGTTCAAATGGAAATTTGTTTGTGATCGATGCTGACGACGTCGCGCGTCGGACGCGAAGAGGATTGTATAATGCTGAGTTTTTCTTTGTTTCTTTCTATTTTCCGCCGCCCAACGAATGGACGAATACCGTCAGCTCCTTCACGATGGGGCCACCCAGGCGGGCCGACCACGCGGGCATGACGCCGTGTTTCGGCAGGCTCACTTGGTGAATGATCGCCTCCTCCCCCCGCCCCTTGAGCCAGATCGCGTCGGCGAGATTCGGTGCCCCGATCTCCTGATTGCCCCTGTCGTCTTCGCCATGGCAGACGGCGCAATTTTCGAGGAAAACCTGCTTGCCGGCTTCGGCCCAAGCCGGATCGAAAGCCGTGTTCGTCAATCCCCAAACGTAGGCAGCGACCTGGCGGATCTGCGTGCGTTCGAGTACATCACCGAAGGCCGGCATCTCGGATACATGCGTTTCGGGATCCGCCTCGAAGCGGATGCCGTGAGCGATGGTCTGTTGAATGGCGGAAAGATTGCCGCCCCATAGCCAGTCGTCGTCGTTCAGATTAGGGAATCCCGGGCCGCCTGTCGCACCGGAGCCATGGCATGGTGCGCAATTGACCTTGAACGCCGACGCGCCACCGGCGATCGCAAACGCGCGCAATTTAGGATCGGCATCGATTTCTTCGACGGATTTTGAGGCGATCAGAATATCGAATCGGGCCTGCTCACGCTTGGCTCTGTCCAGTTCCTGCTGCAGTTCGGCCCGGCTCGAAAAACCAAGGACCTTCTCGGTGGCATCACCGAACGAGGGTATGGGGAGATAGGCGATTGCGTAGCCAACAGCCCACAGGATCGTGGCGCAGAACGTCCACACCCACCATCGGGGCATCGGATTATTCAGCTCGCGAATGCCATCCCACTCATGACCGGTTGTCTCGACGCCACTGATTTCGTCTATATGCTTCTCCGACATCTCGTTCATTCCCTCAAAGGTATGTCAGCGGCGTCAGCGGCGATCCGTTTGCTGCCTGGCCGGAAGGCGAAGACAATCGCTCCCGTGAAGAACAGCACCATTGCCAATAGCCCCCAGCTGTCGGCGAATTGACGCAATGCAGTATAGGTCTCCATGTGATCACCTCAGCGATAACCGGTTGCATCGTCGTATGTCGAAAAGTCTACCAGTGTGCCGAGCATCTGGAGGTAGGAGACCAGTGCATCCATCTCCGTCAGTCTTGTGGGATCGCCATCGAAGTCACCCACCTTTGCTTTCGGGTAGCGCGCGAGCAGATCGGTCGTGTTGGCGTTCGGATCGGCCTGCGCGCGCATGTCGGCCTCGGCGTTTGCCAGCATGTCGGCGGTATAGGGCACGCCGACGTCCTCATTGGCCTTCAGGTCCATGCCGATGTCCTTGACCGTGACGTCCCGGTCCTTGAGGAAGGCATAGGTCGGCATGATCGATTCCGGGACGACCGCGCGCGGATTGGACAGATGCTGCACGTGCCATTCATTGGAATAGCGCTCGCCAACACGTGCCAGGTCCGGGCCCGTGCGCTTCGAGCCCCATTGGAACGGATGGTCGTACATCGATTCAGCCGCAAGCGAGTAGTGGCCGTAGCGTTCGACCTCGTCGCGGAAGGGGCGGATCATCTGGCTGTGGCACAGATAGCATCCTTCGCGGATGTAGATGTTGCGTCCGGCAAGTTCGAGCGGCGTGTAGGGCCGCATACCTTCCACCTTCTCGATCGTGTTCTGAAGATAAAACAGCGGTGCAATCTCGACGATACCGCCTATGCTGACGACCAGGAGCGATCCGACGAGCAGCAGCGTGGCACTTTTCTCAAGAATCTGGTGTTTTGCGATTATAGACATCCGGTTTGATTTCACTCCGCAGCCTTGGCGATGAATGCGCCTGGGATCGCGGCTTCGTCACGCTGGTAACCACGGATCGTCATCGCGACATTGAAGGCCATGACCACGCCGCCGGCCAGGTAAAGGCCGCCGCCGACCGCGCGCAGCAGGTAGTAAGGGAACATTGCCGCGACCGTTTCCGCGAACGAATAAACCAAGAAGCCCTGGCTGTTATATTCGCGCCACATCAGGCCCTGCTGGATGCCGGCGACCCAGAGAGCTGCCGCGTAGATGACGATGCCAAGAGTGGCGAGCCAGAAGTGCCAGTTGACCATGCGCAGGCTGTAAAGCCGCTCGCGACCCCAAAGCGTCGGCGTCAGGTGGTAGACGGCGCCGAACGTAATCATGCCGACCCAGCCGAGGGCGCCGGAATGAACATGACCAATCGTCCACTCGGTATAGTGGCTGAGGGAGTTGACGGTCTTCACGGACATCATCGGCCCCTCGAAGGTCGACATGCCGTAGAAGGCGATGGCAACAATCATCATGCGGATGATGGGATCGGTGCGGATCTTGTCCCAGGCGCCCGATAGCGTCATGAGTCCGTTGATCATGCCGCCCCAGGAGGGCATCCAGAGCATGATCGAGAAAACCATTCCGAGCGTCTGCGCCCAATCGGGCAGAGCCGTATAGTGCAGATGGTGCGGACCGGCCCAGATATACATGAAGATCAGGGCCCAGAAATGAATGATCGACAGCCGGTAGGAATAGATCGGCCGGTTGGCCTGTTTCGGCACGAAATAGTACATCATGCCGAGGAAGCCCGCGGTCAGGAAAAAGCCGACGGCATTGTGGCCGTACCACCACTGAGTGAGAGCATCCTGCACGCCTGAAAAGAGGGAATAGCTCTTGGAGCCGAGGAACGAGACCGGCACCGCCAGGTTATTGACGACATGCAGCATCGCAATCGTGACGATGAAGCTCAGATAGAACCAATTCGCCACATAGATATGCGGCTCTTTGCGCTTCAGGATTGTTCCGAGGAACACCGCAAGATAGGCGACCCAGACGAGCGTCAGCCACACATCGACGTACCATTCCGGCTCCGCGTATTCGCGTGCCTGGGTGATGCCCAGAATGTAGCCGGTGGCCGCCATCACGATGAATAGCTGGTATCCCCAGAAAACGAACCAGGCCAGTTTGCCGCCGAATAGGCGGGCGCGGCAGGTACGTTGGACCACGTAAAAGGACGTCATGATCAGCGCGTTGCCGCCAAATGCAAAGATGACGGCGGACGTGTGGACAGGACGGAGGCGACCAAAGTTCAAGTAGGGCGCGATGTTCAGATCGGGGAAGGCCAGTTGGAGAGCGATCACAAGGCCCACAAGGAAGCCGACGACACCCCAAAAGACCGTCGCGATGAGCCCATACCGGATGACCTCGTCAAAATAGGCCCCCTTTTTGGCTTTGGCGCTAACTGCCTCGGCGGAAAAATCAATCCGACGCACAAGCACGACCACACCCGCCAACAGACAGAAGAATAGTATACCCATCTGGGTTGCAAAAAGCTGGTCATGAGCGGCGCCGGCGCAGACCAGTGCCACGAAAGCGCCGACCGCAACCAGCACGGTTTCAGCGGTATAATTCATGTGATGGTTCCCAAAGCGCAGATGACCGCGCCAGAGGCAGCCATCTTTCTCGCCACTTTGGGGAACTATTCGCACGTGAGGCGCACTCAGTCCTTGATCTCTCTCAACGGAAACTACAATTTTTTTGTGGTGCGCCGACTGGTTGCATCCAATTGCGGTTTAATCGCCGACGATGTGCGCGTCGAGACCGTATGCCGGAACGGCTGGCTTCTCAGCAGCGCTTATCGAGCGTGGACAGTTACCGGCTGCGCATCGCCCTCGGAGAATCTGATCAGAGATTGTTCGACCTCAAGGAATATCTGCCGATACGCGCCTAAACTTCGCCGACAGCTAATCGGGCTGTCGCAAAAGGAGACCAGAAATGTATTTTAAAATCGGTCCGATCGTAGCAACGGCGGCGCTGGCCGCATCGGCGATGCCCCTCATGGCGGCGGATCACCAGATCCGCATGCTCAACAAAGGCGCGGACGGCGCAATGGTCTTCGAGCCAGGTTTCATGAAGATCGCCCCAGGCGACACGATCACCTTTATTCCGGTTGATAAAGGCCACAATGTCGAAACATTTAAGGGCTTGATCCCAAAAGGAGCACCCGAATTCAAATCCAAGCCAAACGAAGAATATCGGACAAAACTCGACATACCCGGCGCCTATGTAGTGAAATGCACGCCGCACATGAGCCTGGGAATGGTGGCCCTCATTCAAGTTGGCGACAACCCCGACAATCTCGATGCCATTAAGACTACGACGGTTCCAAACCTCGTACGCAAGCGCCTCGAAGCCGACCTCGCGCAGATTGCAGAATAATGCGGGTGGTCGGATAAACGAAATGGATGAGTAAGCTCAGGAAGGCGCAAAGTCACGAAGAAGGAGAATGACAGCGGCACGCGAGAAGCCATCCCATACCTCGCAACGATGATGCAGAAACAATAGTGGCCATTCTTGCTGCCTCGAACTGGATCGTGATGGCTCGGTCTGATCGGCGAGCAAAAAAATCGCCTGACTTTACGCCGCCGCCGGCCGGCTCGCATCGGACGGAAGTCGCAGTTCTTGGCGCATGATAATTCAAACAGGAAAATATCCATGGATCAGCCGCCGCCACGGCCCGATGCGTCAGCGATTTGCCACCTCCGTGCAGACGTGGCGCCGTACGACGCAGCAGTACTGAAGTTCGCTCGCGCTGCGCTGCCCGCCGGGAAGTGCGTCGGTCTTATCCGTCCATGGCAACCATGCAGGTAATGGGAGCCTATGCGATCAAAATCTTGGACAACGCGAGCTTAGAAAGCTTAGCAGGCTGATCAGCACGAATGCGGCACGCGAGAGAAGATTTCGGCCCGCTCATTCACTTGAAAAAATGCGCAGTAAAATTGCCCCATCTCAAAGAATGTCGGCGGATCAGCCTTTAAGAGTGGTCTGGGAGCCAATCTGCCGTCGCAAACAGGAGATGAGAGATGAGTCGCAAAATCGGTTTGATCCCGGCGGTAGCAGCACTTCCTGTTTCGGCGACATCGCTCTTGGCCGCGCCATCTGAAGCATGGAAATGAGAAGGAAGCGGGCGAACGATAGCAGGAGAACGGGGCATGCAATCGCTTGCAAAAACCCTGCGGGAAGCCATCGGCAACGGGGAGCTCAAAGCGTATGTATACAGCTATCCCCCGAAGCGGACATATAACGAGCTTGAAAACATTGGACTGAGCAATGTGTGGGACTCAAACGACGTCGGGCCGGTGTCTCTATATATTCATATACCGTTTTGCCGATACAGGTGCACGTATTGCACGCTATTCCTCACCACGCGGCACACGGAAAATCTCATTCGATGCTATGTCGAAAAAATCTGCGAGCAGATACGTCTTTATGCAACATTCGCCGGGCACAGGACTGTGACATCGGTATATTTCGGCGGCGGAACCCCGACCCTCCTGCCCATCGATCAGTTTGCCCAAATTTTTTCCTCCATTCGAGATGGATTTCCGAATATCGATCGTTCAGCCGAGCTGTGTGTGGAAGGCTCTCCAGACACTATGTCGGAGGAGCTGCTAGATTTTCTGAAGAACCAGGGGGTGAACCGGATCAGCATGGGAATCCAAACGATGGATTCCTCCGAACTGAAAGCAAGCGGTCGCCCATACCCGGTTTCGATGTCGATTTCTGCCATTGAAGCAATTCGGAAGCGTTTCGACAACTTTAATCTCGACTTGATCTACGGCCTTTCTGGTCAGACCCAGGAAAGCTGGAAACGCTCGCTGGAGCGGGTTTTGTCCTTCGGGCCGACGACCGTTTCGCTCTATCCGGTGGTCAGCCGGCCCCTTACCGCCCTGCAGAAGCAGCAACGATTGCAACCGCAAGAATATGCAGATGACCATGTTAAATATGCGATCTATGACAGCAATGTCGATTTTATGCAGAAAAATCGATATCGACAGGAATCCTTTACCCGGTTTACCTGCCTTCCCGGAGGCACCAGCGCCTACGGCCAGGAAACGTCCGACTTTCTCGGCGTTCCAATGATAGGCGTCGGAACAGGCGCGCGAAGTTATAACGGGAAATGCCACTACAGCTTCGACTACGCGGTCGACCTGAAGCAGGTCGGCAAAGCCATAGACGATTATCTAAATCTCGAAATCACCGAACAGAATTTGGTGAAGTATGGAATCATCTTGAACGAAGCCGAAGAACGTTTGAGATATTTTATGCTTAATCTTACGCTCAACCAGCTTTCTGAGGCAGATTATTCACGACTATTCCAGCGGAATCTCTATGCCGATTTTTCAGAGGCGATAGATGCTCTGGAAGCCGAAGGGTGCATCGATTTGCGGTCCCATGGCGCCATCCGGCTGACCAGGAAAGGTTACAAATACAGCAACCTGATAGCGCATCACCTCTTCTCGGACCATGTGAAGATCCGTGAAGAAAGGTACGTTCCGAAATGAGCAGTAGCGAACGGTTTTGGGAACAAGGCTATTCGGATCCTAACGTCTGGACCATGGGCGGGCCAAGCCTTGAAGTCTATGAGGTAGAACAGCAACTCCCAAGAAGCGCAACGGTCCTCGACATAGGGTGCGGCGAGGGCAGGAACGCTCTCTTTCTTGCGTTCAGGGGGCATAGCGTAACCGCACTGGAATTGTCATCAAGCGCGGTCAGAAAGCTTAGATCGATTGCAGACGAATTTTCGTTGAATATCGATGTGATCGAAGGGAGAATCGAGGATTTCGTCCCAGATAAAACTTATGACCTGGCTCTTGCGCACTCTTCCTTGCATTTCGTGACCAAGGATGTGTGGGTTCCGTTGGTCAATGAGTTGAGACAACGGACCAGCAAGGGCGGATTTCACAATTTTACATCGATTATTGGGACTTCCCGCTATCCCGTTCCGTACGAGTGTCGGCACGCGAATTCATTTGATCGGGGCGATCTCGAGTCATTGTATGCAGATTGGCAGGTCCTACGGTCTGATTTTTATGCAAAGTGGGATTCCCATCCAGGGATTTCGACGCATGTTCATGCCGTGGAAAAATTTGTGGCTAGAAAGGCAAGGCCGGATGAGCCTTTGCCGTTCATCAAAGTCGATTTGTCGAACGGCGATGAGCTCTCCTTCGAGTTATTCGATAGCATCCCACTCAGGATCCATATTGCGGACGTCAAACTGCCATGCATCCGGCCGAACACGGTCAATCGGATTGAAATATCCGGATTGAACATGAATTCGCCAACTCAGCTGACACGCAGCTATGCTGTTGAAGAGTGGTTCTTTGGCAGGTACGCGCTTCAATTCACCCAGGGCGTGCTGACGGGTAAGTACGAGTACTTTACGCAGCCGATCTCGTTGCGAGCTGTCCAGTCGATGTCGAACCGGCGTGGCGCAGGAGCACAGCTCGGTTCGCGAAACGCTGGATGAATCCATGCGTATCCGAGAATTTCTTCGAGCGTGGGTCAGAGCAAGTGGAAAAGGCGGCTGCGCCAGCGCCAACCAATCCAGCACAGTTGGCGGTGTGGATAGTCGAATTCTCATCCTCACTATCGCTGTGTTTATCACAGGATTGGCCGAGAACGTTTTCATCGGGATTCTGCCGGATGTAGCGCGCGGTCTCGGAGTAACCGAGTCCGAAGCAAGTGTCGTAATTTCAGTTTTTTCGGTCACCTACGCGATCTTCGCGCCTATTGCTGCACTGATCTCTTATCAGTTCGATGCAAAACCGACGCTCGTCATCGCCATCGCGATCTTTGCAAGTAGCAATGCGCCGGTGGTGATCGGCGGATCGGGGCTGCTCTTGATAAGCGCCTCGAGGATCGTCACTGCTACCGCTTGCGCGCAAATATCGATATGCGCCGTCGCTTGCGCAGTCCGGATCGTCTCGGAAAGATACCGGGCCCGTGCCATAGCCGCCGTGTACCTTGGAATAAGCAGCTCTCTTTTTCTGGGAGTGCCCCTGGGCGTCTGGATCACGCATCTGATTGGTTGGCGTGCCGTCGGCCTTGCGATGATCGGGCTATCTATCGTCGCACTATCGCTTGTGCTCTTCCGGCTACCGAATATCGGGCCAAGGAGCAAGGGCTTGCTTTTTGGCAGGCTGTATCTGGCTCATTTCCGAGATCGCAGACAGATGATGGCGCAGTGCGTTTCCATTTTGTTCATTGCAGGTCATTTTACTCTTTTCAGTTATTTGACCTCTTATGCAGCCAGCAAGGGTTTCTCCGGGCCAGGTTGGGAGGCATCGCTTTATGCCGTTTTCGGGTCGTCAGGAGTGGCGGGCGGCATGCTCGCCGGCATCTTCTCCGATCTTGCAGGACGCCGGTTGGCGCTGGTCGCAAGCCCCGCGATTTATCTGGTCACAACGTTGCTATTATGCGTGTCAGAAAGCAGCATCTTCTTTTTCGCGAGCCTGTCACTATGGGGGTGCGCGAGTTGGTCGATCTCGCCGATCGTCCAAAGCTATATTGCGGATCTCGCGCGAAGCCCGAACGACATTGTCATCGGTGCGAATGTGACCGCAATGCACATCGGTGTTGCTGGTGGTGCCGCAGTCGGCGGCGGGCTTCTTGCAAGTTATGACGTGTCGGTGCTGCCGATGGGCGCGGCCGGTCTGGCCGCCATGGCTCTGGCCACAGCAATCTTGCCTGTCAGAAACTCGCATTCTTGACACGGCGCGGGCCCATGGTTGCGTCGGCCTGTTCGTTTGCCGTTCTTACAAGCAGTCGTTGACCCATGCCCTCGCGAAATTCGACATCTGCTCTCGGTCGAACAAATCGATGAAATCGTGGATGATGCCGAACTCTTCGTCACGATTCCGCATCGCAACATCACATCGATTATGAACCTCTCCGCCACCTAAATCGGGTCTCGTTGGGAATTGCCGCCTTGCTTGCGCACACCGGATTTGGCCGGCAGCTGCGGGAGGCAGCTGCATCGCCATCCTGAGCACGTCACATCTTTGCGATTTGGGACGGAGCGACTGAAGGCTTGGCATCGTCTTTGCTTATCCCATTCCCATCTCGCACTTGCGAAATAATCAGATTTCCAATCCGCCGAAGCAAGGTTGCGCCCTGCTTCCACCGACAATGAGGACTTGCTATGGGTGATCTATTAAAAGGTATCTCGAACTTCCGCGGTGCCGTCTTCCCGAACTATCAGGCACTTTACCAGAAGCTTGCGCAAGAGGGACAGCAGCCGCACGCCTTGATGATTTCGTGCGCCGACAGCCGGGTTCTGCCTGAAACAATTACGCAATCAGGACCAGGTGAGCTGTTCGTATGCCGTAATGCCGGAAATATCGTTCCACCGTTTTCCACCGCAAATGGTGGCGTTTCATCAGCAATCGAATATGCCGTCGTAGCACTCGCGGTTCGTGACATCATCGTCTGCGGCCATTCCGATTGCGGCGCGATGAAAGGACTATGCCGTCCCGATTTGCTGAAATCCATGCCGAACGTGGCCGCATGGCTGAAGCACGGCTATGCTGCCCACTCGATCGTTTGCCAAGCCTATCCGGCCGATCTGCCCGAACGCCAAAAAATCCGCGCCATCGCTATGGAGAACGTAATTGTTCAGCTTGATCACCTTCGCACACATCCTTCCGTCGCAGCCAAACTAGCGACCAATGACGTAACGCTGCACGGTTGGTTCTTCGATATCGAAACAGGCGAGGTGGAGGTTTACGATGGGTCGGCCGCTCGCTTCACGAAGATACGCGAGGACGGGCCGTTACCCGCCGCAGTCACTGGCCGGAATCGTCCGCAAGTCGCAGCCGCGATTGCAGCGGAGTAGTGCGATGACCAATAGTAACTTCGTTTTTTCGCGCGACTTTGCTGCGTCGCTTGTCGTTTTTCTCGTTGCCATCCCGCTTTGCCTTGGCATCGCGGTTGCCTCGGGCGTGCCTGTTGCCATGGGCCTCATATCAGGCATCATCGGCGGCATTGTGGTCGGCTTGCTGGCGGGCTCGCCGCTACAAGTATCAGGGCCTGCTGCTGGTCTGGCGGTGGTTGTCTTCGGCTTTGTCGAACAATATGGAGTCGCGATGCTGGGGCCGGTCCTGATCGTCGCTGGGCTTCTGCAGGTCCTTGCCGCGTTCCTGAAGATCGGTTCATGGTTTCGGGCAATCTCGCCTGCTGTCGTTCACGGTATGCTCGCCGGTATCGGCATTCTGATTATCCTCGGACAAATCCACGTTCTGATGGGGGCCAAACCCGCTGCCGGCGGAATCGAGAACGTCGTGGCGATGGAGCGAACATTCGGACATCTTTGGGGACGCGGTTTGACGAGTGAAGCCGCAGACTTGCTTGTAGGGCTGATATCCCTGCTTGCGATGATCGGTTGGGAAAAATTCAGGCCAAAGCGGCTGAAGCTGGTGCCTGGTGCGCTGGTGGGCGTTGCGACCGGAACCATATTGACGGCCGCAATGCGGCTGCCGATTGCCAGGGTCGAGGTTCCCGCATCTCTGGCAAACAGCATTTCATTGCCGACGATGGAAAGTTTCGCAAATATGGCTCATCCGGGGATTGTCGTCACAACTTTGGTGATTGCAGTCATTGCCAGTGCGGAATCATTGCTGTCGTCTGCGGCTGTCGACCGAATGCATGACGGGGTCAGCACGCGCTTCAACAAGGAGCTTTTGGCGCAGGGCATTGGCAATGGGCTCTGCGGTCTGCTCGGTGGCCTGCCGATCACTGGCGTTATCGTGCGCTCATCGGCAAATATTCAAGCTGGGGCGCACACACGGGCATCGGCTGTCCTGCATGGCGTTTGGATTCTCGGTCTTGTGGTGTTTCTGCCGCAATTGCTTTCCATGGTGCCTCTGACGGCGCTGGCAGCGGTATTGCTCGTTACGGGTTGGCGGCTGATCAGCCTTCAGCACGTGCGCATTCTCTTCGATCATCACGGTTGGGTTCCGGTGGGCATTTGGATTGCGACCGTTGCCATGGTCGTACTTCAAGACTTGCTCGTTGGCGTGGCACTAGGTTTGACGCTTTCGATTCTTGAGGTCCTTCCTTATCTACGACGCAAGCTTGCTATCGATCGATTGGAAGAGGCTGAGACAGTTCATCTGATCCTTGCCGGCGTTGCGACTTGCAAGGATGTTCCGGCACTCCTCAATACTTTAGAAACGCTGCCAGCTGATTGCAAAGTCCGGATCGCCGGCGGCGATCTGCATTATGTTGACCACACCTGCGCAGAAACATTGCGCGATTGGCTAAAGCGGCAGAAAAAAGTGGGCCGCACGGTCGATATTCAGCATCCGCCCACCGGCCGTCATCCCCGGTTGGTTCCGATCTTTAAGCGATTGACGGCCGAGATTGCCTAAACGGCAGGGATGCATCGCAAGGACTGCTTAGCAGACGGATGGGCGAAAACATTTTCGGCCATCCGGACGTCATGTGGTGATCAACCGGCTCGGAATGTATCATTCAGAGAGCCTGGCGATGTTTCCGTTGAGGTTTTTAGGATCTATCTGCGCTGGCCGACTGGAAAGCAGCGACTGTGTTGTATCTGGTTTCGCGCAATGCCGCGCTGCAGTGGTATTGCGTCGAAACGGGCTCATGGTCCATCCGAGACCCTTTGCAGAGCGATGGTTCCTGCGTTCTTCGGCAAATAGCGCCAGGGGTCGGCTCTGAGGCTTTGTTGCCGGCAAGCCAGTCCATCCTTCCCACATGCCTCGACGAGGCGCCTCAGACTGCCCGTGTCGGATTTCTGACAATCCCGACAATGATCGCCATGACGAACCGTGGTGCTTCCTACAAACTCACTATGCGAACGAGGGAACGCTATTTCGGATCCAGCTGCCGGTCTCTTGAATTACACAGTCAACCAAGCTTTCGGATCGCCGACGAGACAGCAACGCAGATCGGCAGCTATTTGGTCATCGGGCCTATGCCCATCGCACCATCAGCATTGCCGATAACGTCTCGTCGCATCTCGGGTATATGCTCTGACACGTCCCAAACGAGGTCAGGCGGCAGACCACACTTTGACGGCAAGGCGCTTGAACTCGCGAACGCCAAACGCGCCGCGCTCACGAGCCTTTGACCTTGACGAGGCCAATCGTATCTGGATATCCACATCGGATGCTTCCCACATCTCGCGCCGTTCGAGAGTGGCATTATCGAGCCGCACCGGCACGTTATCGCAGCCTGCGGCTTGGTTGCTTTGCATGATTGCCGAAGGCCCGACCCTTGATCTGGATATGCTGCTTGCTGCCATCTGCGGTACGACGAATGGCGTCGTAGCCGACAGTGCGTGACGGCACGAGTTCAGCATCCTATAGCCGAGCCGTGCCAGCCGTTCCGCCAAGGCGTCAGTTTGCCATTTATGCACCGGCAGGCAATCGTGAGCGTCGTGCTTTGACTACCGCATAGGCGATTGCGAGTAAGACGAACCAAAGCGGCGTGACCTTCAAGGCGATGGCCGTATCGGGCTTCTGCGCCAACGCCCATAGGATGAAGATGAAGAAGCCGAAGACCATCGCGACAGCCGCACGTCCGCCGGGCATTTTGAAGGTGGACTTTTCGTGCAAGTCAGGCCGCTTGCGGCGATATTGCAGGTAAGATGCCAGAATGATCGACCAAATAAAGATGATAAGCACCGCCGAAACCGTGGTGACGATGGTGAAGGCCTCGATAATACTATCTCCGACATAAAGCAGTACGACGCCCGCCAGTAGGAAGATGCACGAGAAGAACAGCGCATTTACCGGCACTTTCCGCTGGTTCAACTTGCCGAACAGGCTCGGCGCCAGTCGGAAAGTCGCAAGCCCGTAGACCATGCGCGATGTCGAATAGATGCCTGAGTTGGCACTTGATGTCGCCGAGGTCAGTACGACGAAATTCACAACATGCGCGGCAATGCCAAAGCCAGCGAGCGAGAACATGGAAACGAACGGGCTCGAATTCGGATCGACTTGATTCCATGGGATGACTGTAAGGATGACGAATAGGGCACCGAGATAGAAGAGAGCGACGCGGACCGGAATCGAGTTGATCGCCTTTGGCAGGTTGCGGACGGAATCTTTGGTCTCCGCCGCGGTCATTCCAACGAGTTCGATACCTGCGAAAGCAAACACCGCAATCTGGAAACCGGCAACGAAGCCGTGGAACCCGTTCGGAAAGAAGCCGCCATGTTGCCAAAGATGCGAGACGGATGCCGTGCTTCCGTTGGGCAGCCTGAAGCCTGTGGAAAGCATATAGGCGCCAGTAATGATAAGCGACACGATCGCGAGGATCTTGATGAGTGCGAACCAGAATTCAATTTCGCCGAAATTGCGAACGGTAGGCAGGTTGAGGGCGAGAAGCGTGAATATCAAGCCAAGCGCCGGTATCCAAAGCGCCAGTTCAGGGAACCAAAACGCCACATAGCTGGAAACGGCAACAACATCGGCCACGCCGGTCACGATCCAGCTCAGCCAATAGGTCCAACCGGTGAAAAACTGAGCCCAGGGGCCGAGATAATCCCCGGCGAAATCCGCAAACGAGCGATATTCCAGGTTGGAAAGCAGGATTTCCCCGAGCGCACGCATGACGAAGAAAAGCATGAAGCCGATGACCGCATAGACGAGCAAGATCGAAGGACCGGCGAGCGAAATGGTCTTTCCTGATCCCATGAAAAGACCGGTGCCGACCGCGCCTCCGATAGCGATAAGCTGGAGGTGCCGGTTGGAAAGATGGCGTGCAAGATGAGCATCCTCTTTTCGATGCGAATCTGCAGCGTTCCGCGGTGCGATATTCATCGGGACCCTTTCGTCGTTGATGATCGACATACTCTGGGCGCCGGCGGCAACGTCACCCAGAGACAGCTGGCCTGAGCGCCCTGTCGGTAAGGTTACTGAGAGGCAGTGTGAGCAAGGCATTGCTGAAGCGACAGACGGTGAGACGTGTGTCTCCCGCTAAGCATGCTTGAATGCCAAAACTGCGTTCGTGCCGCCCATTGCGAAGGCGTTGCTTAGTGCTACGCGCACCTTTCGCTCGCGCGGCACATTGGGGGTAATGTCAAGATTGCAATCGGGGTCTGGTACACGATAATTTGCTGTCGGCGGCACCACGCCCTCCCGGAGAGCCATCACACAGGCGATCATTTCGAGCGCGCTCGACGCGCCAAGGCAATGCGCATGCATGGACTTGGTTGAAGAGACGGACAACGAGCGGGCATGATGACGGAAGACGCGATTGATCGCCGCAGTTTCTATCGGATCATTGGCCTTGGTGCCCGTGCCATGAGCATTTAGATAGTCCACATCCTCTGCATTCAGCCGTGCATCAGATAGGCAGGCGCGCATCGCGGCCATCGGCCCTTCGACACTAGGCGCAACGATGTCGAATGCATCGGCGGAAAGACCAGCGCCGGCGACCTCAGCAAGAATTTTGGCATCGCGCCGTGCAGCATGCTCGTAACTTTCCAGTACGGCCATGCCCGCGCCCTCACCCAATACCAAACCCTTTCGATCGGCCGAGAAGGGCCTGCATGTATCTGATGAAAGTACGCGCAGTGCTTCCCACGACTTCAGGACACCCCATATGAGTGGCGCATCGCTGCCGCCGGCGACCATCGCGTCGGCGCGGCCAAGTCTAATCTGATCCACAGCCGATGCGATGGCATGGTTGGCCGAGGCACAGGCGGACGCAATACCGAAGACCGGCCCTCGCAAACTGAGGTTCATGCTGACCTGTGCGGCAGCCGCACTCGGCATGACCTTCGGTGCAGTGAGAATGGCAGCCCGGCGAACGCCCTCTAAAAGGAGAGCACGGTAGTTTGTTTCAATCGCATCCCAGCCGCAAATGCCCACACCTACAGCTGCGCCGATACGATGAGTGTTTTCTTCGTCAACGGAGAGTTCGGCCTGCTTAGCGGCTTCGCGTGCGGCAATTACGGCAAGTAAGCTGAAGCGATCCATGGAGGCGGATTGCTTCGGGTCAATGCCATGCTCCGGCAGCACCTTGATCTCGGCCCCAATCGTGCCGTTCAACTCATGAAGTTCTGAATTGGTGATGGGGCTAATCGCGGAACGTCCTTCGCGCATAGCTTTCCAGATGGCGGCGACGTTGGTCCCGAGCCCGCACAGCCCACCAATTCCCGTGATAACGACGCGCCTATCCATTCAAACCTCCTTTGCGATCAGAGCGCGGACGGCTTCCACCAGATCGCCGACAGTTTGAAGATTTGCCCAGGCTTCGGTCGTATTGAGCTCGATGCCAATTCCATAGGTCTCCTCTAGATCCCATAGTAGTTCCGTCAGGTCCAACGAATCGAGACCCAGCGAGGCAAGTTCAGTTGCAGTCGTAATTTTGTTTTCAGTTGGAGAGGACTCAGTGCCGTTAGCTGCGGCTTTTTTCTTGATCATTACGATGACGTTGTCTGCGATTTGATCGGGCATCTTGTCTCCTATCGTTTTTGTTTCGACGCATGGGCGGCGCCAGGGTGCGCGTCACCTTCCTCGTCACTGGAAGTTTTTGTCGAACATGCTCTAACGGGCCGCCCTGATCAGCTTTTCAGCTAGTTTTGTCTGACGAGCGATGATCTCTGATCCTTCATAGGAAAGGTGACCGCTGTCCCGGTAAAGGAATTTGCCGTCGATCTCGGTTTTGCACGTGGTGCCGTCGCAAAGAAAGTTGTGATAAGAAACCACCCCAACATCAGCCTTCAAGCCCACTTCGTTCAACAGCTCGAGCGTACGGGCGCGTCTCCGGCGGTATTCGCTGACATATATTTCGCAGCCGCTGTAGCGCCCAAGAATAATCGCTCCCCTCGCCTTCCGCTCAAGGCAATCGCCAATGTCGAAGTTTCCGACTGGCGGAGGAGCAACCACAACCACTCGCTTGCCCAAAGCGCGAACATCTTTGACGAGAGCCTTGATTCCCTCAACGGTTATATACAGAGAGGCCTCGTCATCGGTGAGGGTCTCACCGCTTCTCTTAAGCACCATAAATTGATTCGATACGGGGGTATCGAAAGGGCTTGAGATGGCCACCGTGCTGATCTCCGGCCGATTTCTCAAAATGGCCAGAACACGATCATTGAATGCAATGCAGTCCTCGCCGAAGGCACGGGAAAAGGGCGACGCTAACTCTTTGGAAACAGCAGCAACGCCAATGGCCGGGAAGCACCCGCTCATTGTGAGCTGAGCTAGTCCGGCTTCGCCGATTGTTTTGGCTAAGCCGGGAACCAGTGCCATGGCAAATGAATCGCCCCAGACCAGTAATTCAGGTTTGCTTGTCGTCTGGCAGCTCTTCGGGACGTCCTGAGGAGGCGGACCCGGTTTGAAATCACATTCTCTCCCCAGACCGTAGTTGATCCGCCGGACTGTGGCAAAATCAAACTTTCTCTCGGTTGTGGCAATGGCAACAGAGGGCGAGAAGGCGAGAAGAATCGACGCGGCGGCCAATCCTGAGACCAGCCGGACGCGAGACATCACGTATCCACGCCGGAATGGCTCCTCCACGAACGAGTAAAGCCCCAAGCTTCCAATAAATGAGAAAGCAACGGCCGCATAGATCGCAAGCGCCGGAGGCTCCGCCAGCCAAACAGCTCTCACATAGACAAGTACGGGCCAGTGGATCAAATAGAGTGAGTAAGAGACGTCCCCGATCCTCGCCATGCCTCGCACCATCACATTGTCCTGGGTGGGCGCAAGCAGGAGGGCCAGAGTTGCAAGGCAAATCAAAGCGGCATCCACGACGGGATGTGCGAGGCCCGTCGGGGCAAGGAGGAGAACCGCGAGGGCGGGAAGACGCAGCTTCATAAGCGCGGCAGACACCAAGGGTCTGGTGGGAAGCAATGCGCCAAGTGAACCAATGGCCATTTCCCAAGATCGGGTCGGCAGAAGGTAAAACACAGCAGATGGGTTCTGGGCGACCAGATAAAAACATAGAGCTAGGCTAGCGACAAGGAGCGTCGCAATTCCGATGAGCCACCATCTCCTCGGCGCCAAAGCCAAGAAGAGAGGCAGCAGCAGATAGTACTGTTCTTCAACGGAGAGCGACCAAAAATGCAAGAGGGGCATCGTTTCGGCGGCCGGGCCGAAATAGTCCACTTGGGACCAAAGAACGATGTTAGTGGAAAATGTGAGCGCCCCTATGACCTGATTACGGAACTCCCGCAGCCCGACGTCCGACAGCAAAAATGGCGCGGCGACCGTCGTAAGCGCAATGACGACGTAGGCCGCCGGCAACAGACGCTTCGCACGTCGGTAATAGAATTCCGAAAAGCTGAACCGCGATTGCTCAAGCTGCGTCCGGATCAGTCTGGTAATCAGAAAGCCGGAAATCACAAAAAAAACGTCAACGCCCAGATAGCCAGCTGTAAACGGCCCAATACGTGCGTGATAGAGGACGACCAGCAAAACAGCCAAGCCACGCAAGGCTTGGATATCAGTTCGAAATTTTCGCGGCATTGAGTAGACCTGATGTAATTCTCAATCGATTGGATTAACTGAGGGCTCGACGGGAGGCTGCCATAAACTAGAACTGCCCTAAGCAAGGAAGCGATTGATCTGCTGCGGACTGGCCCTTGCCCGCAGAGGCCGCGTCTGATGCGCGCAACACGTCAAGGATTTCCTGTTTGCGATAAGGGTGAGGACGTCGATGCAATCGAACGGCGTCATAGCTCCGGCCCGTTCCGGTCGATCATCGCACCAGTCGGCCAATCGGCCATCGATCGTCCAATCGGCAAAACCGTAACCAGTGCGTCATCGATGCGCGTGGGCGGCTTGTCGAGACGCGGCTCTGGCAGCGTAGACCGTCCGCGCACGCCCGACAAAACCGTCATCGGGCCGTGCCGACCGAGCCTCTCAATATGCTTTTGCAACGCGGGTCGGACCGTGCCGAAAGCAAATGGCACGGCGAGCTCCTCCAGTATTGGCAGCACGGCGCGGATGGAATGGCTAATCCCCAGTCTTTCAAGATCGGTGCGCACCCCGTACAATCCCAATTCGGCGACGGGTAGGTCGACGGCCCCAACTTTGATGAATCGACGCAGCAATCCCATGTGAGCGGCGACACCACCAGAGTCATAGCCGATTGCCCGCAGCTCGGGTCTCGCTCCCGCCCAGCTTCGACTGCCCTCGAATGGTTTTGCGTTATAGAGGCCGGTAGGCCCATAGATCCTTCGAAAGAAGTCGGCAAGTTCGACGTGGTCGGCGAGCTCCAGCTCGTTTTCCCAGCATAGTTTCCACCGCACTTGCGAGCACATGCAAAGATCTCCGACTATTTCTTAAAACGGCTAACCGATGAAAGTCGCGATACCGAGGGCGCGTACAACGCCTTCGCCAGCAGTCGATGCAGCCCCTATGCCAACAGGGTCCTCCTTGGCGTCAGGTTCCGATCTGTTGGGCCCTGTAACCAAGTACCTGTCCTTTCCTGAACCGCTTGGCGAAGCCATCAGTGGGCTTGACGTCAATCAAGCGACCCTCTTCTAATGGATCATACCGATCAATCCGTAAAATCGATTATTTGGATGCAACCCATTCAAATGACGGATGGATATCGCTTCGGAATGCCTTGACGTCAGCCCTTGTTGCGTTCGATGCGCTAACGACTGGAGCGTGGCTTGCACTGAGAGCATGGCCAGAGAATTCGATTATAATTGCGCTGGACGGTTATCAGCCAAATGTGCTGGCCATGGCGAGAATAAACGTCTAGACCGCTCAGTCATAAACAGGCGGGACGAATAATGGCAGAATACATCAACATCGATAATCGGGGTGACTTCGGTATCTGGGCCATCGAAGTCGCCAAGCGGATCGTCGGCGAACAAGGTTTTGACCTGGCCAAGGCCGCGCGTGATGAAACCGAAGAGGCTGTCCGGGAAGCAGGCAATGCTCTTGGACAGGCTATCACCAGTGCGCTCATGGAAGTCTATGACGGCCTCCTTGAAGGCGCGCCAGAATAGGCTGCACAATATTGGCAGTTTGGCGACTCGCCTCCGCAGATGCGCTGCGCCCAGCAGACACATTCAGTCTTGCATTGATCACTTGGCGTAACGCCGATCGGGAATTTCGTCGACATGTGCTTTCTTTTGTCCCGGATGCGCTTCAGTCGGCAGCGCAACAAGGCCGGACAATGGGATCACAATCGAAATCAGCTTACTGCTAACGGCGGATACTATGACCCACTCCGGCGATCGCCACCTGTGGCGTGATTGTACCTTGGAGACCGATCGCTGCTTAATCGGCCGAAGGAACTGACGCCCAGCATCCCGGCTCATCACTCTTGATCGGGCATTCGCCCTGTCATTACCGCGTGGCAGGCAATGACAGGGCGGGGCGCGCTGACGCGGATGGCATTGGTGCGCCAGCGACAAGGCGCACGGTCTATATCAGACAATCTGCCCTAGGGGGAACCCTGTTTGCGTAAAGAACGGTGGTCATAGCGGAAGCATGCCATGATCGGAAAAAGCTTCAATCGATCTGAACACGGAGCTGCGTCGCAAGGAATGGACACAGGCGACAACGCCGATAACGTCGATCGACCTCGAGCACTCAGCGACCTGTCATCCCGAAATCAAAATCAATTGCAGGACGTTGATATTGCTCAACGACACAGGAGAGCGAAGCGGTTAGGAAAATACTGAATCGGGCTGGGAGACGGCAATGCCGCAGACCTCATCTTGACAAAATGCAGCGAGGCGCAGCTGCGTTCGTACTTCAGTTATCCGACTGCGCCGCAGTTTCTCGGTTGCGAAAGCAGCTAGATCACTGTGGAGATCGACGCGCGGCATTCACGGCCGAGACAGCAAAGATCGCGATGACGATGCCGTTACGGAGATAGGTGGAGTATGAGCTACATCGTCAAAGAATTGTTCAAGACGCTTCAAGGCGAAGGCGCTCAAGCCGGACGTGCTGCTGTATTTTGCCGATTTTCGGGGTGCAATTTGTGGTCAGGTCGAGAGGAGGATCGGCACAAAGCACTTTGCCAGTTTTGCGACACCGACTTCGTCGGTACCGATGGCTACGGAGGCGGCAAATTTCAGGATGCGGCCTCACTAGCGGGTGCAATCGCCGCCACCTGGGGAAAGATAGAACGCAACCGATATGTGGTTTTCACAGGTGGCGAGCCGCTGTTACAGCTGGACGCAGCTCTCATCGGCGCCGTGCGTGCAGTCGGCTTTGCAATTGCAATTGAAACAAACGGTACAATGGAGCCGCCAAAAGGTATCGACTGGATTTGCGTCAGTCCAAAAGCTGGCGCGCCGCTGGAGCTTAGATCTGGGAGCGAACTTAAGCTCGTCTACCCGCAGGTCGATCTCTTTCCTGACGATCTCCCTGACGTCCATTTCGACCAATATTTCCTTCAGCCCATGGACGGGCCGGATCGAGCAAGAAATACCGCAGCGGTTACGGAGTTTTGTCTGCAGAACCCGCATTGGCGGCTCAGTCTGCAGACCCACAAAATGATCGGAATGCCATGAAAATCACTCAAGCGTTTACCTTCGAGGCCGCTCATCGTCTGCCGCATGTTCCGGCGGCGCACAAGTGCCATCGAATACATGGCCATTCGTATCGGATCGAGCTCCAATTGGAGGGCGAGGTCGATCCGAATACGGGGTTCGTCGTTGATTTTTTTGATGTAGAAAAGGTCTTTGGACCAGTTATCGAGCAACTCGATCATCATACACTTAATGAGATTCCAGGATTAGAAAATCCGACCGCAGAGAACATCGCGGTTTGGATTTGGGAGCAGATCAAGCCTCTCGTTGGCCGAATGCGATCGGTCAAGGTGTTCGAGACTCCCTTTTGTTGGGCGGAATATGACGGAAAGAGATAAGGAGCACTGAGGTGGCGGCGTCTGCATTGGTCTTATTTTCCGGCGGACAGGATTCGACAACTTGCCTAGCTTGGGCACTCGATCGATTCGAGCGCGTCGAGACGGTGGGTTTTGATTATGGCCAACGGCATAGGATTGAACTTAAGTGCCGCGAAACGCTTCGTACCAAAGTTGGCAAGATCAATGCGATGTGGTCGGAACGCCTCGGTGATGATCACAGGATTCCTCTTGCAGCCCTGGAGGATATCTCAAACAGCGCGCTAACAAGCAGTATGGCAATCGAAATGGCTGATACTGGACTTCCGAACACCTTTGTTCCGGGCCGCAATCTGATTTTCCTGACGGTTGCGGCAGCGCTCGCCCATCGTAGAGAGTTAGAACACATCGTAGGCGGAATGTGCGAAACCGACTTTTCCGGGTATCCAGACTGTCGCAACGATACGATGAAGGCCCTGCAGACTGCGCTTAATCTCGGAATGGAAAAGCGTCTGGTCTTGGACACACCGCTTATGTGGATCGACAAGGCACGGACTTGGCAGCTTGCCAAGGACCTCGGAGGCAAGGAACTCGTCGATACGATCATAGAGAACAGTCACACCTGCCACTTGGGGGTTCGGGGTGACCGCCACGAATGGGGTTATGGGTGCGGAATTTGCCCAGCTTGCGACTTGCGAGCAAAGGGCTACCGGACGTTTCTCGCGCAAGAAGTGCGCAATCTGGCAAAATCCTTACCGTCGAATCATGCTCAGGATGGCGGGTCGAAAGTCGATGACACCTGATGAGATCGCGGACGCGGGAATAGTTCAAGTGTCCCCCTACCCTTATCTCCAGTTCACCGCTTGACGAACATCGATGGCGGCTTTTCGAGCCGGGCTGCAGCGCAATCTTATCACCGCTTACGGTACTTCCGCTGATCATCTATCAAGCGAGAGCTCATGTCAGCGAGATCCAACCGCCCACCACAGTTTTTTGTTGCCGGCAAGCACGAGGCGGCATGCCCCTGATGCGTCTCCTCGTGTCGGAAGGGCCTTCGCCGTAGGTCGCTTTATACATTGCCGAGAACCGTCCGAAGTGAAAGAATCCCCATTTCAAGCAGATTTCTCTGGTAGAGTTCGCGTTGGTGGGATCAAGTAAATCCACCCGCGCGGCACGCAACCGAAGCGTCGCCAGATATGCGGCCGGCGTGGTTTCCCGAAAAGCCCGGAAGCCAAGTTGCAATGCGCGTATCGACACTCCGGCGGCTTCAGCGACCATCGGCATTCTGATCGGCTGACTGATATTGGCTTCCATAAACTCTATCGCGCGACGGACATGCTTGGGTGCAATCATGCAAGGCTGCCTGTCGAGCAGGTGGGAAAGCTTATGCGGCACCAGGCGCACTATGACGTCGGCCAGAGCTTGCGTGACGTGCGCCATCGCGACTGGGGATCGCACCGAGGGATCACGCAGGCCCTGCATGATAGTCTCTGCGAGTGAGCCAATCATTTGGCCAGCCGGTGTCGACATTTCTAATTCCGGCAGGAGATCCAACGAGCCGCTGAATGGCGTTTCGAAGGTTCGATCAAGCGTTTCGAGAACGACGTTCCAGTTGAGCAAAAGCTCGTCGATGATGTTCGATCGGCCGTACATCATGACGCTTTCCGCCTCGAGATTGTTATAGAGAAGCAACTTTCCATCGCGGGCGACGGCCTCGCGCGAGCCGGAGGCCACCCCCATACCACCATTGCGTGGCAGCACGATCGACAAATGCGGCACGGCGCTGGCGGTAGGTTGAACTTGAAACTGAAACTCGTGTCGGTGAAACCCCCTGATCACCGTTGCACAGTCAAAGGTCGAAAAATCAAGACTCCATTGGAAGTCATCGACCTGGCTGACAAGCTCGGCCCTATATTCGCCAAAGGCGGCACCGAGTGTTTCGATCATGCCATCAAACGTCGATCCATCGCGTCTAAATGTCAAATGTGGGTCGCTACTTTGCGACATCCGGCCCAGGTCTCTTGCGGTTACTGTTTGCATATTACATTTCTTCTGTTTGCTATGATTTGCGGTTGTCGCCGCCGATGAAGGGTCCGGCTCGTCGTCCAGCTCAGCTGCCGTGAGCGCTTGGGACATCCACCAGGTGTTGGCCGAAATGGCTTACTCGAACGTGTCAACGATCTCGTATTGGCACACCACTGCAAGCTCAGCTTCGTTCCGTCTCCTAAATACCGTGTTCGCGTGACATGGAAGAATTTGCTAGCCGGCACGCCTCCTGCCGCATTATCTCTCGCATCCAGATACTTGCCGGATCGTTTTCATGGGAGGTCGGCCACTGGATACCCTCAGTGAAGGCCGGAAGAGGTATAGGATTTTCCACAATCCGTAGTGGCATTGATGTTTCAAAGTGCTTCACCAACCGCAGAGGCATAATTGCGAGCCTGTCGGTGCCCAGAAGCGCGGCCGGCACCAAGCCAAAACCTTGAACGGCCACTTCGATACGTCTTTTGATGCCACGTTCCAACAAATAAAAGTCCTCAATGGACTGCTGCTGGCCAAGCCCAAACCTAGCCGAAACGTGACCCATCGACATATAGTCTCTGACCGTAAGATGACCAGTTAGTTTTGTGTTCTTGGCACAGCCGACGGACACGAACTTTTCGTCGAACAGCTTCGCTCTGGGGTGCGCACTCGACATGAACAATTCCGGAAGAATTAGAAAATCGGCTCTTCCCCGCCGCAGAAGCTGATCCGGATTGTCCGTTAGCGGAAGCAACTCAAAACTAACTGCGGGAGCTTCGCGCGCGAGACGCTCTATGATATTTCGAAAGAAAACAGTCGTCATGAAATCGCAAAGCGCAATCCTGAAGTGTCGCTCCGGTTCGTCTGGAGCGAACCCGGCGCCAGAAACAATGGTGAGTTGAATGTGTTGTAATGCCTCGCGGACTGCTGAGGCCAGGCCTTCCGCACGTGGCGTGAGAACAAGTTCTCGGCTCTGCATCGTAAACAGATCATCGCGGAAATAGTTGCGCAGTCGGCGGACAGCGGCACTCATTGCCGGCTGACTGAGATTGATGCTGCGCGCCGCCGCTGTAAGGTTGCGTTCAGTCACCAAAGCGTCCAATGCGACGAGAAGATTAAGATCAAGACCCTTGAAACGCATAAGCGGATTAACCTGGGAGCTGTTTGGAGCAGAAGAAGAGGAACAGTCGAGTTTAAACGTTGCAGGGCAGATCTGAGGCCCTGAAGTTTCAGGGCAAGGCGAAGGAGCATCGCAACGACTATTAAGTGCGTAATTCGGACATCTCTGGATTGAATTGACTAGTTTCGACTGTAGGGGAGCTGACCTTTTGGGCATTATGACCTGCCGCCGAGCGCCTGGCCTGACCTGGCCGGCGGGATCGCTCTGCCACCAAAATCGACTGGTATGACAAAGGCTCAGACCTCGTGAGGCTGCTGCCATCTGTTCGAAAAGGCGGCCATGCTCGAAACGGCCGGTGTCCCATCCGCGGCAATATCGGCCGACTATTCCTCGCGCCTGGTTTCGCACTCGGAGAATTCCGACCCGCCGGCGGCCTGTCCGGGCCGCTGATCTGGCTAAATTGATAGTGTTTGTTTGAAGAAGAGCTGAATTGTCGTTGCTCTTCGTTTCCGACCGTCACCATTTTGCAAGTACACCGTCTTGCGCTCTGGGGACATGTTCGGTGGATTCCGCCGTTCCCAAAATCCGGTTGAGGGAATTTCGATATATTATGGATATCCAGCGCGAAAAGCCGGTTTTGGTTGCTGATTGGGTGGCCACCGGCTGGCTGAACCTTCGGGAGGCGACCGCGCCGGCCGCAAAGTCAAACAGGGCTGGGAGCGGCGGACTCGCAGAGAAGCTAAAATCGCGCATCTGCCAGGTGGTAAGGCCACGGTAAATAATGCAATCAGACGAACGTGAAGTCCCACCCTGCCAGATGCATATGGGCAAGATCGGCCACAGTGTGGGCACCAGTCAGGTGAACCAAATCGTCCACGCTGTTTTCCGAGTTGACATAGGCCAGGTTTTGCCAAAGAGGCTGTCGGCGTTCTCGCTCCCCCGGAAAAATTTTCCCATCGCAAATGCTCCTGGTGATGCAGCACTACAAACGCCGCGTGACGTCTACATTTTTCTCATCGGACATTGGGCATAATTGATTGTTTCGATTGATTGGCATCCACGTCACCGATGCATTCCCACGCACCTTGTTCTGCAGCAAAAATTTTTGAATTTGCCGCCACTTGTCGTGAAGAGCTCCATCGGGCGAAACGAGCCCCAAAATTCAGTTTGCTGAGATGTGGCCGCGATCGTCGGCTTGGCCGATTAGCAAACCCTGAACGGTGGCCCAAGGGGGCTTGAATCCAAATTGATCGCGTGGATGCATGTTATCCAAACAATCGATTTTGCGAATTGATTGTCGCGCTGCATTAGACGAGCCATCAATTGACGAAGATCAGGCCGTCGAGGGCACACGGGTGCTACGGGAAAGGATCAAAATGGGTCAAGAGGCCCCGCTCTGGAATGTGGTGCTGAAAGGGTCCGACTAGGCTACATTAAATCACCTGGTGATCGCCGCCTGCCTCTGTCTTTCACCAATCCTGGCGAGTGCCACTTGCTTGCGGCAATGGAAATACGGCGTCCCCCAGCGTGGAGGGCCAGCCGAGGATTGGGCGGTGTCCTTGGTTATGTTCGAAGGATTTTTCGTGCAGCTCGCTGAAGCAAATTCATCGGTTGGCATGTCGATCTTGGTGATACCAACGAGGCCTCCAGCCCCAGAGAAAGTGGCCTTGAGGGTCACTCAACCGATCCCGTAACAGAACCGGAGATGACACATGCGTCTTATACTTGCCACCGCGGCGGTACTTTCCACTCTCTCATTGCAGCAAGCTGACGCTGGCAGCGTAAACTGCGCACCGATCACCGACCAGCAGGTAGCCAAATTGTTCGACCGCTGGAACGCGTCGCTCAGAACGCGAGATTCCGAAAAGGTCGCCGCGAACTATGCGGAGAATGCGATCCTCCTGCCGACGCTGTCGAACACGCCGCGCCTGACGCACGAGCAGAGAGTCGCTTACTTTGACCATTTCCTCGAAAAGCAGCCGCAAGGATCGATCGACCTCCGGGTGATTAGGGTCGGCTGTAACACGGCAACGGACAGTGGCACGTATACCTTTACATTCGCCGATGGCACCAAAGTTCCCGCGCGTTACACCTATACGTATGAATTCATGGACGGAAAATGGCTAATCACAGCCCATCACTCCTCGATGATGCCTGAGAGGTAAGAGTGGCGATAGCACGTGCTGGCAAAGCGAGCGCGGCCGCACATTCGGTGAAACCAGCACATCATTCCAGGCCAGAACCTTCATCAACCATCACTTGTCTGATTTGCTCCGTCTTGGAAATCGAAATTCGCCAATTCGTCATCATGGCCTAGAACGTTAGCTTGAAACCGGCCGATAGGGTCAAGGCATATCTATCGTCGCCGTCGCAATGCCGCCATGACTGTCATTGCGTGCAATCGTCTTTTGGCATCCAGAGTGGAACAGCTCCTCTTGCGACTTCGATGATCCCTAGCTCCCAGAGCTTCAACGCAATTGGCATGACCTTTGCGGGCTAAAGGCGGCGGGAATTGTCGATTGGCGGTCGGAAAACCGAAATCATGATGCCTAGTGGCGAAAAACGCTTTCTATCGGCGCGGAATCCCATTTGATCGAAAGGAAGACGACGCATGAGATCTGGATATGGCAAGCTGGGCCGGAGGTGAAAGTAATTGCCGCTAGCGCCATCGATTCTCATCCAGCAAAAGTATGGCAAGGCCTCTTTGCCCTGGTATACGATCTACCCAACGATACAGGAGTTTTCTTCGGCAATCGGCGCCAAGACTTGTGAAGAATGGCTGAGGAACCTGCCACCTGATGACGCCATTTCGCTCTATCTTCACATTCCATTCTGCCGATCGATGTGCTGGTATTGTGGCTTTCCGACCAGCATCACTCGTCAAGATGCATTGATCCTCAATTATCTGGCAACGCTGCGTGAGGAGATCCGTTTGGTCGCGGAGCAAGTACCGCAGACACTTCCTGTGAGCGACGTGCACTTCGGTGGTGGATCCCCGACCATTATGCCGCCAGCGGAGTTCCTGTCCCTGATGGAACTCCTGCGCGGCCGCTTCGCGTTCAAGAATGCGGCTACCATCGCTATCGAGGTCGACCCACGCACCTTCACGAGCGAGATGGCCGACGCTCTGGAAGTGGCCGGTGTGAAGCGCGCAAGCGTCGGCGTGCAGAGCTTCGATCCCATTGTCCAAAAAGCCATCAACCGGGTCCAGAGTGAGACGCAAGTGATGGCTGCCGTCAAAACCCTGCGCCTGCATGGAGTAAGCCGCATCAATTTCGACCTGATGTTTGGTCTGCCGCGTCAAACACTGCAATCCTGTGTCCAGAGCGCCGCGCTCGCAGTTGCAATGCGCCCCGACCGGCTCGCAGTTTTCGGCTATGCGCACGTCCCATCTTATCGAAAAAATCAGCGCTTGATTGAGAAAGAAGCGCTACCGGATATCACTGCCCGCGCTGAGCAGGCCTCGGTGATAGCCGATACCTTGGTTGCCGCCGGCTATCTCCAAATCGGACTCGATCATTTCGCTTTGCCGGATGATGAGCTTGCGCTGGCGCAGAAAACCGGCCGCCTGCGGCGCAATTCCTTGGGTTACTCGGCCGATACATGCCAAACTGTGATCGGCCTCGGCGCGTCGGCCATCGGTCGTTTGGGCGAAGGTTATGTCCAAAACGAACTTACCCAAAGCGTTTATAACCGACACATTGCGGCCGGCCGCTTAGCGACGTCACGGGGCTATCGTCTTAGCGGCGAAGATGGAGTACGGAGCGCAATCATCGAGCACCTCATGTGCAACTTGGAGGCAAACGTGCCAGCGATCTGCACCGATCACGGATTTGACCCGATCGATTTGCTGAGTGAGCGGTTGGACACGCTTGCCGAGAACGGGATATTGGACATCGACAATGGTTTCATCCGTGTACGGCAAGAGGGTCGCTTCGCGCTTCGCGCTGTGGCCGCTGCATTCGACTCTTATCTTGACCGCTCCCCCCTCTGACCCGCCAAGCAGCAGGTGCGCAATAGGTTCGAAAATCGATCATAAGGGCTCGTTGAAGCGAATGGCTCTTAGTTCCGGCGCTATGATGCGAAGGCGATCGGCAAATCGATTTGCAAGACAAATAGCGGAAAAGCGTTTTCAGCAATCCGGACGCGGCGTTGCGGTCAAACTCAAAGCGTGCAGGCAACGCGGATCCGACGCGGATAGATTGGCCGCACGCAGCCTGTTTTGTGTCATTTCGATTTGGCGGCACTCATCATCCGCTGCATCGGATTGGGTCCAATGCTTTGGTGCGGCGCGTGCCTCTCGCTTTGCTCACCAGGACGTTATCTGTCTTTCCCGCCCGCTTTTTCTGACCAAATTTAAAATGATCGCTGAACGCGAAGCGCGCCGGCCCAACTGTCCACATTGATCCTGTCGTAGTTCACGTAGGATACTTCCGGCTCGATCTTCAGATCTCTGGTTACAAACCATTCGACATTCGACGCAGCTTGGAACGTCTTGTTGTCGGCGTAGGCGAACTGCGTGTTCCAGCTTAGCCTATCGTTGATCTTGACGGTGCTGCCGGTCCAGAGGGCCCAATCGCCGGTGCTTCCGGTCACGTCACCGTTCGCAAATTTGTTGATCTTGCTGCCGTCTGTATTCCAAGCCCCCATGAGAAATGCACCGAGTAGGCCGAAATCAGCATCGACACGAGCCTTGATTGCTCCTTCCTCCACAACGGAATCATAACCGCCGACAACTCTTAGCGACCAAGGACCGACCTTGTAGCCAAGACCCACCACGGGGTCCGGCGCATAATGATCTGCACTGTTGGGGTTAAGGTTCGTCGAAAGACTGTCTTCAATCGAGACGACGCCGAAGATGCCGTTGCCACCGTCATAAAAATATGAAAGCTGGTTCAATTTAATGGGGCCGTTGCCGATCACATCCGGATTGATGACATTGCCGGCGTAGCCGATCCAATCATTATATTGTGAGCCGGCGCGGCCGATGAGGAAACCGCCGAGCGAGATATGCGCCACGGGCAGGTCAGCACCCATCGTATTGCTGTCGTCCGTATAGTCGAACCGCAGAGTCGTCGTCGTCTTCAGCGGACCAAATTCGGTGTCTGTCGTCGCGTTGATATAGAGCTCGCTTCGCGTCAGCCAGGTGGTGCCGCTCGGCTCGACCGGGGCATAAGGGTTGTACGAAGATGCCTGCGTACGGACCATGCCGCCGAGCTGCATGCAGGTTTCAGCTCCCGGGATATAGAAATAACCCTTGCCATATGAATCGCAGATATGGACATATTCAACCGGTTCCGGCTCGAGAGCGACGACTCCATTAACAGCGGATACGGAGGGCGCGACCGAAAGTGATGCGATCGAGCCTAGAAGTAAGGATCTGATATTCACTGAAACTCCGATGTTTTAAGTCAACGCGCATCCTTCACGCGCCGCCAGGATGCGTGTCTTAAAATCGCCGTCGGGAAGAAAATCGTTATGGCATTCCAGCGACTCTTTGCCATAACTGATCAATCACGGGGCCTATTTTATATTTCTAGACGGGATAATCTCGGCCTCACTATTCTTTTGAGACAAGGGTATAATCCTTTCATTGCATCCGGAAATCTGACTGCAGGAGAAGACCTCGCCAAACAACACTGTGCTGACATTTCGACATCTGCGCTCAATTGTCTTTGATGATGAAGCGTCTGCAAATGACTGACAGCAATATGCGTGCCGTGGGAAAAACCCTTTATTTTACAATGCAACTCGGTCGAACCAGCTCACAGGGCCGTCTACCATTGTCACACATCAGACAAGCCTGAGCGACATCGACCTATGGTGTTAGCGGGTAACGGAGTTTGACACGTGTTGAATCGTCGATCGATCCATCTGCTTTTTTCCTGTAAGTCGCCAGCATCAGCTCACCCCATCATTGGTAATGTGATCGGATGAGCGATCGATTTCCAGCGCACGTTCGGGGCAGGATCGAGCACCCCGTAATGCGAGAAATTCGTCTCTTTCAGCAACATTGATATTACCAGGCAGGATGTAGCCATCCTCATCCAACTTGAAGATGTCCGGTGCTTGCGACCAACATCGAGCGTGCCCCTGGCATTTGGCATTGCGGACGATGATGTGCATGCGGCACCCCCGTATCTGCGCCCCGTGCTTGCGTTAGGACCAGTCCAAAACTAGATTTTCGATTCCAAACACGTGGCCGCCATAGGTTATAGGGGCCGTACCTTCCTTGATACGGAAATGAGGGATGCGCGACAGCCATTCCTCCAGGGCGATGATGATTTCTCGCCGGGCAAGGTGTGAACCAAGACAACGATGCGGGCCACAGGCGAAGGCGGTATGGCGGTTGTCCTCTCGTGCCAGATCGATCGTGTTGGGATTTTCGAATTCCACCGGATCACGATTGGCAATCATCGTGGCGCAGGAAACATAGTCCCCCTTGCGAATCGGCGCGCCTTCGAAGTCGACATCTTTTGTTGCCACGCGGATCATCTGCACGGTCGAATAGGCCCGCAGCAATTCTTCGGTTGCCAGTACAATCCGCTCCGGTTCACTCCGCAACAATTCCTGGTCTTTTGGATTGCGCGCGAGATGGGCCAAGTCGAAACCCAACGCGGCTGCGACCGTGTCGAGACCTGCGACGAACAAAAGCACGCCGATGCCACGGACTTCCTTGTCGGCCAGCGAACGGTTATCAATCTCTGCCTCCACGATGAAGGTCATGAAGTCGTCGGCCGGCTCTTTGCGGCGCAAGGCCGCAAGTTCGTCGATAAATTCCAGAATTGCTCGAGCCGCCGCCGATCGTTGCGCCTTGTCTCCGTGGAGCAACCTGTTTGCCCAGCCGACAAACATGTCGAGCCGCTCGTCCGACAGTCCCAAGAAATGAAGAAAGACGCCAACTGTGAACGGGATGGCAAAATCCTTCATGACCTCGCAGCTATTGCTCGACGCGGAGATCTTTTCGACTTGGGTGATCGCTCGCGCACGGATAGACGGTTCGAGCGCTATCACTCGCTTTGGCGAGAACAGGGGATTAAGCAGAGAGCGAAAGACGCCATGGGCCGGTGGATCGAGCTCCAGTGGGATCAACGGCCAGTCGTCACCGAGCGCGGAGGCGAAAATACTGCGGTTGCTGGAAAAAGTCTCGGGGTCCTGCAGCACTTGGCGTTGGTCCTTGGCCCTGGTGATGAGCCAGGTGCCACGACCATCCCGGGTATTGTCGGGTGAATAAAAGATCGGAGGCCCGGCATGGACGCGAGCGACGGCTTCATGAGGATCTCCATTGGGGATGCGTTGCATGCCAGGCGACGTGAACAAGCTGAAGTCCCCCACCATTTCGCGCGGGACATGATCTGGGATATGGTCATTCACGACTTGCTTTCTCCTGGACTGGCGGCTTGCGAGGCTGCCGCCCGTAATGTTTTCGCCGGCACAAGCCACCTTGTCGCGCTTCACCTACCCATCGAAACGCGAGAGCGCGAAATAATCGATCGACGGCACCTCCGGCTCTCAGCCGTCCGCGGCCTATCGTTCGTGCTTCCGGATGATTTCACACGGCTTGAGATTTCATCGGCGGCTCCTTGCTGGTATCCAAAATAGTTTTCGGCGTACTGGCCGGCGGCGATCGGGCGTTCCCTTCTATGGCAGGCCACCCAACGTGCCAGCAGCGCTAAACGCCTTGCATAGGAGAATTCAATATTCATGCCAGTTTCCTTGGCTGCCGCACAGCAATTTTCCGATTTCTTTTCAACTGGTTAATGTGAGCCAGGCAACCGAATGACTGAATAACACCAGTGTCGGGGATCTAACAAAACTGGCGGAAAGCGGCTTGCGACGGCGCCGAGGTGGACGACCATGCGCAGTGACGTTGCGGTGTCCCGGTTCCGACAATGTCGGACACAGGAAAAGCTGCGTTGGTATCACTTCCTTGTTTTAAAACGATGTTCTCGTTTGGCCCGAATAATGCCTAACCGGCCGCCGACCGCCGGGCCAAGGAGGAAGAACATCTAAGGACCTGCCTGACAAACACGCCGGTAGCCGCCGCCAATACCGTACAATGCGAAGGCGCTTGAGACCGTCGCCCCGAATTAGGCGCTCAATGCTTGTTCAGTGAGATGAATTTCCTGCGCGAAGTTTCGCCCGCCGATTATCCCATCACCACAGCGAGAGGAGAGCAATTGTGAGCTTTCTCGAAACGAGTTTGGAGCTGTTTCGGCAAAAATATGCGCCAGACCTAGGTCCCGAGCAATACGCTCACCACACGGGACTTGACCGGGACGGCAATTCGATGAGTGGCTCGTTGTTGTGGGCAAAGGCTGAGGCCCAGAGGATCAATAATGCGCTCGACACCGGGACAGCCAATATGGTGGATGCCGAGATCAAGTTGGCGCAAGAACTTCAGCAGAAAGTGAGAGACTATGTCCGATGGCATCATCAAGACGAGCGGTCTCAAAAAGGGGTGTCAATTCTGGAGTATGGTCCCGGAACAGTGCGGGCATTCCAACAGAAGACCCTTCCCCTTGCAACGGAATTGCGCGGTAAGGCCTCACGCTGCGTACTGGTCGATCGCTCGAACGAGTTCCTTCGGGACATTGAGCAATTGCCTGCTCCTTGCGGCTTGAAAATCGAATTCATTCGCGACGATATATTTTCTGGGCAGCGCTTTTTTTTCGATGAGGAAGCGGCATTTGTCGTCATGTTTGGCCGGACATTTGGAAACCTCGCCGCCAGCATAAGTGAAACCCCTCCCGTGACGACGGTCGTCCAGGCGCTGAAGACAATATCGAACAGCGCGAAGCGGTGCTGGCTTGCAATCTCAATTGGCTCGGATCTGAGGTGGGATGTCGCAAGAGCCTACTACGAAGCGCATCCTGAATTTCAGCTGAATGTATTCTATCGAATGAAGGCAGAGTTACCCGTCGACGATAATTTTGATCCCAGTGCCTTTGAGTATGAAGCAGATATGAAGGGTAACGACAAGTTCATGCAAGTAATACATACGGCTATCGTAAATAGAGATTTATCATTTAATCTTAATGAAGAAAGCATCGCATTGAAAAGCGGTGATCGTCTGCATTTAAAGAACTCGTTTTCTTTTTCCGAAGCGTTTTTCAGGGAATGTGCGAACTTGGCAGGGCTTGTGCCGATCGACGTGCTTTCAGATAATGCCGGCTCAGACATTCACGTGTTAGAAAAGGCGACTTAAAAACAAGTCTTTCCGCCGTCGCCGGCGAACGTCAATCCTAGCATGCGATGGCCAATAACCAGCCGTTTTGACCATGTCTGGCAAGACTTTGCTGTCCATTATCAGTCAGAGCGACATGGGGTATCGGGCGTGGAGGACTGGACAACCTTCACAGTTGAAACGCTTGGTCGCCGAGCCCGATGTCCTGGCGAGAAGAGGCGTCAGGAGTCCCGCTTGCTCATCAGGCGTCTAATAGGTCAGTGTCGCACGGCTTTGTCCGATGGGTGACAATGCTGGATATGAGAAATATACAATTTTTGCCTATTGTATTGAATTAGCATCGATTTCTACTTTGGCACGCCCATTGCTGCGACGCATTTGCAGACGCGTCACGGGTCGACGATAATCGCACGGAGATGTCGATATGTTAGCACAATACTTTCTGCCGGGACCTACGTCCGGTTATCCGACAGCAGAACGTTCCAGATCCAGAAGACGGAAGAGACCGCGCAGACGTTTTCAGTTGTGCGCGGGCGAGCGAAACGAATGCCCCGAGCAAAGCCTCATCGCCGTCGCAACTTCCGATCTGAGGGCGCCTCATAAGCGGTTCTTCGCACGTGGCGATCGATGCCGACCGCCCAAACGCGTTCTGGATTAGATATTCGGCGGATTACTGCCGAACCTCCCTCATGCCCGTCGTCAAAACCGCGCGAAGTTGGACAGCAAATTCGCGTGCTGGCGCGATGCCTTGGCGTATCGGTCCAGACCCTTGCAATTGCAGGAACCTAAACCATGGGACACTCCACAGACCCCGACCAGTTCCGCCGGCGTATCGCCGAAGCGCTCCCTTCGGCCAATATTCCAACCCTGTTGCTCCTTCTTTATCAGTTCACAGGACGAGACTATTGGCTAAACCCGCCGTTTATTCCCGTGAAGAGCGGATGGGACGACAACGATTCCGGCGGTCTGACAGTCGAACTGCAGGCGGAGGTTCGCGATGCAGCACTGACCGCCATCACGGCGTGGCGCCAGGGAGAACACATCGCCAAGCCGGACTTATCGGCAGAAGAGTTGATCCGCATGCTATCCATGTCGGAGGCTGAGCCTATTCCGCCGGAATATGCTGACATGATGATCCACAAGCTGCGGAGGTATTCGGGCGCGGTTCCCGATCCGGTGTGCTTGCCGGAGGACTTCCGCGTGCTTGTCATCGGAGCCGGCATGTCCGGTATGGCGGCCGCAATTCGGCTACGACAACTGGGCGTTTCCTACATCCAGATCGAAAAGCAAAACCGCACCGGCGGCGTCTGGCATTCACATCACTACCCTGGCTGTGGAGTGGACACGCCCGGACATCTTTACTCCTACACTTTTGCCAGTGGCGACTGGAGCAAGTTCTTCCCTTTGCAGCGAGAAATCGACGACTATCTTAACCGGGTTGCCTGCGAATTCGGGATCGAGAGCTCGATCCGCTACGGCACGGAATGCCTCCACACTCGCTATGACGAAGAGAGCCGGACTTGGCATTCCCGGTTACGCTTGCCAGACGGTACGGAAGAAACCCTCGTGACCAATGTGGTCATTTCGGCCGTCGGAGGCTTTACCACGCCGAAATGGCCGAATATTTCAGGCCTGCGTGACTTCGACGGCCCGGTGATACACACCTCGAATTGGGATCCAGAGGTTAGACTCGACGGCAAACGCGTGGCTGTGATTGGTAATGGAGCCTCGGCAATGCAGGTTGTCCCAGCAATCGCAGATCGGGTGGGTGCCCTGACAATCTTCCAACGGTCGCGCCAATGGGCGGCGCCCTTTCCAAAGTTTCGTATGCCGGTTGCCGAGCCGGTGCGGTTCTTGCTGCGCGAGGTACCACACTACGAATGGCTTTATAGGCTCCGGCTGAGTTGGATTTTTGACAGTCAAGTGCACCAGTCCCTACAGAAGGACCCGGCGTGGACGCATCCTGATCGCTCTGTGAATGCGATGAACGACGACCATCGCGAGACCTACACACGATACATCGAAGAGCAGCTGGCCGGGCATCCCGAGCTATTGGCCAAGGTCATCCCGCCCTACCCGCCATTCGGCAAGCGAATGCTCCTGGACAACGGCTGGTACCGAACCCTGTTGAAGCCGCAAGTTAATCTAGTAGACAGCGCTGCTGCCCATGTTGAAGGCAAGTCGATCCGCGCGATAAATGGCGACACCCATGAGGCAGACGTTCTCATTGTCGCCTCGGGCTACGATATCACACGCTTCTTGCTTCCGGTTCAGGTATTCGGACGCAATGGCGTGACAGTACGTGAGGTCTGGAACGATGACGACTGTCAGGCCTATCTGGGTACCGTCGTGGCGGGCTTTCCGAACTTCTTCATGCTCTACGGTCCCAATACAGCCCTCGGTCATCGCGGCAACTTCATTTTCACGATCGAAAGCCAACTCGATTACGTGTTGAGCGTTCTGCGCCAGATGGGAGAAAAGAAGCTGATCGAGGTGGAATGCCGGCAAGACGTATATCAGCGCTACAACCGGACGATCCAAGAAATGCACCAGAATATGATCTGGAGCCATCCCGGCATGTCTACCTATTTCCGCAACGACCGGGGGCGAATCGTGACCAACAGCCCTTGGCGCCTGATCGATTATTGGAACCTGACGAAGGAAGCAGATCTCGGTGACTACCGCACGACGGGCCGCATCGGCTCCCAGTCAGAGACCGCGGCGGAAGCGGTTTGAAATGGCAACCCACCAGCCGCTCATGATTGGGGGCCGTTGAGGTTGGGAATTTATGACTGCGGCGCAGGCACAGATCATTGCGAAGACGTCGCTTTGTCGAATAGCACAGCGATCACGTGCAACGAGTTTGCAGACAGTTGTCTATCGGGTTGCACCCCCTAGTAGATTTCCGCATCGGTCGATGCGACATTTGCGTTGCGAGACCCTGGAAAATGATGATCTACACGCTGCATTCGTTCATCTCCTCGATGGTCCAGTTGGGTATCGAACACCTAGGCGGCGATGGCATTGCAATCGATGCCCTCGGCCAGAGGCGCAACACCGACGGTGTCATGACGCTGACTGTCAGCAGGCAAAAATCTTAATCCTCACCAACCTTCAGTCCGAATGAAAACAAAAAGTCGGCGAGCCAGTTCTACAACTGGTGCGCTTTTTGCAGGCATCTGCCTCAACGTCGCTGGCTTGAAAAGCCTGAGGGATGCAAAGTTCGAGGAGCAATATGGCCGCGCCAGAAACGTTTTACGATATCATCCGCCGCCAGGGTGTAACCCGCCGCAGTTTCCTGAAATTCTGCAGCCTGACGGCAGTCAGCCTCGGCTTCGGCCCCGGTACTGCGACCGCAATGGCAGAGGCGCTCGAAACCAACGAGCGCGTGCCGGTGATCTGGATGCATGGGCTCGAATGCACCTGCTGTTCGGAAAGCTTCATCCGCTCGGCTCATCCTCTGGTCAAGGACGTCGTCCTGTCGATGATCTCGCTCGATTACGACGATACGATCATGGCGGCAGCCGGCCACCAGGCCGAGGCGATCCTTGAGGAGACCACGGAAAAGTACAAGGGCAAGTACATTCTTGCCGTTGAAGGCAATCCGCCGCTCAACGAAGACGGTATGTTCTGCATCGATGGCGGCAGGCCCTTTGTCGAGAAGCTCAAATGGATGGCCGAGGGTGCCCTGGCTATCATCGCCTGGGGAACCTGCGCCTCCTGGGGCTGCGTTCAGGCGGCAAAACCGAACCCCACTGGGGCGACGCCGATCGACAAAGTGATCCGCGACAAGCCGATTATCAAAGTGCCGGGCTGTCCGCCCATCGCAGAGGTGATGACCGGCGTCATCACATTCATCACCACGTTCGGCAAGCTGCCCGAACTCGACCGCCAGGGCCGGCCGAAGATGTTCTATTCGCAGCGTATCCACGACAAGTGCTATCGCCGCCCGCATTTCGACGCTGGCCAGTTCGTCGAGGAATGGGACGATGAAGGCGCGCGCAAGGGCTACTGCCTTTACAAGATGGGCTGCAAAGGACCGACCACCTACAATGCCTGCTCGACCGTTCGTTGGAATGGCGGCGTCTCCTTCCCGATCCAGTCCGGCCATGGCTGCATTGGCTGCTCGGAAGACGGTATCTGGGACAAGGACAGCTTCTATTCCCGGCTGACGCACATCAACCAATTCGGCATAGAAGCCACCGCGGACCAAGTGGGTATGACCGCAGCCGGTGTTGTCGGCGGCGTGATCGCTGCCCACGCTGCAATCACGACCGCCAAGCGGGTCATTGCCAAGCGCGGGAAACCCAACCTTTAACGTCTGCAGGGACAGGAAGGATCACGATGACCATTCGAACGCCAGATGGCTTCACGCTCGACAATTCCGGCAAGCGTATTGTGGTCGACCCGGTAACTCGCATCGAAGGTCACATGCGTATCGAGGTCAACGTCGACCAAGACAACGTCATCCGCAATGCCGTTTCTACCGGCACAATGTGGCGCGGCATCGAAGTCATCCTCAAAAATCGCGATCCACGCGACGCCTGGGCTTTCACCGAACGCATCTGCGGCGTCTGCACCGGAACTCATGCGCTCACATCCGTGCGGGCGGTAGAAAATGCGCTCGGCATAACCATCCCGGAAAACGCCAATTCG
The DNA here is from genome assembly GCF_003627755.1 of Rhizobium jaguaris. Classification (NCBI taxonomy): domain Bacteria; kingdom Pseudomonadati; phylum Pseudomonadota; class Alphaproteobacteria; order Hyphomicrobiales; family Rhizobiaceae; genus Martinezella; species Martinezella jaguaris. The sequence continues at coordinate 130,203 of NZ_CP032696.1, read as the reverse complement.
ATTCGCAATCTGATGCAGCTGGCACTGCAGGTGCATGACCATGTCGTGCATTTTTATCACCTGCATGCGCTCGACTGGGTGGATGTCATTTCTGCTCTCAAGGCGGATGCGAAGGCCACATCGGCGCTTGCGCAATCGATGTCCGATTGGGCACTGTCTTCGCCGGGTTACTTCAAAGACATTCAGACACGGCTCAAGAAGTTCGTCGAATCTGGCCAGCTTGGCCCGTTCAAAAACGGCTACTGGGGCAATGCATCCTACAAGCTTCCGCCAGAAGCGAACCTGATGGCCGTGGCACACTATCTCGAAGCCCTCGATTTTCAGAAGGAGATCGTCAAGATCCACGCGATCTTCGGCGGCAAGAACCCGCATCCGAACTGGCTGGTCGGCGGCGTGCCTTGTCCTATCAATCTCGACGGCACAGGCGCCGTTGGCGCCATCACAATCGAACGGTTGAACCACATTTCGTCGATCATCGACCAGCTGATCGAGTTCAACGAGAAGGTATACCTGCCCGACATCATGGCGATCGGCTCCTTCTATAAGGACTGGCTCTTCGGCGGCGGATTGTCGGGCAGAAACGTCCTTGCCTATGGCGATGTGCCGGAACACGCAAATGACTATACCGACGCGAGCCTGAAGCTGCCGCGCGGTGCGATCATTAACGGCAATCTCGAGGAAGTCCTACCCGTCGATCATTCCGATCCAGAGCAGATCCAGGAATTCGTCAGTCACTCTTGGTACAAATATCCGGAGGGGGCCAAGGGCCTGCATCCCTGGGACGGTGTCACTGTGCCGCATTATGAGCTTGGTCCGAATACGAAGGGCACCAAGACCAACATTCAAGAGCTGGACGAGGGCGGCAAATATTCCTGGATCAAGGCGCCGCGCTGGCGTGGCCACGCCATGGAAGTCGGCCCGCTCGCCCGCTGGGTCTTAGGCTACGCGCAAGGCAGGCCAGAGTTCAAGGATCCGGTCGACAAGGTCCTGAAGGATCTCGGCCTCCCGACCGTGGCGTTGTTTTCGACGCTCGGGCGCACCGCCGCCCGCGCGCTCGAATCTGTCTGGGCCGGCCGGCAGATGCGCTATTTCCAGGACAAGCTGGTCGCCAACATCAAGGCCGGCGATAGCGCCACCGCCTTCATCGACAAATGGAAGCCGGAGACCTGGCCTTCCGAGGTCAAAGGCGTCGGCTTCACCGAGGCGCCGCGCGGCGCCCTCGCCCACTGGATCAAGATCAGGGACGGCAAGATCGACAATTATCAATGCGTGGTGCCGACGACCTGGAACGGCAGTCCGCGCGATCCGGAGGGCAATATCGGCGCGTTTGAGGCTTCCCTGATCGACACGCCGATGTCGGATCCGTCGCAGCCACTCGAAATCCTCCGAACTATCCATTCCTTCGATCCGTGCCTTGCATGCTCCACGCATGTCATGAGCCCGAATGGACAGGAAATGGCCAAAGTCCAGGTCAGATGAGGGACGATCATGAGCCTTTCCGATACTTCCGACGCTGATGGCGAACGCGCCAGCGAGTACCAAAGCGTGTATGTCTACGAGGCGCCCGTGCGGCTCTGGCACTGGGTGAACGCCTTCTCCATTGTGACGCTAGCGCTGACCGGCTATTTCATCGGCAGCCCGTTGCCTGCCATGGCCGGCGAGGCGAGCGCTCATTTCCTCATGGGCTATATCCGTTTCACTCATTTCGTCGCCGGCCAGAGCCTGGTCGCGGTCCTGCTCCTTAGGATCTACTGGGCCTTCGTCGGCAATGTGCATGCGCGTCAAATCTTCTACGTTCCCTTCTGGAGCGGGCGGTTCTGGAGCGAATGGCTGCACGATGTGCGCTGGTACACGTTCCTCGCTGGAAAGGCGCTGAAATATCCCGGCCACAATCCGCTGTCGCAGTTCGTCATGTTCCTGATGTTCACGCTGCCGCTGGCATTCATGATAATCACCGGATTTGCCCTCTATAGCGAAGGTGTCGGACGCGACAGCTGGGAATATGCGCTGTTCGGCTGGGTATTTTCGATCTGGCCGAACAGTCAGGACGTCCACACCTTTCATCGCCTCGGAATGTGGGGAATTCTGATCTTCGTAATGATCCATATCTATGTCGCGGTACGCGAGGACATCATCAGCCGCCAAAGCATCGTCTCGTCGATGATTTCGGGCGAGCGACTGTCCAAGCGCAAGGAGGACTAGATGGGCGAACCAAACTTTCGCAAACGCCGCGTCTTAGTGCTCGGCGTCGGCAATATTCTCTGGGCCGACGAAGGTTTCGGCGTTCGCGCTGTCGAAGCCTTCCACCGCGCCTATGCGGTGCCGAACAATGTCACCGTGCTCGATGGCGGCACCCAGGGCCTCTATCTCGTGCACCATGTGACCGAGGCCGATGATTTGATTATCTTCGACGCCATCGATTTCGGGCTCGCGCCCGGGACACTGAAGATCGTCGCGAATGACGAAGTGCCGAAATTCACCGGCGCCAAAAAGATCAGCCTGCATCAGACAGGCTTCCAGGATGTCCTAAGCGCTGCCGATCTTCTCGATCGCTATCCCGCGAAACTCGTATTGATCGGCTGCCAGCCGGCGGATCTCGATAGCTGGGGCGGACCGGTGACAGAGCCCGTCAAAGCGGTAATTCCGGAGGCGATAATGGCCGCCGCCGGTATCCTGGAGCGATGGGGCGTCGACGTGAGCCCGCGTAGCGGCAGCGCGCCAACGCTTCTGGGCAACGGCATCGATTTTGAGCATTACGAGTGGCGCGCCGATCCTGCCGCATTGACCGCCTGAGGAGGGATTCGGGCGCGCCCGCGACCGTCGGTGCGTTCCAGTTCGCCGGCTCCCTCAAACTTTTCCCAAGGCTAGAAACTACGGGAACCGTTCGCAGCCAATCCATGCGGTTCCCGACATCATGAACTTTCGCGGACCGAGGAGCTGATTATGTGCATAGGGATTCCGATGCGAGTGGTGAGCAGCGGCAAATTGACGGCGCAGTGTGAGCACCACGGATCGGTTTTTCCCATATCGATGCTGTTGGTCGGCCCGCAACCGGTCGGCACTCACGTTCTTACTCATTTGGGATCTGCGATACGGCTGCTCGATGCCGACGAAGCACGCATGATCGACGATGCATTGGCCGGCCTTGGCCAGGCCGTCGAAGGACGGCCGTTCGAAAGTCTGTTTGCCGATCTCATCTCCCGCGAGCCGGAACTGCCGTCCCACCTGCGGGAAAACTGACAGTTTAAATTCCATCATTGAAAGCAATCCGCCCGTCTTTGTAGAGCTGGTGTTTTATCTCGATGAAAATTTTCCTTTCAGATCAATGCGATCGAATTTCTCTGCAAATGGTACGCCGCTTGCAAACAAGAATTTGAAGAATGTTTGCAAGCCAATATCTGGAGGAGACAATGCCGTCCCATCTGAACCGCGTCCTGAACGCGCGGACGCGATCGCCCGTCGTCGATGAAACAAGCATCGACATTTTCTCGGAGCTGCTGGCGGCGAAGCTGAAACGGCGATTCTGTACTTTACCGGCGATCCGGCACAGCGAGCCGAAGCGGACGATGGCGCCATTGTCCTGCCAAAAATCTTGCAGGCCTTTCAGGGCCTGCTGCTGCGCCCCGTCGTCAGCTGCACCGGGACAAGCCGAAGCCGCGCTGCAGCATGATTGTCATGCCAAGCTCGGCAACACCGCTATCAACCGCTCCACGTGTTTGGCAAGATCCGCCACTGGTCGGACTATATGGACAAGATCGGCAACCGGCGGTGCGGGGATGCGCTGGCCATAGTTAGCATTCGTTAGGCCGGGGGTTGAACTCCCCCATGTCGGCAGGGAGTCGTTCTATGACAGCAGCTTTCCGGATCGCGCCCGAAGGCGAAGATGCCGCGCCGGTGGTGCCGATCGGCGCCGATCCACCGCAAGGCGCCTGCAAGCTCAACGGCCTCGTCACCAGCAGCGCCGAGAAGATCCGTCGCTGCCGCCAAACTGCAACGCTGCTGCCCGACATTGCCGCGACGCTCGCGGTGCAGAAGGCCGACCAGCCCGGCCGGTTATTCGACATCTCCGAATTCACCGACGATGACAAGCAGCTGATCACCCAGACGCTCGGCACAGGCGAGGTCGCCGGAACAGCGCTACTGCCCTCCGGTGTCCTTGCGCATATCCAGGAAGCGGTGACGGCCGGCGTATGGCGTATCCGCTTCAAGGACCCCAACGGCATCCCGATTGCGGATTATATCGAGGTTGCGTCGATTCCGATGGCGGTGAGACAGGCCTGCGCAGTACTGCCGGGCTGCCTCTCATATGGACCTGCGCCGTCGGGCACAATGAATGTTATGCCCTTGCTGACCGAGATCGGCGACCGCATCGACCGCTATCGGCACGGCGATCCAGCGCATGTTATCACCTTGTCGCTGTTTCCGATGAACCCCCAGGACATGAATTTCCTGCAGGTCGCGCTACGGCCGGGCCCCGTGCAGCTGACCTCGCACGGCTATCGCACCTGTCGCGTGGTGGCGGCGGGACCCGCAACGTTTGGTCCGTGCAGTTCTACAATCGCATGGATGCAATCATTCTCGACGCTCTGGAGATCGTCGACATCCCGTCCTTTGCCCTTGCCGCTGAAGAGGATTTCCGCGATTCCGCCGCCCATCTGCGCCATATCGGGAGGCATATTTCAGATGACGAGCTTCCAGAATGTCGGCAAGCGCCGGACGGTCTCGAACAGGGACAGGATGGAATGCGACATCTGCTGGCACGTTCATGCCCCTGCGCAAGGCGACCCTCTCTGGCGGTCCGGCATTAGGAGTTTTTTCGCCGTGCCGGAAGAACGGGGAGAAAGCGGTGCGCGCTTTCTTCGAGGCCGTCGCGCGCACGCCGCCGCTCCGCCGGCCGGCTTCAGTTGCCCCGATCTCCTTCGGAAGAATTTCCGCGGACAGCGAGAGCGTGCTGCATGACCTTCCTCCTTGGCGCAGGCTCGATCCGGATCGACGTGACAGTGACACAAGCGCTCCTCGTCGGTGGAGGTGAGGGTTAAACGCGCGCAAGAGTTGACGCGCATCTTCATCGGCCGCCGACCCGAAGAAGCGCCCGTGCTTGCCGGGCAGGTTTTTTCACTCTGGGCTTTTCGCAATCGGTGGCAGCGCGGCTCGCAATACTGAATGCGGCAGACCTGCCAATGCCCGCCGAGGGTCGGTCTGCGGCAATGGCCGGATTGCTGGCGGAACGGATATTCGAGGCATTGAGGGCGCTAATTTTGCACTGGCCCTCGTTACTGGCTGGTGCCGTGGCTGAGGCTGGCCAATATCTGCGCCGGGCTCTGACCGCTTCCCAGGCTATCATTGATGACGCGAAAGCGATGAGGACGGACCATATTTCCTAGCCGCAAACACGCGGCGGCTTGGAGCCGCCGCGGCGGGGCTCGGCATACCTGAAGACGATGGCTTGTCGCGGGGACGGCACGGCTTGCGCGGCGATTTTCCGGGATATTGAGGACGACCGAACTTTTATGGGGCGGCCGACCGACCCGCTGACCGCCGGCGATGACACCGAGGTTATCGCTCATTTGCTGCGACGCGGGCTATAGCACCTTGCCGCATCTTGCCGGTCGCGTCACCGAAACCGGCGCTTATGCCCGGCTTTGCCGTGCCAGGGGTCCGACGGCCCTCACCTTGCGCAACGCTTCATGGCGCGCTGCGCGATGTTCGCCTCTGCTTGATGCAACTCCAGCATCTTGCCAAGGGCCAGAATGACCCTTCCGAGCTCATGGCCGTGGCCCGACGCCCGGTACGGGCGGCTTTGGCGCGGTGGAATGCGCGCGTGGCAGACTTTACCATCAGGCCGAAATCGGTGTGGATGGGAAGCTCTGTGCATACCGCATACTCGCCCCGACAGAATGGAATTTTCATCCGGCGGGCCCGTTTGTCGAAACACTTCGGTCGTCACGGATCGGTGCGGGTGAATCCGCGACCCGGTCGGTCTCACGCCTGGCCGTGCTGTTCGATCCCTGCGTGGGGTTCAAGGTTGGAATTCGCGACGTTGCGCATGCATGAAATGTCATTGATGGAAAGCGTCATCGCCATCGTCTGCGAGACGGCGCGGGTAGGTGTAAACGGGCGCGCAATTAAAGCTATCCGGCTTGATGTCGGTGTTTTGAGCCACGTCAATCCGGATTCGCTGCTGTTCTGCTACGAAGCTGTGCGGCGTGGCACGATAGCGGAATATGCCGCGCTCGAAATTAACCGCATCGCCGGCGAGGGCTGGTGCCTCGATTTGGGGAAACGGTGACCCTTTGTGAGCGGTTTGGCGCCTGCCCGGACTGCGGCGGCCATCGGGTGCAGATGACGGCGGGCGACGAATTGAAGATCAAGGACATGGAGGTGATCTGATGTGCACCGTATGTGGTTGCGGGACGGAAATGATGGAAGTTAACAAGAGCGAGACCGGCGCGCACGGCGGTCATGATCATCATCACGACCATGGCGGCCGCCATCGCGATCCTGGACACGGACATCACCATGACCATGACCGCCATCGTGCGCATGATCATGACCGCCGCGCGGAAGACGGTGGACTCCACTACGGCAACGGCATTGCCGGCGTGCATGTGCCAGATATGAGCCAGGAGCGTATCGTCCAGGTTGAAAAAGATATCCTCTCCAAAAACGATGCCTATGCTGCGGAAAACCGGGCTTGGTTGCGCCGGAACGACACCTTTGCACTGAATTTCGTTTCGAGCCCCGGCTCGGGAAAAACAGCTTTCTGGTGCGCGCCATCCGCCACCTCAAGGGCCGGATGCCGATCAGCGTGATCGAGGTGACCAGCAGACCTCCAACGATGCCGCACGCATCCGCGAGACCGGTGCCCCGCGATCCAGATCAACACCGGCAAGGGCTGTCACCTCGACGCCCACATGGTCGGCCACGCGGTGAAAGAGCTGGCGCCCGAGCCCGGTTCGATCCTGTTCATCGAAAATGTCGGTAATCTTGTTTGTCCTTCCGCTTTCGATCTCGGCGAGGCCCACAAGGTCGTGGTGCTCTCGGTCACGGAAGGCGAGGACAAGCCGCTCAAATCCAGACATGTTCGCAGCCGCTGATTTGATGATCCTCAACAAGTCCGACCTCCTGCCGCACCTCGACTTCAATGTTGGCCTCTGCATCGCTAATGCGCTGCGGGTCAATCCGCGCCTGCAGACTTTCACGGTTTCTGCCCGCAGCGGCGAAGGGATGGAAGCGTTCTATTCCTGGTTGGAGGCTGCGGCTGCCGGGAACACCAAGCCTTCGAACGTGGCCTGACTTATGGTGCGCGCCTGGCATCGATGGGGGAAGATCGTGTCCGGCGGCTGCGACTGCGGGTGAGCGGTGCCGTGCAGGGTGTAGGATTCCGGCCGTTTGTCTACAGGCTGGCCAGGATGATGCAGCTTACCGGGTTTGTGCTCAACGACAGCGCTGGTGTGCTGATCGAGGTCGAGGGCGCCGCTGCCGACCGCTTCGCGCAACGCCTATGGTCAGAGGCGCCGCCGCTTGCCCGCGTCGATGCCGTCGATGTTCTGGAACTGGAGGCGGCCGGCGGGGACGCGTTCGAAATCCTTAAAAACGTCGGCGGCCGGGCGCAACGCGAATCGGGGCCGACGCCGCGACCTGTGTCGAATGCCAGCAGGAACTGAACGACCCGACGAGCCGCTTCTTCGGCTATCCCTTTGTCAATTGCACTCATTGTGGGCCCCGCTTCACCATCACCCGCGCGCGCTCCCCTACGATCGCCATCAGACCTCGATGGCCGCGTTCCCGATGTGCAGCGCCTGCCGCGCAGACTATGCCAATCCGGAGAGCCGGCGCTTCCATGCTGAGCCCGTCGCCTGCCCGGCTTGCGGCCCAGAGCTCAGCCATTCGATCGCCGAGATATCCGCACGGCTCGCGAACGGCCAGATCATAGCGATCAAGGGGGTCGGCGGCTTCCAGCTCTTCTGCGATGCACGCAATGATGCGGCGATTGATCGTCTCAGACTGAGCAAGTTGCGCGGCGACAAACCGTTCGCGATCATGGTCCCGAACGTCGAGACAGCCCGGCAATTGGCCAAGCCCTCGCGGGCGGAGGAGCAATTGCTCGCCTCGACCGCCGCCCCGATCGTCCTGATCGATGGGCGCGATCATCTTTCCAACCTCATTGCTCCGGGCCTTAGGCGGATCGGACTGATGCTCGCCTATACGCCAGTGCACCACCTGTTGTTTGCTGCGCTTGCCGCCGAGGGGGCGGGCTTTCCCACCGCGCTGGTCGCAACCAGCGGCAATCCGGAGGTGAACCGCTGATAGCAGACAATGATGATGCCATCCAACGGCTCGCCGGCATTGCCGACCTGATCGTCACACATAACCGCGACATTGCCGTTCGCGCCGACGATTCCGTCATGCAGGTGATCGACGGCGCGCCGAGTTTCCTGAGGCGCGCGCGAGGTTTTGTACCGGAGCCAGTCGATCTCGGCGAGGACGGCCCATGCGTGATTGCCACCGGCGCGGATCTCAAAACACGATCTGTGTGACGCGGGGTCGGGAGGCGTTTCTGTCGCAGCACATCGGCGGTCTCGACACGGTCAAGACGATCCGTTTCCAACGCGAAGCCCTCGAGCATCTCTGCTCCATCCTGGATGTCAGGCCGGAATTTGCCGCTTGCGATCTTCATCCGGATTTCCGCTCCGCGCGAATGGCGGAACGTTTGGATCTGCCGCTTCTGCCGGTGCAACACCACCTCGCTCATGTCGCCGCCGTGGCGGCGGAACATCACGTCCGCAGGCCGATCCTCGGACTTGCACTCGACGGTCATGGTTACGGCGTCGATGGCAGCAATTGGGGAGGCGAAATGCTGGTCGTTGACGGCCCTCGCTGGCAGCGCATCGCTTCGCTTCTGCCGTTGCCGGCGGTGGGCGCCGACCGCGTGGCGCGCGAGCCCTGGCGCATGGGACTTGCCGCGCTTCAGGCCGCCGGCCGCCGCGACCTTGCGGCCACGCTCTGGCCCGGGCACCCGGGGTCGCGCGTTTGGACGCGATGTTTGCCTGCGGCTTGCGATCAGCCGGGACATCCAGCCTCGGACGGCTTTTCGATGCGGTGGCTGCGATCGCGGGTATCCGCCTCGTCCAGAGTTACGAGGGGCAGGCAGCAATGGAGCTCGAGGCCCTGGCCGACGATCCGCAATGTCACGCCGAAGGCTACAGCCTCGCCGATGGCATGCTCGATTTCCGACCGCTCATCGTCCATCTGGCGGACCGGCGGCTTGGCGGGCGCGAAGCCGCAGGCCTATTCCACGGCACCCTGATCAGCGGCCTGGCCGATTGGGCCGCCCTTGGTGCATCGCAGACCGGGACGCGAACCATAGTACTCGGGGGCGGCTGCATCATGAACCGCGTGCTCGCCGAGGGTCTCTCCCGCGCCTTGCGCGACCGCGGCCTTCAACCCTACTTGCCGCATCGGATTCCGCCCAATGATGGTGGCATCGCGCTCGGCCAAGCCGCTTATGCACGGCAGCTCATCCAACACGATCTTGCACAGATCCAGGAGCACCGGACATGTGCCTAGCCCTACCGGTAAAGGTGAAGGAACTGCTGCCAGACAATATGGCCAAGGTGACGCTCGACGGCGTGTCGAAGGTCATATCCATCGCACTTGTCGACGATGTCAGGCCTGGCGACTATGTCGTCCTGCACGTCGGCTACGCGCTTGCCAAGATCGATCCGGAAGAAGCGGCAAGAACGCTTGCCTTGATCCGCGAAGCTACGGTGGGAGGCACGGCATGAAATATGTCGACGAATATCGCGATGCCAGGCTCGCCAATGATATTGCTCGTCAAATCGCAACGGCAGTGAATCCGGCGCGCAGCTATCATTTCATGGAATTTTGCGGAGGCCATACGCATGCAATTTCGCGCTACGGTCTCGCAGACTTGCTGCCGTCCAATGTGTGGATGATTCATGGACCGGGTTGTCCAGTCTGTGTGCTGCCGATCGGCCGCATCGATGCGGCGATCGCGCTTGCCATGCGGCGAGAAATCACGCTTTGTACCTATGGCGACCTGATGCGCGTGCCGTGCTCGAACGGCTCGAGCCTACTGAAGGCCAAGGCGGCCGGTGCCGATATCCGCATGATCTATTCGACACTCGATTCGCTGAGCATCGCCGAAACCGAACCGGACCGGGAAGTCGTGTTCTTCGCCATCGGGTTCGAAACCACCACGCCGCCAACGGCGCTGGCGCTACGGTTCGCAATCGCGAAGGGTCTCCGGAACTTTTCGATCTTCTCAAACCACGTGCGGACACCGGCCGCTATTCAGAACATCGTCGAAAGCCCAGATGTCGGCAAGCCCGGCGCCGTCAAGATCGACGGCTTCATCGGCCCGGCACACGTCAGCACGGTGATCGGTACGGAGCCGTATGACTTTATTGCCGAAAAATTTAAAAAGCCGGTCGTGGTGGCAGGTTTCGAGCCGCTCGATATCATGCACGCAGTCCTGTTGCTGGTGCGTCAGGTCAATGACGGCTTGCACCAGGTGGGGAACCAGTATATTCGCGCCGTGACCACTTTCGGCAACGAAAAGGCGCAGAGCGAGATCGCAAATTTCTTCGAATTGCGTGAAAGCTTCGAATGGCGCGGGCTGGGCGAAGTGCCCTATGGTGCACTCCGCCTCAGACCCCAATATGGCGAATACGATGCCGAGAAGCGTTTCGGAATGGTGACGCCGGCAGCGCAGGACAACCCGGCCTGCGAATGCGCAGCCATCCTGCGCGGTATGAAGAAGCCGGCCGATTGCAAGCTGTTTGGCAAGGTCTGCACACCCGATACGCCGATGGGTTCCTGCATGGTGTCGTCGGAAGGCGCCTGCGCCGCGCATTGGATCTACGGCCGCTTCCGCGGACAGGTGAAGGCCGACGAAAGCAGCAGGATCGTCAGATGAGCATAAAAGGCGTTAGGTGCAAGCTCGACCTCAGGAACGGCCGCGTCGATCTTTCGCATGGGCGGGCGGCCGTGCCATGGGCCAGTTGATCGAGGGTATTTTCCATAAGGCTTTCGACAATGACTGGCTCAGGGCTGGCAACGATCAGTCTGCCTTTGCCGTTCCGGCAGGGCGCCTGGTGATGACCACGGACGGCTATGTTGTGTCGCCGCTGTTTTTTCGGGGGGTAATATCGGCTCGCTCGCCGTGCATGGCACGATTAACGACATTGCCATGGCTGGAGCATGGCCGCTTTATCTTTCAGCGGGCTTCATCATTGAAGAGGGCTTTCCGCTCGCAGATCTTGATCGTATTGCCGAGACCATGGGTGCGGCCTCCCGCGAGGCAGGTGTGCCAATCATCACCGGCGACACGAAAGTGGTTGAGCGCGGCAAGGCCGACGGCGTCTTCATTTGCACTTCCGGCGTCGGTATTGTTCCAGCCGGTCTCGACCTGCGCTCCGACGCCGCGCGGCCAGGTGATGCTGTGATCGTCTCGGGTTCGATAGGCGATCACGGAGTCGCGGTGATGTCGAAGCGCGAGAATCTAGAATTCGATACGAACATCGTTTCGGACTCAGCGGCGCTGCACGGGCTGGTAGCAGCAATGATCGAGGTCGCGGGATCGTCAATCAGACTGATGCGAGATCCAACACGCGGTGGACTTGCTGCGATACTCAACGAAATCGCCAGTGCCTCAAAGATCGGCTTGCGCCTCGACGAAGCGGCCATTCCGATCAAGCCGGAAGTGGCCGCGGCCTGCGAATTCCTCGGCCTCGACCCGCTTAACGTCGCCAATGAGGGCAAGCTCGTCGTATTGGTGGCGCCAGAGGTTGCGGATGCGTTGCTCGCCGTCATGCGCACGCATCCGTTGGGCGCGGAGGCTGCACTGATCGGCCATGCCGAGGTTAGTGACCATTGCTTCGTGCAGATGGCCACGTCGTTTGGTGGCGGTCGCATCATCGATTGGCTGTGGGGCGAACAGCTGCCGCGAATCTGCTGAACACGGCGATGAGCATCGCTTCACGCAAGAAAGCGTGGCCCAGGACCAAGAACGAGCTTGGCGAGCAGCTAGCGTGCGCCCTTTGCCGACAAACAGGTGCGCAGCTCTATTGGCGGCCTTGAAGGATCTAACCGCCGAGACGCAAACTGGATCGGTTTACAAGATGCCTCAGTTGACGCCAAATCGCGCAAGCATCTTTCGAATCTGCATGTTTTGTTGAAGAAGATGTTTCACCAGCAACGCCTTGAGCCGTCGATTCTCTTCGTCAAGCGCGATTAACTCATCGACTGATATATCCCCATGGCTATCGTTTGATTGCGCACTGGGCAGGCTTGCGGTGTCGTTCGCATGGTAATTGACATTCGCGTCGCGTCGATGCTTTGCATCCTTTCGAGGCCGCCTGGAAGAGCCCTCTTTCAATGGTGAAACAGAGGTGAAAGTCAGACCGTTGTCCTGCTGAGGCGGACAAATCTGTCCCGCATCGAGAGAGGGCGCCGAAATCTGCTTGTCGTCGCCGGTTTCAAAATTATTATTGAGACGAGTTTTCGGTTTTGGATCCGCCCAGGGCTCGCCTTCTCGTTTCGGACCATTTGAGACGACATTGGGCTCGAAGAGATGCGGTGCGTCAACTTCCGCCTCGAGCGCAAGCGCCTTGAGATCGGTATCGCCCCAAATAGAAGCCGGCCGCATCGCTGTCCGACGGCGCGCCGATTTGAGTTCGACAACGAATTTTCGCTGCTGTGTTTTCATATGTGTCCCATCTATGAAATCGTAATGAAGATTTACGGTATTTCGAATCGCTCAAGCATTTTTTTAAGCTGATCATTCTGCAAAAGCAGCTTTTGAGCCAATTGGCTCCTCAGTTGCTTGATTTCCTCGTCCAGCCTTGCCATCTCCTCGAAGAAGGCCTCCCGTCTCGATGAGGATTGCGCAATTTGATTATCGCCTGCGACAGCTGCGTTCTGCACCGCCATGTCGGCGTGGATTCTTTTCGCATGTGTCGGCTTTTTTTGTCTGCGGTATTCGTCGAGGCTGTTTGCTCGTCTCGCTTTCAAGCGGTAATGCAGAGGCTTCGGCGTTCGACCACCTGAGCTCAGGAAGCGCCGGTTCTTGGACCTCGTCAACATCGACCGGCGCCGAGGCCGCGCCCGCGGCATCGACCTCAGGTTCGAATTCCGTTGGATCAGTCGCGACGAGCTCAACAGATCGGTTTTCATCGAGCCCGGATCCAAGGGTGCGCTCCGTTCGGTTTAGAGGAAGCTCCAACGCCTCTTGCCGGTCAATTTGGCTTGCGTCGGTGTCGGCACCATGCCCAATCGAAGTCTCGCGTGCCGGTGGTCTTCGCGAGGTTAGTCGAACAAGAAATTTCCACGGTGATTTCATAATGCTTCAACCTCGACCAATCCGTATCCATAACATCGCCGCAGCCCAAAAACCGGGCTCGTAGGTGAGCCCGGCGAACGTATCCCCTGCCGAGAAGGATGGCTAAGGTCGATCTCGCCACCATCCTGCTGTTGATCGGCGATCAATCGAGCCCGAGCCGCTTGCGCAGTTCGGCATTTTCCGCCCGCAATTTCTCTGCCAAGAGCTTACGCAGCCTCTTATTTTCCTCTTCCAGCTGAATAAGATCCGCCATCTCGTCTCTTGCCGAAGCGGGCGCCGAAACGGTTTGCTCAGGCTGCTGTGACATCCTCTCGCGTACCGTGTCCTTCGTGACGTCCTGGACCGCGATGTCGGCAGCTTGCGTTCCGACAGATGCGGACTTTGTGTCTGCGGTTTGTTCGCGACGCTTCCTGCGACCCCGCGGCGCCTTCCCGGTCTTGCCAACTTGCGTGGCAACCGTTGCCTCGGCAGCTGCTTTCGGGCGTCGCGGTGCGCGCTGCATTTTAGGCGCCGGCGTTTTTGCCAATGAATTGGTGTCTGCCATCTCGGTGATTGAGCCAGTATTATTCTCGTCAGCCATGAGTTATCTCCCTCTGTCGGCAGGACTTCTTTTCGGCTGAGTGAAAGACAGAGTCAACATCAGTGCTTTGGTGGCCGGCGGATTTGGACAGCACCGCTCTCAGCCCAGGCTGGGAGATGAATGGAAGCTGTCAACGAGGAATAAAACAACGAAGCCGTGCCTGCGAGGCCAGACCGGTCAATGTCGCGACGAGCCGGCGATCACATTCCGAGATGAGAGAGGAACTCGCCCGTATGCTGTCAACCGCATCGCTGTATGTCCGGCTTTCCTCGACCACTCACAATTGATCAATGCTTCACGTGGCCGCGAACCTTGACACACATGTGCAAATGCGGTTTGCACCGTCATGGAAATCGCCTTTGGTGCGAACGGCAAGAGAGGATGCGAGATGCGTGCACCATCAGGTTCTGTTCCCGGGCTTTGCTCTGCCTCCGCCACCATGTTCGCGGTGGGAATGGCGTTCCTTGGCTATTGGGGCGTGTATGAGCCCGGCGGCTGGCACCGCTCCGATTTGATCGTTGTGATCTTGGCGCTCGTCGGGTTTGCAGCGCTTGGCTCGGTCCCTTGGATTATAACGACCCCGGTCGCAGAAGAAGGCCAGGAAAAAATCGTGGCTGCCAGGCGAGCGTTGTTGCTGGGAGTCGCCTTGATCTGGTTGTCCGTTCTCGTCTCGTTATTAGCTTAGTTTCGCCTCGCCTGCACGCCGCCGCACAGTCCCTTTGCCGGACCGGCACATATAACACAAGATCTCGCGCTCCAACATCGTCTGCTCCACCGGCCTTAGGCTCAGCGCGAACCGGAAATACAAACAGATTGCGGCGGGCAAGCAATTCGGTCTTCGACTTGGACGGCAGCGGTTTCACTGGAAATCGGGACGAACACCTTTTGCAAGCAGACCCCAATTCCAATCGAATCTGGCCCTTCTCTGTTCAGATTATGACATCTAGCAATTCTGCGAGAATGAGACCCGCCGCGCCGCGCAGGCTAGCGACGTCTTCACTATCGCCGGGAGCGAGGGTGATCTGTTTATCCGCAGGATTGAATATCAGTTCTCTGAAGTTCTCTTCAATAAGCTCTAACATCCATTTTCCTCCACGCACGACATCACCATGCAGAGTAATGCAGTTGGGCGCCGCCAGCTGCTGAAGGTTCGCCAATCCAACAGAAATATTGAACGCGTAGGCTTGAAGTAGCTCTTTTGCCCCTTCCGTGCCACTCTTGGCAAGCGACACCAAACGGCCCGCATCCAACGAGCCAGGCTGCGGCAACCCCCTGGCTTGTGCTTCGTTTCTTAACCATTGCAGACTGGCAATCGTTTCCCAACATCCTCGTCGTCCGCATCGGCAGATCCGGCCATTGAGTTGCACGATGGTATGGCCGATTTGGCCGGCCTCACCCGCCGCACCCCTGTAAAGATGTCCATCGACATAGATCGCCGCGCCCAATGACTCACCGACATAGACCGCAGCAAAATTTCTCTGCCCACGTCCTTGTCCGAACCAACGATCGCCAACAAGCAAAGCTCTGGTATTTGGATCGATGCAGACCGGAACCCCGAACCTTTTTGTTAACTCTGCTTCTATCGGAAATCCATGGAGGCATGGCGCAAGATCCATAGCCAAGATCGAACCTTTTGCCGCATTGAGCCCTCCGGCAACTGCCAGCCCGATGCCTAAAACCGGCAGGTGGGCAAAGGCGATTGCCTCTTCAACACAGGTACTGACGATCTGAAATCCATCGGAAGCATCTTTTAGATCTGTCGTTAAATCGGCATCGTGTTGAGCATAGATCTCGCCCTCCAGTGAGACCAAGCACGCGCGGACACGTTCTGGCATCAGCAGGACTGCGCAGATCGGCTTGGCCTGCCTCGAGAACCACACCTTGGTAGCCGGTTTTCCGCCGGTCCGATTAGCGGGAACCACGTCGCCTTCGACAAGAATACCCTGGTTGATCAATGGTTGGACGATGCCGCCGATAGTTGCTCGGTTTGCGCCGGTGACGCGCGCGAGCTCCACCCTGCTCGACGCGCCCATGTCGTATAATGCTTGTATCAGGCGTCCCCGATTTGCGACCCCCAGTGTCCCCGCTGAGATTAGAGGATGAGCTGGCTTGAATCGTCTGGCGGGGTTTTGATTGCCGTCGACCGGCCCGATGAAACAGTGCTTGTTAGATCCGTTAGACGTGTCCGCATTTCCTGCAGTCGATCGTTTTTCTAATCTTTTTATCATGGACTCCATTGGATCCGACTTTCCCTTTTTATCGAAACTCGATTGCCCTTACGGCGACTTCCTCGCGACTGCCTGTGGCCATTGCCGTTTCCCGGAATCGCGGGTGGTAACTTGGACCTATGTGGCTTGCCGGTTTTAACACTCCTTCCCACTGGTGGCGGTATAGGCGATCATCACACAACTGAAGTTCTTCGCCAGCGTATCATCCGAATAGTCACTTCGGAAAAAGAAGGCACGCTCTCTCAGTATATGTAAATCATGCTGATATATATTTTTAGTAAAATCCACATCCAATGTCGGATATTCCATCTATAATAAAATATACTTTAAAATATATTTTGATATCTGTTGATTTTCCTTGATAAAACAATAGAACATCCCCAGAAAATTGACCGATGATCGATCACAATTAGCTGTCGGAGGAGTGTAATGAACGGACACGCCAGCAATAATCTGGAATTTTATAACTCCAGAGAGGACAGGCAGGAAATGGATCTTGCCCTTCTCGGCGGGGAGCCTATCGTTCCTCCGAAGCGGATCACGCCTTGGCCAGCCACACAGGCGGAGCATTTAGATGCGCTCCGCGAAGTTGTAGATAGTGGAAGGTATCATCGGGTTAATCACCCAATCGTGGCCGACTTGGAGCAAAATCTCGAAACATGGGCTGGGAAATGGAGGGTGCGCGCCGTCGGCAGTGGTACGGCGGCAATCCATATCGAGCTTGATTATTTTAAAGACCGGGGCGAACACGTGGTCACCGCCGCGCTGAATTGGCCTGGAGCGGTGGGACCAATTGCAATCAGTGGTCTCCAGCCGGTCTTCGTTGATGTCGACATGAACTTGGTCGGGATCGATCAAGAAGCGGCAGCCGACAAATTCGGGCCAGGCGTCGGAGCGGTTCTCATCACGCACCTCTTTGGGAATAATATCCGTGTTCCTCACGCAAGATCTGCCGCACGCGCTCGAGGTGCCGCGGTGATCGATGACGTCTGCCAATCTATCGGCGCCATTAAAGCGATCGTAAACGGAGCATACATCGATACAGATGCACTCGCTTTATCGGGCAATGGCGCCAAGCACCTTGGAGCCGGCGAACTGGGATTCGTGATTACGGAGGACAAAGACCTAATTGAACATGTGGACGCCGTTTCGCTGACAAGTTCATCTCGAAATGGAGATCGGGCTTTTTCCCCGTGTTCGGCAGGCTATAACTACCGCCCCAACGTCTTCTCCTCGAGTATAGCAAAGATGCGATTAGGGAATCTGGAGACACAACTTCAAGTTCGAAGAGATAATGGAAAAATTCTATGGGAGATGATCCGAGATCTCCCAGGTTTATTTCCGCTCTTCGACCCATCTGACTGCGATCAGTCCATGCTCAACTTCCCGCTTCGCATCGAACCGGAAGCATTCGGTTTTGGTTCAGGTCCGGCGGCAAGGGATACCGTGGTCAAAATGCTACAGGCCGAAGGTGCGCCCGTTTTAGTTTGGCTTAGGAAGCCCGTCTTCGAATATCTGCCGAACATTGCCGACGATTGGAAAGCCGCCGATTTTCCCAACACAGTGAAACTCTTGAATACGATGTTTTACGTATCAGAGATCGCGCCACCCAATGAAGCCGAGGTAATGGAACTTTACGCAGAAGCGTTTCACAGGGTCTGGAAGGCTCTTTTCAAGTTTGGCCCAAAGATTTCCGGTATCACGACAACCATCTAGCAATGGAAGGGATGAATTCAGGCTAACCTGCAGGCCTGCCCTCTTGCAAGATTGTTTGTGTCGACAATGGAGTAATCCTATGACGTCCTGCAAAACCCCGAAACTTTTGATTTTCGATTGCGATGGAGTCCTAATCGACAGCGAAATCATTGCTACCGCGGTGCATGTCGAAGCATTGGCAGGGCACGGATATAATATCACCGCTGATACTTATAATAGTCGCTTCATAGGCATGACCGATCGCCAAACTTATTCAATCATCGAAGCTGAGTCTGGACTACGTTTGCCGGAGGGTCATCATGAATCTGTGATGGCAGAAATTGGCAAACGGTATGCTAGCGATCTCAAGGCAATCTCGGGCGTCAATCAAGCTTTGGAGGCCATCAATGCGGAGAGATGCGTGGCATCGAGCAGCGATCTGAAAAAGCTGCATTTTGCACTTAAACTAACAGACCTGTACGATTATTTTTCGCCTTATGTCTTCAGTGCTTCTCAGGTCGCGTGCGGCAAGCCCGCCCCAGATCTTTTTCTGTTTGCGTCTGAAAGAATGGACACGTCGGCCGATGACTGCTTGGTCATCGAAGATAGCGTCGCGGGGGTTCAGGCGGCGGTGGCGGCTCGAATGCGGGTAATTGGTTTCGTCGGCGGTTCTCATTGTCCTTTCGAGCACGCTAATAAATTGCTGGAAGCAGGCGCGATGAGAACATTCAGCCAGATGACGGCGCTACCAGAAATCCTTGCAGGTTGACAGTTGGGCCGTTGTCCAAGACGCTCTTGCACCTTATGACCTGCAGGTCAGGACCCAGATGCCCCATTCGTTGTTATGGATCCCCTTTGGCGACGGAATCATCCCGTGCGAAGACCTGCTCCACTATGGGCCTCAATCTTAGAGCGTGCGGCATACGGTAAAAAGGAAGAGACGATGGCTGCGAAGCACACATACATTCAGGCTCCGATAGCAATTGAGTATCTGGAGAGTTGTCGCGATTTAATTTCCGTTTGTGCGAGTTGGTCCTTTGGGCAATGGGGCTGTCAAGCCAATGGATCATTCGAGCAGGTGGAGCGTGAATTCGAAGCCTCCACACGGAGTTCTATACCACTGACCTTGATTGCCATCGAAGACAGCAGGCCCACAGGGATGATCAGCCTGGCCGAGTATGATTTTGGGGGAAGACCCGATCTTTCTCCGTGGCTGAAGTCGCTATATGTCCATCCATTCCACCGCAATAAAGGCACGGCCACATTGCTGATCAAGAAGCTGGAACACGAAGCTTTGCGCCTCGGCCATAAAAAG
Source organism: Rhizobium jaguaris (assembly GCF_003627755.1). Taxonomy (NCBI): domain Bacteria; kingdom Pseudomonadati; phylum Pseudomonadota; class Alphaproteobacteria; order Hyphomicrobiales; family Rhizobiaceae; genus Martinezella; species Martinezella jaguaris. The sequence continues at coordinate 111,019 of NZ_CP032696.1, read as the reverse complement.
CTTTATCTTACAACGGAGGATGCAGAAGGCCTCTATACAAAGCACGGCTGGTTGGAAATTGACCACGTGCGGACACCTTATGGCGACGCGACGTTAATGACAAAGATCTTGCCGGACGCCATTCAAGCCTAGGTCAGAGCAACTGGAATATCTGTGTTGGCTTCCCAGTCAATTTTCCTCCGAGGCTCAAGTGCCCTGCCCGCACTGAAGGTATCGAAGACGGCAACGGATCGTACTTCGGACTGTCGGACTAGGGCAGACGTGACCTCAGCCAGACTGTCGCCTATATTAGACTTCATAAATCATCGCCCACACGAAATCCCTATGCATCGCAATGAGTTGGGTTGACGTTTGAATTCGCCAAACGCCATACGGTTCTCAAATTGCACCGACAGAGGAAATTGAAAAATGTGGCTCTGTGAGAAAGCGCTCCAATGTCGTGGAATAGCCGTTCCAACTTCCACAGGCGAACCGCTGCCTGCAAAGGCTGACGCTGCCTACAATGCTGTTCTTGAATTGCTTTACAGCTACGCCCGCGTGCCTGCGCAACATCTCAGTGACCAGGATCTTGCCACCACTCTTGGCCTTGGTCGGACACCGATACGCGAAGCGCTCATCCGACTTGCCGCGGAGGGAAAGATTCTCTCCGTTCCTCAAAGAGGCTATTTCACTAGGCCGCTCGTGGAAGGGGCACTGTTGGACTTATATGTTATCGCGCGTCAAACCCTCACCTACGCACTCTGGCGTATGCGGTCGCATGTCCCGGACGATGGCGGCGTACGCGATAAGCCGCCGCGCGACCAGCTCGCAATACATGCGGAAACCATCTTTGCCAACATCGCCCAGTTGTCGGAAAATTGCGAGATTTGCAGAATTATCGACAAATTCTGTTTTTGCTCTCGTCCTATCCGGATGGAAATAATAACGTCGGAGCTTGCCCCTTCCTATGAAAAAAGCCTAGCAAGGCTCATTGACGTGATGCCGCAGTTGAGCAAGGCGACGGGGGCGGTGGAGGCCGCATTAATGAGCCACCTTGATGTCGAACAAAGCGCTCTCCCGCGCGTCGTACAAGAGGTAAACAATCAGCGATCGACAAGTTTTCTTCGGCTGGTGAGAAGTTTGTAAAAACGCAATTTTGATCATTGTCGAGCAGCTCAGCCATTCAGTTTTTTTGCGCAGCCGAACAAGCGGCTTTCCGTGTCCGGTAGTTTGTGATCAGGCAGGCCTCCCCGAGCTCAAAACGGAGACATGGTGGCCCGCGGAGCAGTGTACCCAACCTGACCGCCTGTTGTCGCCCAATCGTAGCCGACGCGTTCGGCTCCCTGAGCTGCAGGTTCCTTTGAGGATCTGTTAGGTGTCAGAAGCGTTTAAGCTTTTCTCTCTGGTAACGGCACTATCAGGCGATCCGACCTAAAGAGGTTCGCCTTCTTGAGCGCATCCTCTACAGAGGTCGCACCAAGGCGGGCAACTGCACGGTCCAGACATAGACAGATTTCGGCTTCACGCTTGCCTTCAAGCAAGGCAATCTCGGAGACATTCCTGCCGACCGATATCCACCAAAGGCACGATCTTTCAAAGGGCGAGAGTTTCCGCTTCATGAACACTCGGTAAAAATTCGGTCTATGACCTCGTGATCGATTCTCGGCTTGAACTGCGCAATCAAATTCGACGTCCGACGGATTTTCGTTCCTCGCCGAACAGCCGGCGCACAACACAGCGAAGACAGCGATCGTCGTTTCGCGCCTGCAGAGCTCTCAGATCGCCTTCAACGCTCCGCAACGTTGTTGACCATCCCCGATGGCATCCGCAAGTTTCGCCATCATACACCGGCCAGGCAACCGCAGCAGACTGTCAAGACTTGCCACGTTTGGATGGCGGACATCCGATGAATTGTCTGCAGGACCAAGGCGGAACTCCGCAACGATTTCGCCCAAATGCCGGATCTGAGCCGCCGCGTCGTCCGTTTTCCGTATTTCACGCGCCACTCCTAGCCTTTGGATGTTACAAATCTCTCGATCATGGTTCGAATGTGCCGACTCTCGCCGTTCGAAAAGAGGCTGTCGCCGAGCTTTGCTCGACGACAGCCAAGGCGCCTTGGGAGGCAATCGTACTACGCGGGGCCCATTCGAGCGGATCGTTTGCATGCAAGCACCTGGATCAGTCGCGTATCGAAACCCCTGTATGCGGATCGAACCAGTGCAGCTTGTCCAGATCGACCGTCAGCGGCAGCCGCTGCTTCGGCGCGGGGGTCGCCATCGGGGGGATGCGCGCAACCAGCCGGTTCGTAACCTTGCGGCTGAAATCGTCGGGGTCATCCGCATCGCTGACATTGACCGGCGGAGAGGCGATGTCGAAGAACACGAAGGTGTCGGCGCCGAGCGCCTCGGCAACCGGGACCGGCTCATTAAACAGCGCGTCCTGCTCTGGACACACCCGAAACATTTCCGGGCGTATTCCGGCGATGATCTGGCGCCCGGCATAGGCAGACAACGCAGCGCTCGCGGGAACCGGAAAGGTGATGCCGGTGCCTACGATCGTGGCACGCAGGCTTTGGCCATCCGCCTGTAGTTCAGCCCGCACGAAATTCATCGCCGGCGAACCGATAAAGCCGGCAACGAATAGATTCACCGGCCGATCGTAGAGCCGCTGCGGCGTGTCGATCTGCTGCAGGTTGCTTTCGCCGGCATCGGCGACCGGCTTTAGCACCGCAACCCGGTCGCCCATCGTCATCGCCTCGACCTGATCATGGGTGACATAGAGCGTGGTGACGCCGATCCGCTGGTTCAACAGCTTGAGCTCGGCGCGCATCTGAACACGCAGCTTGGCATCGAGATTGGAAAGCGGCTCGTCCATCAGGAACGCCATTGGATGGCGGACGATTGCGCGCCCCATCGCGACACGTTGGCGCTGCCCGCCAGACAGCGCGCCCGGCTTGCGATGCAGGTACTTCGTGAGATCGAGCATCTCTGCTGCGTCGCGCACGAGCTTCTCGATCTTGTCCTTGGGCATCTTGCGCTGCTGCAGGCCGAAGGCCATGTTTTCATAGACCGTCATATGCGGATAAAGCGCGTAGTTCTGGAACACCATCGCAATGTCGCGGTCCTGCGGCTCGGTGTTGGTGACATCCAGATCGTCCATGAGCAACCGGCCGCTGTTGAGCAGTTCGAGCCCGGCCGCCATCCGCAGAAGGGTGGATTTGCCGCAGCCGGACGGTCCGACCAGCACGACGAACTCGCCGTCGGCGACCGTAAAGCTCACATTGGCGACGGCGACGGTCCCGTCCGGATAGGTCTTTCCAATCCCGTCAAAGGTCATGGATGCCATATAATTCTTCTCCCAGTATTTAGAGGCGAGGCAGCCTATCCATCCGGATGAATGCCTCGCGGGATTGGTGACGGCATCAGCCGATGGTCTGAGGTTTGCCGCTGGCAACGGACTCCTCGATCGCCGCCAGAACCTTGGTATTGGCAAGACCGTCGTTTGCATCGGCAAGCAGGGGCACGTCGCGCACCACGCTGTCGACGAAGCGGGCAATGGATTCCTGCACGAAGCCGCCGATGCGGGTGGCGCCTGTCGGCGTCATGCCGATGTAGTCGTTGAACCGCATGCCTCCATCGACGATACGGCGAAGGCCGCCGCTATGGGTGGGATCCGCCTGGATCTGACCCTTCTCGCCGACGAATTCGATTTTGAAATCGACGAGCGACGGGTTGTCGCGTGACAGGATCCAGCTGTTTTCCATGGTCACGACAGTGCCCTTGGAAAATTCGAGGATCGAGGCGTGGAAATCCTTGGTGTCGACGCCGCCGGCGGCAAGCGTGCCGGACCGGGCAACGGCATAGACGCGGGTCACCTCGTCTTCGAGAATGAAACGGAGGACGTCGACGAGATGGCTGCCCAGGAACCAGAGCGCCGACGACTTCGCAGCCCAGCTCAGCATTTCGAAGGGAACAAAGGTCGTGTTCGAGAGCCGCGCCGTGCCGTGTTTGGCCAAGCCGATCTGGCCGTCCTGGATCATATCGCGGACCTGCGCCAGGATCGGGTTCACCCGGTTGTGAAAGTCGATCATCAGCTTGCCCTTCGACTTTGCGGCAGCCTCGGCGATCTCTTCGGCTTCCTTGACGGTCGTCGCCAGCGGCTTTTCGCTCAAGACATGCTTGTCGGCCTTGAGTGCCGCAAGGACGATCGGCGTATGGGTGAAGTCGGGGGTTGCCACCGACACGGCGTCGATGCGGTCGCTGGCGATCAGCTTATTGTAGTCGGTGAACGCTTCCGCCGCGCCGAAGCTTTCCTTCATCTTGAGCGCCCTGCCCTCGTCCAGATCGCAGACGCCGACAAGTTCGGTTTCTGGTAGGACGTTGAAGGTATGGGCGTGATTATTGCCCCAGAGGCCGGCGCCGATAACGCCGATACGAAGTTTGCTCATTCTTTTTTACTCCATTCAGACTTTAGAAAAGCTCAGCCTTTGACCGACCCGAAGGTCAGGCCCCGGACGACGTAGCGGTCAAAAACCAGGAAGATGATCATCGGCGGGATCATCGCGAGCACGGCGGCTGCGGCGATGTAGTTCCAGGTCACGCCGCTGGTCGCGAAATATCCAAGGGTCCCGATCGGGAGAGTGGCGGTGGAACGCGAACTCAGCACCAGCGGGAAGGCTGCGTTGTTCCAGGCAAAGACGAAGGCGAACATCGAGGTAACGATGATGCCGGGACGCACAATCGGCAGCGTGATGCGCCACATGATCGTGTACCAGCGGGCACCGTCGACGCGGCCGGCTTCTTCGAGTTCGGCCGGCACCTCGTCGATGAAGCTTTTCATCAGCCAGACGGAGAACGGGATCGTCAACGTCTGGAGAACCAGCACCATCGAGAAGTAGGAGCCCTGCAGGCCGATCCGCGTGATCAACACGAAATACGGAATCAGGAAGGCGATCGGCGGCGCCATCAGCAGGCCGAGATACCAGAGCATGATGTTCTTCTTGCCCCGCAGCTTGAAGCGGGAAAGCGCATAAGCGGCGGGAACCGAGAACGGCAGATTGAGCAGCACCGCGCCGATTGCGACGATCAGCGAGTTCACCAGTTGCGGTGCGTTGGTGCCGGGATCGACCAGGATATGCCGGAAGGCATCGAACGTCGGCTCGAACGTCAGCTGCGGCGGCATTGCAAACGCGGTTTCGGCCGGCCGGATGGCGAGCGCCAGGAACCAGAGTATCGGGCCGATGAAGACGGCCAGGAACAGCAGGCCGGCAGCATAGGTGAGCGCGGTATAGAAGGTCTTGCGGCTTTTCATATCACCACTCCTCATTTCGGAAGGCGAAGAAGACGTAGAGGGCGACGATGATGTTGACGATCAGCACCGCGATCCATGTCTGAGCGCTGACAAGGCCGACATTGAAGTTGACGAGGCCCTGCTCGTAGAGCGAATAGCCGAGCGTGCGCGTCGACGTCCCCGGCCCGCCACGGGTCAGCACCAGCACCGTGTCGAATGTGTTGAAGATCTGCATGAAGCGCAGCATGACGATGATGATCGCGGTGCGCCGGATGAGCGGCAGCTTGATGCGCGTCAGGATCGTCCAGGCCGACGCCCGATCGAGCCTGGCCGCTTCGATTATCTCGTCTGGGACCGAAAGCAGGCTGGCATAGAGAACGATCGCGAAGAACGGCGTCCACTGCCAGATATCGACGAAGAGGATCGCCGCAAGCGCTGTTGCGGGAGAGCCGAGAATGCCTTCCGCCGGGACCGGCAGCCAGAGCGACTGCAGCAACCAGGTGACAAGACCGCCGCCGGGATCGTAGAGATAGCGAAACAGAAATCCGACGACGATCGGCGCGATGGTAGTCGGCAGGATCAGAAGCGCACGCACGACATTCATGCCGGGCAGCGCTTTGAGCAGGACGAGCGCAATCGCCAGGCCAAGCGAGAATTCGATCGCGGTGCCCAGGATCGACAGGATCAGCGTATTCGTGAGCGCCGCGCGGAAGTCGAACGCATTGAGCGCCTGCACATAGTTGTCCAGCTCGACGAAGGCCAAAGGCTGCGGGCCAACCTGCAGGTTCCAGAAATAGAAGCTCGACTTCAGGGCAAAGAGCAGCGGATAGGCGATCAGCGCGAGCAGCATGATCACCGAAGGCGCGATCAGGAAGTATGGCAGGTTGCGCCGGACGAAGCCGCGCCGGACTGGCGCAAGCGCCTGCGGCGAGCGAAGGGTGGTAGCGTGCATTGTCGAAGTCCAGTTCTTCTTCACTCGTTTCAGCCGGCGCGAACCTTTGCACGCGCCGGCCCGAGGAGAATTCTATTACGCCTTGCCGAGCTTGCCGATCAGGGCCTTGGCGCCATCGAGCGTGTCGGCATAGCTTTCCTTCTGATACGGGATCATCAGATTGCCTTTGAGGATGCTTTCGAACAGGCTGTTCGTGCGCTCGAGCGCCGTCTTCGGATCTTCGTTGCCGGTCAGAAGCTGGTTGAGCGTGAGGCCGAGCACACTTTCGACGGCGGTGTAGCCGGGAACCGGCGGACGCGTGATCTTGCCGTTGCCCTGCTTCATCATGTCGTACTGGACATCGAGGTAGGGATAGATCTTCTTGACGTCGGCGTCCTCGTAGAGCGACTTGCGGGCAAAATCCGAGAACTGGAAATTGAGGTCCGGCCACTCGGCCATCTTCTTCTGCGTCGCCTTCGACGTCGCCCATTTGATGAAGGCATAGCCGTTGTCCTGCCGGTCGGAACTGGAGGGAACACCGAGGCTCCAGCCACCGAGGCTCACCGTCTGAGAGACTCCTTCGGCCTTCGGAAGTGCGGCGGTCGCGTATTTGTTGATGACATCGGATTTCTTGCCCGTCATGTAGCCGGAATTCTTCACCAGATAGAAATACGGCGTCCACCAGTAGAACATGCCGATATCGCCCTTGGCGAAGCGGGTGCCGGCATCGAACCAGACGTAGTTGATCGCTTCGGGCGGCGAGAGCTTATAGAGCTGCCGGTAGACATCGACCGACTTTGCCCAGGCCGGGCCGGTGAGCTGCGGCGAGAAATCCCAGGGCGCGCCGGGGAAGGACTTGAACCAGCTCGCGCCGTGGCTCGCCGAAAGCTGGGTAAACATGTGCGTAATCGGCGACGGCTGCGATCCGCAAATCACCGTCGGGAAGAGCGGCTTGCCGTCGAACGACTTGCCTTCGAGCGCCTTCAGCGTCTCGATATACTTCGTCCAGGTCCAGTCTTCGGCGGCCTTGGTCGGCGGTGCGGCGATGCCGAAGCTCTCGAAGATATCCTTGCGGTACATCACCCCTTGCGCGTAAGCCGCCACCGGCAGCGTTGCGATCTGCCCGCGCCACATGTTCGACGAATAGAGGACCTCCGGGATGAAGTCGGCGAGGTCGATGTCGCTGTCCTTGGCGATGTAGTCGTTGAGAGAAATGATCCAGCCGTTGTCGAGATACTGGCCAAGCCACATCTGGTCGACGGCAATCACGTCGGCATCCGAGGTCTTTGCGACGAAGGCGGAGACCAGGCGCGTCTGCAGCGCGTCGTAGGAAAGGCTTTCGAGTTCAACCTTGATGCCCGTTTCCTTCTCGAATTCCGGGATCATCGCTTTCATCGAGAAGAAGAACGGATCTTCGACCGACAGAACGCGCACGGTCTTGGCGTCTTGGGCAGACGCACGCCGCGGCGCGACAAGTGAGCCTGCACTTGATGCCAAGAGAGCCGCGACCGATGCTGACTTCAGCATGTTCCGGCGCGACATATTTCCGATATCGAATGTCATGTATGCCTCCTCAGTTGCTCGTAATCCAACCTCACTCGATGCCGGGAAGCCTGTTGGCGCCGAGCTCGATTTCGATTGTTGCCCCTCGATCTGCCGCTTTCAGCGGTTTGTTTGTACTTCGCACAAACTTATGTTACTGTCAAGAAGTCGTCACAGGGATTCCTCGAGCTAGCCTGGCCAGCCATCGATCTGGTTGTTCTGTGCGACGCAGGCAAGCGCCATCTGGCCGAGCAAGCTCTCAGGGGCTAGAAAGACGGCTGCCAAATCGGAGATAGAAATTGAAGTTCGGAAATCAGCCATCCTATTCGCTGGGGCAACGCAGTGCTTCCACCAAGGAAGCGCTGGCTGGCGAAGGTGGCAATGTAACGCTCGTTTCCCAGTCCACTCTCGGCGAGATCAATCGCGGCCGGGTGCTGCAGGCGTTGTACGACAATGGTCCCAAAAGCCGTGCGGAGCTCGCCCGTTTGGCCGGCGTCAACCGGACGACCATTACCGGCATCGTCCAGCCGATGATCGAAGAGGGCCTGCTTGTCGAAGGCGATGCGGTGCCCTCCGACTTCAAGGGCGGCAAGCCGGCACGTCCGATCTATTTCAATCCGGAAGCCCCGATGCTCGGCGCCGTGCTCCTCCTGCCAGGCCGGATCCAGACATGTCTCGTGACCCTCAGCGGCGAAATCAAAGCGCTGACAAAGGCGGAATTCGATCCGCATGGGGACAGGGATATGTTCCTGACCATCATAAAGGACACCTTATCCGTGACGCTCGCACAAGCCCATCAGGCGCCCTTCGGGATTGGCATAGCCTCGGGAGGCATGATCGACAGCGATAATGGCGTGATCCTTGCCGTCAATCTCGCGCCCGTTCTGACCGGCCTTCCTCTGGTCGACATCCTGCAGAAGCATTTTTCACTCCCTGTCGTCATCGATCACCATCCGCGCGCGCTGCTCGTTGGCGACCGGTGGTTCGGGCCGGGACGAGGCCAGCAGACATTCGCAGCCATTTATACCGGCGAAGTATTGGGCGGCGCGTTCTACATCGACGGACGCGTCTATCGGGGGCTTGCTGGCTCCGGAGGCGAACTTGGCCATACGGTGGTCCAGATCGATGGAGAACTCTGCAATTGCGGCAAGCACGGATGTTGGGAAACCGTCGCCGCTCTGCCCTGGTTGCGGCGCGAAGCGGCTCGACAAGGCATGGAAAATCCCGAGACTGTCACCTGCGCTCGCCTCGTTAAAGGGGCCGCCGAGGGGTCGGAGGCTGCGGACGGTCTGCTGGACCGCTATACACGAAACGTGGCGTTCGGGATTCTTAACTTGCAACAGACCCTGTCGCTCAATTCCTATGTCCTGCACGGCGATATCGCAGGCGGCGGCGTAGACGCAGCCGAGCGCGTCAGGCAGCATGTCGAGCGCCTGGTCAGGAAGCGGCCGAACCAGGAAATTTCCATCACGGTGAATGGTATTGGCGAAGGTCACACCGCATTGCGAGGGGCAGCTGGCTTGGTCTTGTCCAGCCACCTCAAGCTCGTCATCTAGCATGATACGATCGCTGGGGCCAGAGCGGCCGATCCTGACGGTTAAGCCATTGTCGTTTCAATTATCGGTGGGGCCAAAACAAGAGAGGGCGCTCGACCTTCTCAGGGAGCGCCCTCTCTTTCCAACCCGGACAGCCTCGAACGCCAAATGAACGATCATCGAGCAGGAAGCCATCGATGCGGGCGGTAATCGGCAAGTATGGTCTGGCGTATCGGTTTTCAAGTGGCGGCTGCTCGATCGAATTGCTATCGCGGGGGCGCTTAGTTCGATCCGGGGGGCATGGTATCATCCAGTCACGACGATCCATTGCGGAACGTGCAATTGCCCGCGCGCGTGCTCGTGGAACGCCGATCGACGACGACTCCGAATTCGTCGCGCTCGTTGAGTTGTGGATCGAAGGCGAGATCGACATGAAGGAGATGCGTCTGCGCTATGTGAAGCTGCTCGACCAGCGAGCTCATTCACACTTTGCTCGTTCGCAATAGGATCAACGCGACGTCATTCCTAAGGTCGACTAAACGGACAATGGATCAACCTTCGATCGGGTCCTCGACAAAAGGGGCGATCTGGATTGGCCTTGAAAGCGCAAGTCCCGCATCTAGTGAAGCGGGACCAATAAATGTCAGATCCGGATGAGAGCCAGCCGAGCGGTTCGCGCCGGGTGAGTGTTCTGCTTAACCTTCAACGGGGCCATGCCTGCCGTCATGCCGGCTTCGAGGCAAGCATCCATGAATGCCTCTCGCGCGATGACGGCGGCTACGGTGCCGTTGAGGGCACCGCGACAGGTTTTGACCGCGCGCTGATGGCGTTCGCCAAAGCGCAATGGCCATTCGTTTTCGAGAAAATCCAGGGCGTCGTAAACGCCTGCAAATGTCCGCTCGAGACCGCTCTGCAGTCGGATCGTGATCGGACGAGTCCATGAAACATCATTCACCGGCATCTGATTCCTCCTTTCCACGCCACCTGTGATCCTGCGAAAGATATTGGAATAACTTCCGAACGTTCAAGTATCGCCGCGATGCCGAGCCGCGTTGATTGAGCTGGCGGACCAACCCTCAAGCGAAGCGGACGGCAATGGCCGCCTGCCACAATTCGACGCGATTGTGAGATTTTGCTACCGCGACCGGTAGCATGGGCGCGCCGTCGTTAGCTGCTAATGTCGGCATGGTATAGGTTTCCGGCCAAATAGAGGTTGCCGGCCGCACGTCGTCCAGAAGATCGTTTGAAGAAAAAGGCGAGTAGGCCGCCGCTGCGACCGCGGTCAATTTCCTCGCCAAGGCAATAGAGCAATCATTCCCCATTGCCCTTCGACAAATTCGAATCATCCCCAAACTCCGTCAAAAGCAGCTTCGATCATATGCGTCTATCGGTGAAATCCTGCCATTCGTCTCGACGTTTCTGATTAGGCATTGGCATGCACCAACAACTCCTATCGGCGGTGTGTTAGTCTGGAGTTGATTTAGGTCGCCTTGAGGTCCGTCAAAGCTTTGTCAAAGGCACCCTTGATCGGCTTTGAGATCTCCGCCACCGCCTTGTTTGCCAATGCGCGGAGTTCCTTGGCCTGCTCGATGCTTGCGTCAACGCGCTTACGGAGGTAGGTCGACTGCAGTTCAAAGAATTGCGACGGCGAATTCGCGCCGAGCAACGCTTGCAAGTGCGAGAAGCCGGCTTCGGTATTGGCCTGCAGTGCAGCGACCGTCTTCAGCGTTAATTCGTAGCCAACCAGATTGGTAGTTTCGAAGATTGGGGTAAGCATTTTCTGCGTCTCTTCAGCGCTCGACGCAAACTTCAAAAAGGCTTCTGTCAACTGCTTGTTTCCCTTTTCTACGGACGCGCCGAACTGATCGACCACCTTGGGAGCCGACGACGCTGAGTTTTCGATGGTTTCAAAGGACCTTTCTGAAATCTTCGTCATTGCGATTTTCCTTCTCATTGACATTGGTTGTGACCTGTTGATGTCGGCAGGCGCAGCGACGATCTTTGAGAATTTTGACGCTTGCTGTTTGCCTTGTGGCGAGGATCAGCAAGCTTCATGCCAGCGGGGTGGGCGCTCTAAAAAAGTGCCTTTCGATTATCGTTCCGCGGCTTAAGGGGTACGCCTGGAGACTTTCGCGTCTGCCATGTCATTTATTGTCGAATTCGCGACACTTTCAAACATGGAATAGAGCGACCATCTGAATGATCGCCTTGCTCCGCAACGATTTTTTTCATTCGGCACGAAATATGCGTGGTTTATGACAAACCTGCGAGCGCAAAGGCTCTGATGTTGTTCCGCACCTATTACACAGACGATTGGTTTTGTAGGTCTCAAAAGGTTCTGGCCAACGCTGCTCGATGAAGCTGTCGAAAACGCAGTTGGCAGCGAAGTATCCGTGGGGATGAAATCAACGGAGTTAAAGATGAATAGATATTTTTGCGAATTCCTCGGAACTTTTGCGCTCATTTTCTTCGGCTGCGGCACACTTCTTTTTATGCGTCTGGAGGTCGGCATGCTCGGTGTCGCTCTTGCCTTCGGGTTGACCGTGGTGGCCATGGCTTACACGATTGGCCCAGTTTCAGGTGCTCATCTCAATCCGGCCGTCAGCCTGGGTTTTCTCGTTTCGCGGCGATTTGGACTATGGGATTTCGTGGCTTATGTCTTCGCGCAAAGCGCGGGGGCTATCGCGGCGGCAGGCACGCTCTACCTGATCGCTACGGACAAGCTCGGCGGTTACGATATCGCCACAGAAGGTTTCGCTCAGAACGGCTGGGGAGCCTACGGGATGAAATCTGCGTTCCTGTTTGAGTTCATCTCCTCGTTTCTGTTCGTGACTGTATTTCTCAAAAGCACGGCAGAGGATAGCGGAGGCACTCTCGCAGGATTTGCGATCGGTTTAACCTTAATTGCAATCCATCTGGCCGGCATTACGGTTTCGGGTGCTTCTGTAAACCCTGCAAGATCACTCGGGCCGGCACTCTTCGCGGGAGAGATCGCGCGCGCTCAGCTCTGGCTCTATATATTTGCGCCAATGCTCGGTGCAATTGCGGCGGGCCTTCTTCAGCTCAGTGGAATTCTCGCGTTCCGACCGACGAGCAACCCGTCGAAGCGTGAGGGCACCACCTTTGCAGACCGAAGTAGAGCTGACGCGCCTCGCCACTATCGACCTCGCCTCTGATCCGCCGTTCGACGATATTGTCCTCTTGATCGCTGCCAATCGCCACCAAACCCGCGCATGTGCGGCGATTCCGTTTCCCATTTGCAGAGCCATGTCTGCTTACTCCAACTGGTCAATTCATTAGAGATGGCTGATTAAAATCAGCATTCCTTCACGAGAGGAAAACGGTCGCTTACGACGGAGGTTCGGGAAGGCTCAACCCCGACGAAGAAAATCCTCCGGTCGGCAGTGCGGCCAATGGCCAAAAATGGACATATGATCGATGTTTGCGGCTGACGTTCGAGCGGGCTTTGCGGGGAATTCAAAAAGATCCGCAAGATATTCGTTCCCATTTATCTGCTGGAGCCACCCGAAACCGAGCACTATGAGCTCTGTTCATCGATTCATGAAATAATGCCATTTCAGATTTGATTGGCCTCATGATATGGCGCTTCGGTTACCGAATATCCCCCTTGAGAGCCACATTGAGAACCAATGCCGATCACTCGGATCTGGGAAATTTCAAAAAGATTGGGTGGCCGGTACGCCGCGTTCGGATTGCTGCTTGCGGCAAACTCGAGCGATAAACTTTGACGAAGGTCGATATCTCCGAACTCCAGTCGACAGCAAATAAGAGGTCTTGCATGCGCGCTGACGTGCAGTGGAAATTGCGCTGGGAAAGCGAGTTGGAACTCGCCGAACATGTCGAACTCGCCGAGTTCTTTCGAAAGACCTATGGGCCAACCGGTGCCTTTAATGCAAAGCCGTTCGAGGGCAGTCAAAGCTGGGCCGGAGCAAGACCTGAGCTTCGTGCAATCGCCTATGACGCTAGTGGCGTCGCCGCTCACATGGGATTGCTGCGCCGGTTCATAAAGGTTGGCACAACCGATCAGTTGGTGGCTGAGCTTGGACTATATGGTGTGCGTCCGGATCTCGAGGGTTTGGGGATCGGACATTCGATCCAAGCCATGCTTCCGGTGTTGCGCGAACTGGCTGTTCCGTTTGCTTTCGGCACGGTGCGGCCCGCATTGCAAAAACACATTGAGAGGTTCGGTCGAAACGGCCCGGTGACTGTTGTGTCGGAGATTAGCGTACGATCCACGCTGCCACACGCGCGTACAGACCTGCCGCCCACGCGCGTCGAGGACCCACTTGTCATTATTCTGCCTGTTGGACGGCCAATCTCCGATTGGCCAGCTGGTACGACGATCGACCGGAACGGACCGGAGCTGTGAGTCACCTCGACTGTTTACCCGAAGCGCCGAATGCCCACTGGCAAACTTACGCAGTCCCACACGCATTGAAATTCCGGCGATCGAGATTGCGCCAGCCTTCTGTGGAGGAAACCTGCGGTTCAAAGGACTTGATCTAAATCTCCCGGTCGTGTTCGACGCTTTGATGACGAGCCAAGCTCACTGGGGCGGCAGCCAGATCAATCTCAGTCGGCCGGTGATGAGGGCGTATTCTGTCGCGGAAAGTCGAATTGTTGCCGCACGTTGAAAGAGATCAACGACGCGCAACCACAACTCGGAATGCACGAGCACACAGCTAGATCACAGGCTTGGTCATTGAACCAGCATGACCGAGCAGCAGGATTGAGCCTGGAGATGCATGATGGAAAATAGCGCTGAGAATACCGTTTTTCGATATCGTGGCTCGACGTTCGATAGCATGATCGAATCCCTCGGAGCGGTTTTCGGCACATTCGACGCCGATCTCGTTGGTCGTACTCGAGACTTCTATTGGGCGCTCGATCTTGCCGGGTGTGAAAGCGCAGCATTGATCACCGGTCACCATCAGACCGGGTTTCAGTTCCGCGCTCAGTGGTGTTCCGAAGCTACAGAGCATCTATCGATCGTGGTGCCTCGCAGAGGCGGCATGGGGGTTACGTACGGTTCGCGCATGGCTGAGGCCCGGGAAGAGAAATTGCTTCTTTACAGGAATTTCGAACCAGACAGCATTTCTATACAAGGGCAATCCAATTTAATAGATGAGCTGGTGCTTAATTGGTCTTTGATCCAACGGACCATTGGCGAAACTTTCGATATCCCGTTTAGCGGCTCGCTCGACCTGTTGCCCGAAGTGGATCTTTCAACGCCAGTTGGTCGGACAATCGGCAATCTCACGGAAGCGATTATCGACGGAATACGTGATAATGGTCCCCTCTGTCAGAGTCCCATAGCCATGGCTCATATTACGCAGGCGCTAGCCGATGTCGTAATACGGATGGTGCCCCATCGGTTATCGCATCTGCTGGATAAGAAACCCCATATGATTGCTCCCGGCCACGTCCGCCGTGGGATCGAGTTCATGTGTGCCAATGTCAACCAGCCGATTACAATGCCAATGGTGGCAGATGCAGCGGGTGTTTCCACCAGGGCACTCGAAGCAGGTTTTCGTGCTTTCAAGAATACAACGCCGGCAGCTTATCTGCAGATGCTTCGGCTCCGGGCAGCACGCGAAGACCTGCTCGATCCAGAAAACCGCATGCTTATGAAGGAAATCTGCCTGAAATGGGGCTTCTTTCAATTCGGAAGATTCGCCGCAGTTTATAGGGCGCACTATGGAGAAAATCCCTCCGAAACAAGGAGACGGGTCTGCGGATCAAATTCTCGTAGGTCCTCCTGACAAGCGGATTGACGAAGGCGCTGGCGCGACAAACGGCAGAACCGGTCTGTGCGAGCCGGATGATGCCATCACATTGATAAGCCTCTGGGCGGATGATTGCCTCTAGCTTCCCCTCGTCAGCATCCGTCGCGTTCAGCCGCTTAATGTTGATCGGCCAATTTGTCCTGCGGTTCACGAAGGAGTTCGCAAGCGAGGTAGGGGAGGTCGCTCCTCGTTGTTGTCCGCCTTTAATGCGGCCGTCGACTCCTAAAGCTCTCGGCCGAAAAGGCCGACCGTTTAATGGATGGATCCCTCGTGTTGCCCATGCCGCGCAGACCACCACGGCAGCGATTGAGTTAGCGCGTGAGCTCTTTGTAATTTCAGCCAAGCCTTAAACGGTCTCAGAGTGGAAAGGCGAACATGTTATTGCCATGGCAATATTCGGCCTCGGCCTGACCAGTTGCGCCTGACAGTAGTGCGGGCAGACCGGACTCGGATCAGAGTTGCTGCACGATCCCCCTGCGATAGAAACGGCAACTGAACAAGCAGCGCTTTGCGCTCTAAATTGCAGAACTACTGTCCGAATGAATGGGACCATCTCTCTTTACCGCGTTCAATCCTCCAGTTTCAATTCCCTGTGTACCACTTCCGGCTTTAGCTTTGCGCCAGCGGCGTTGGTCAAACGGGAACATAATGAAGTCGCGTACGGTGAGCGGTTCGGGCTGATTTCGCATGCCAACTTCCGGCCACTCATTCATTTTCGGCCAGTATGCAGTACGGAAAATCGTGTCCCAAACGGTTGTAAAGAAGCCATAGTTTTTATGCCGGTGGTGAAGTTCCGTGGAGTGGTGAATACGGTGGAATTTATTATCGCCGATGAGGTACCGAAGCGGCCCCAAATTAAAGCGTGTGCTAGAGTGGGAAAGATGGGCCTGAAAGGTAATCAGCGCCATGGCAGCAACGGGCACGACGCCTGATTCGAAGTGAATTAGCGCGAGTGGTAGTGCTACAAACGCCGCGTAAACAAATGGCTCGGAAATATGGTGGTTGCAATTCCACGCCGTCAGTTCGCGGATTGAATGATGGGTTGCGTGCAGGCGCCACAGAAATGGAACGGCGTGCTGAGCCCGGTGCATCCAGTAGTAAAAGAAGTCACCGGCAATCGCGACTAAAACGCCCGAAAGGACGGCGAAGCCCGTATTGATGATCGGGCTATTAGAGTGAAGCAACGCACCAAAATTGATCGTTAGGAGCGGCTTAACCCCCAACCATTTCAAACCCAAAGCGTAGAAGTGCCAGATTAAAGTGCCGCATCCGATACGGATAATCCAATTCCGCGCACCGCGAATGTACGAGGCAAAACTGTATCGGTAAGCCGGAAAGATCACCTCGAGCACAACGCATGCGGTAGCGAAAATCGCAACCAATTTAAACGATTTGACGAAGAGCTGGGCCATTTCCCCAACATCGAGAACGTGCATTTTGATTGCTCCGACGAATTGGCGAACAACAAAACGCACTATGCGGAATTTACCTAGATTGCAAAATCTATTGTTTGGATGATGAGTATCCATCTCCTAAATGATTCTCTCCACTCCATTGACGGGAATGATCCGTTCTTCGGACGGCTCTCTCGCAAATGTGCTGATTGAGTTCGGCCCAGTGTTTTCTCGCGACAGATCCTCACGGCCTGCATGGATCACGTGGACTGGCCGCAGGGCCAAGCTACAAGCCTAATCGCTTTGGTTGTATTCGACATTTGGATGTATCCCATCAAATCAATCAATTACCCCAATGGTCCGATGAAGGGTAAATAGGTTTCGTTGAGACGCTCAATCACAAGGGGTATCTGCGATGCTAATCCGTTGTCCACGTGACAAAGCCTCGTCTGAAGAAACAGTGGCGATGTGCTCATTGATCCTAATGTCAATGACCTTGACCGACGATGTGTCGGCTAGCGACTCGGCAGGTGGAGGCAACGATCGAGTCATCGGTGGAAGATGGGCCAGGATGCTCCGTGTGCACGCGACACCGATGGTGCCAATCATGGCGGCATTGGAGTCTTGATCAACATCGAATTTTCAATGTCATTCGTCAGGAGGCCTTCATGACGTTTTCCGCAGCAATCAATGGTGCGGGCCGCCCTGCCGCCACCTGCCCTATCTATCATCGCGTGCACCATTCATTGCAAATTATGCGAGGGACATGTGGGCCGGCGGGACCGGTAATGTCGCAGCCGCGATAGCGGCCGCGTTCGCTGCTTCTCCGTCTTGATCGAAGACAGGTGGACTGAATTCGAAACGGCGGGCCACGAGCTAGCAGCGGTGGCGCCTAAGATCAAACAGTTTGTCAAAATGCGAATGGGGCGCGGTGACGCTCCAATGCGAAGTTTTGAGCATATTGCGGCTTGAGGCACTCGCGGTGGTCCTTGGTGAATCTGCCGTCAGGATGGCCATTGCTGCGCTCGCTTAGGCACGAAGGTTCGAAGCCACATAGGACGGCCAAATGACGCGCAAACGAGTCCAGCGAATTGAAACGGAGAAAAGATATGTCTGATGCAAAATTGCAAGGTGTGCTTTCGGCTCTTTCGCAGACAGCGAGACAGTTAGATGCTGTGCCGTCCAGTCAAGCGGGTCCGGACGCCGATTGCGTCAAACTAGACACAAATGAGAATCCCTTTCCGTTACCGATTGCGGTGATGCGAACCGCGCTTACGGCTCTCAAACGGCATTACCTTTATCCCGAAGATGACAATTTCAGCTTGCGGGAGGCGGCGGCCAATGCGTATGGCTTGTCCCAGGATCAAGTGATCGCAGGCAACGGATCGTCTGAGCTGCTGGGGCTCCTTTACAGAGCCTTCCTTGCTCCAGGCGATAGCGTGGCGATGATGTCGCCGGGTTTTTCGTTCAACCGCAAGCTTGCTATGTTGCAGGGTGCTCGATTTTTAGAAATCGGATGGGGCAAAGCTTATTCGTTGCCAATCGAGCAGCTGCTTCTTGGTCCCCCAAAAGATGCAAAGTTTATCCTGCTGGCTAATCCGAACAACCCGAGCGGAACGTTTGTTCCGGTAGCCGATATCGATAAGCTCGCCGCCCAGTCCGA
Organism: Rhizobium jaguaris; assembly: GCF_003627755.1. Lineage (NCBI taxonomy): Bacteria > Pseudomonadati > Pseudomonadota > Alphaproteobacteria > Hyphomicrobiales > Rhizobiaceae > Martinezella > Martinezella jaguaris. The sequence goes on along the minus strand of NZ_CP032696.1, from coordinate 92,879 downwards.
CCGATTGATCGTATTGGATGAGGCATATGTCGATTTTGCACCCGATGATGCTCTACGCCTTATTAATCGCCATTCGAATCTTCTAATTTTAAGGACATTTTCGAAAAGCTACGCCGCCGCCGGTATCCGCGTTGGTTTCGGCTTCGGTCATCCTGAACTTATCGGGAGGCTACGCAACATCCAGAATCTCTTCAACATGAACCTTATTGCCCATGCGGTGGGCATTAGCATCCTTTCACACCGCGCCGCTTACGCCGAGAACCATAAACACATCAAACATGAAAGACAGCGAACGATGGTTGCGCTATCCGAACTCGGATTTTCGGTGATCCCGTCTTATGCAAATTTCTTGCTTGCTCGTGTGCCATCCGGACAAAACGGCGCTTGGTGGCAAGCATCGTTAAAAAGGCAAAAGGTACTTGTAGCCGTCTTTCCCGATGATGGCTTGGAAAATCATATCCGCGTGAGCATCGGTACAAAAGCCCAAATGGATAAATTCCTTTCAGCTGCCGGTGACATTTCTGAAAGCCTGAAGACGCAGCGATTGCCGGTTACGCGCCGTTAATTTTTGCTTTGTCACGCGGACGAACGAAATGGCCAAAACGACATATCGGATCGCCTGAACCTACGGGTTTTAGTCAAACATTGGAGACAATTGAATGGGAAATGCCCTTCCTTCTAACCTGACCTTCGGCATCTTCGATCACCTTGACGCGAACGGCAGCGACATCGCCCAGCAGTATTCGGATCGCCTGAGGTTGGCAGAGGCGTGCGATCGCCTTGGTTTCTACGCGTATCACCTCGCTGAGCACCATTGTACTCCGCACGGCAGAGGCCCATCGCCAAATTTGTTTTTATCAAGCGTTGCACAGCGCACGCGTCGCCTTCGTATTGGGCCTTTAGTCATGCTGCTGCCCCTCTATCATCCGCTGCGGGCTTTCGAAGAAATCTGCATGCTGGATCAATTGAGCGGCGGCAGAGTCGAGCTCGGGATAGGGCGCGGGTCTCTCCCGATCGAACTCGGTTATTTCGGGATTGGTCCGGACGCGGCGCCAGGCCGCTACGTAGAAGCCAGTGAGATTCTGGTGAATGCGATGAAAGGCGGAACGCTGTCGCATAAGGGCGAGCATTATGAGCTAAGCGGCATACCTTTGACATTGAGGCCTCATCAACGTCCGCATCCACCGACGTGGATCGCCACCAGCCGGCCCGAGTCTGCGCACTGGGCAGCTGCGAACGGCGCAAATATCGCGTGCGTAGGACCTTCCTCTTCTGTCCGCAAAATTACCGATGCCTTCCGCGCTTATCGAAAATGCAACGCGAGCGCAGATGATCAATCGCCATTTCGAGGATTGCTACGCATGGTCGTGATTGGACGTTCTGACCGCGATGCTTATTCGATCGCAGCGTCGGCTTACGAACATTGGCTCGAGAGCTTTAAGTTTCTTTACGACCTGAATGACCTGCAGACGCCTCCGAACCTGCCGCTGACCTTCGACGAGGCGGTCGAGAATGAGTTATGCGTTGCAGGAACGGCGGCCTCGGTGCGGCAAGCTTTACTGAATCAGATAGAAGAGGCAGGCGCTAACTATCTTCTGTGTCAACTTGCGTTTGGGAGTCTCCCGCTGGATGCTTCCCTGTATACCGCTGCCAAGATTCAATCTGAAATCATGGCTCGACCTGACTGATGCGCCGTGTTCGGAAGATGGGCTGGACAACGTTCGTGCTGGTCCTGATCGACGAGGGGCTCGGCCGCGACAAGCGGCGATTTCATACGGGCCGCTTCCTGGAATAGAATGTCGCGCATCCAGAGGCTTGCCGGATCACTGTTGTGAAGCGCATGCCATTGCACGGCCTCGGTGAACGGAAGATGTTGTGGCAGCGGAAGGTCGACAATTCGAAGGGGTATTGTTTTTGCGAAATGCTGCGCCAGCCGTAAGGGCATGGTTCCTATACGGTCAGTGTTGGACAGCACGGGCGCAATCATGCTGAAGCCGTGTACCACGACGTCGATGCGTCTCTTGCGACCGTGCTCGCGCAAATACCATTCCTCGAGGCCTGGCCTCCGGAAACTTCCGAACTTAGCGACAACGTGCCCCATCGACATGTATCTCTCGAATGTGAGTGGCTCTGCCAGCTGCTTGTTCGAGCGACAGCCTACGCACACGTGTAAATCGTCGAAAAGCCTCGCATGAGGATGGGCGTTCGACATGAATATTTCCGGCAAAATGAGAAGATCGACTTCGCCGCGCCGGAGAAGGTCTTCATTGTGGTCGGCGGGGGGGAAAAATTCGAAGCTGACGCCGGGAGCTTCCCGCGCCACACGCTCCACGACTTTTTCAAAAAATACAAGCGTGACGTAATCGGAAAGTGCGATTCTGAAGCGACGATCCGATTGGGCCGGATCAAACGGCTGCCAGGAAATAATGGAGAGCTGAACTTGCAGCAGAGCCTCGCGCACCGCAGGCGCAATACCTTCCGCCCGCGGCGTCGGGATAAATTCGCGGCCCGTCATCGTAAACAGCTCATCTTGGAAATAGGCGCGCAGCCGGGCGACAGCCGCGCTCATGGCCGGCTGACTGAGATTGATGCTGTGTGCCGCCGCCGTGAGCTTACGCTCATTCATCAAAGCGTCGAACACGACTAGGAGATTTAGATCAAGTCCCTTGAACCGCATGTCTCTCTATCTATCCATAGCGTGGATCTATGCTATCCAAACCCAACAGCATTCTTCATTAGTAATACAAATTGACATTTTCACAGCGCAGAGGCCAAGTTTGGAAATTTTCATTCGCGAAATGCACATCGAATGCGAATTTGAACATGGCGCTGTCGACTTGCGCGCATGCGCGGTGGTCGGACAGCGCGAGCTACCTATCCACCACGCGTCACACCGGTTCAGCGTGTGACCGGAGCTCGTTAGCGGCGCGCAATCCGCGGATGGTGATTTCGGAACGGTTTGCAACCAGGATCCCGGAAATCGTCACCTTCAGGTCCCCGGGTACTGGAAGTAAAGAGTCTGGATGATGGAATGCACTGTCACCCGCGCGGACTACTTCCCACCAAAGTGAAAACCGTGTTTTATGCCGTCAAAGCCGCCGACAGTGCGCAAGCTATGAAGTGTAAGCAGCGAAACATAACAGACGTCGGTTGGGTCGGATCGGATGGCTTCTTCAGGTCATCATTCATCGACACGGGTCATGGCTTCGATCTCGACCAGTGCGCCCTTGGCAAGTGCTTTGACCCATAGCAGGTACGAGCCGGATAGGGCACGCCGAAGAAACCGGCGTACACGTTGTTGACATCTTCGAACTGGCCGAGATGGTAAGGAGAACGGTGGGTTTTACGGGGTTTGCGAATGCTGCTGGCTACCGAGGTTGCGATCGCAGCGATATTCTTTTGGCACTGTTCAGCTAGCGCGATTGCATTGTCGGAATTGAGCTCGCCGGTCGCTGATCGATCGGCGACTGACATGAAACAAAAAAGCAGATTATCGACCCTGTCCACCTTACGAAAGGTGCCACGAAAATGTGACCCCGCACACGCGTCTTCTTGTTCCTGACGGATTTTTCGATGGCGTACGGCAAACTGCGGAGGGCCTGCCGAACGAAAGGATTGCCGCCTAGAATCTTCTCGCCAACGTCCAGAGGCATGTTGGCTTCAGCCACAAGATCTTTGTCTGCTGCCCTTCCTTCGGATTATGGCCGATGCCGCAAACGCCCGGCACGAAAGATTGTCATCGAGAACGCTCAATTCAGCTCTTTTCTTAGTGATTGGCACGGTTGTTGCCTTTTCTCAGGAAAATAGCGCATAAAGGAAAGGTCGCGATGATCCATACGTGCTTGATGGGGGTAGTGCTCTGCGGAGGCTACCTATTTGCTGCATCTGCAAAGGAACCTGGCGGTATTGACAATGAATCATCTGCGTCACGGTTGTCGATGGCTGACATATCCAGTTTCGAGACATTCATCGTGCGCAGCCCACCGAAAGCACTCGGTCTGGATCCATTCTACGCGAAATATGCTGACGCAGCAGGCATACCTGTCATCTCGTCCGAAAAGGTTCCAGACACCGCACTTTTGATTGCCCGCGACATCGTCCTTTACATGTTGTCAGAACGGCGTGATGTCCGCGATGCTTTGGTTCGGGCCGGGGCGCGGGTGGGCATCATGGCAATTGATGAAACGACCACTGATATTCCCGAGCAGCGGGACTGGGAGAAGCCAGCCCCCGATGATCCGCGCCTCACCCCTGACGAACGGCGAAATTACGCCAGCACGATCGCCAAGATGACAGACCGAGAGTATTGGGCCCAAAGGGCGCGCGGCATGGGTGGGCTCTATACGACAGGTGCCGTCGAGAATTTGATGGGCGTGCCGGGCACGCGGTATTATGGAGGGAACATTCTGGTTCACGAATTCTCACATAATATCTTCAACATGCTTCGAACGGTGGATCCCGAGCTCGTTGCACGAGTTGGACAAGCTTATGCTCATGCCTACCAGAAAGGACTGTGGGCGTGTGCATATATGGAGAACAACGTCGACGAATATTGGGCCGAAGGCACGCGATTTTGGTTCAATACGAATGTGGCCTACCGCCGTGGCGATCTCACCGTTGCCACATCAGACGACTTTAAGGATCACGATCCGGAACTCTACCAGATCATGGCGGAAGTCTATCGCGATGATCACCACATTCTGGCGGATGTCTTTTACCATCATTCGGCACAGTTACGAGTAACACCGATCGGACCCGATTGTGGCTCCCGACCGCCAAAGTGAAGAGTGCATGTCGCAGCCCGATGCTTTACCTGGACCCATCACGAGAGTTTCTTGCATACAGCAAAGAAAATGTGTGCCGATGTCGCGCCCAACGCGGCTTGGACCGGATCTCTGGCGCGTTCCAGGCCAGACCAATGCGCATCAATGACGATCTCACGAGGCCGGTCATCGTCCATTCGGGTAACCTAGACGGGGTACCGAGCCCCGCAGCCGGGTGAACCGACGGATGCTCTACCCCGCGTCGGCGGGGAAGTGCGACCTCGATCGTGCGCTACGCGCGAGGCCGCGCTTTTCCGCGTCACGTGCATAGCGGGGGTGAGGAAATTCTCGTGCTAGCGGGGGTGTTCCAGGACGAGCACGGGATGACTGACTGATGGCGGTGCGAGCGTCACAAACTCGAGGTGCATGAACCGCCGTGTTATGAGCAAAACTTGTCGATCCATGAAGCAAGGCCATTTTTGATCTGACGTTCCTCATGCTATCGCCGCGGGATCGCAAATTTGTCCCGCCATCCTGCCTGACCGTCAATCCTGCGAGCCGCTTGAAGACTGTCACAGCCGCGCCCGCTTCTAACAGGCCAACGCTGTCGGGAGCCAGCTTCCCGGAGAGAGATAATGAGGAACACCAAGGTAGCTATTATCGGCGGAGGCTTGGCAGGACTGCACACGGCGCGACTGCTGCATTCGGCCGGGATTGAGTTCCTGCTCATCGAGGCAAGAGCCACCCTCGGCGGTCGGATCGAGACAGTGAACGAGACAGGCCAGGCGGACGCAGACGGCTTCGACCTTGGACCGTCCTGGATCTGGCCTCGAATGCAGCCTGCGATCGCCGCGCTCGTTGCCGAACTCAATCTGCTCACGTTTGCGCAAAACAGCGATGGCGACGTTGTCTTCGAGCGGATGTCGCGGGAATCGGCAAAGCGCTATCCCGGACTGAATCAGGAGCCCGAAGCCCTGAGGTTCATCGGAGGATCCGCGTCATTGGTTCGTGCGCTGGCGCAAGGCTTGCCTGAGGCGGCGCTGTGGTGCGGTGCGCAAGTCACCGCGATGCGTCTCAACGAAACCGGTGTCGAGCTGTCTTTGAGATTTGCCGACGGGCGTATAGAGCTGATTCAGGCGTCACAGGTGATTGCGGCGCTTCCGCCGCGCATTCTGGAGGCGACCGTCCAGTTCGAGCCAGCCCAGGAGAAAGGCACGATCGAACTGTGGCGGCAAACGCCGACCTGGATGGCGCCACACGCCAAATTTTTCGCTGTCTACGATCGTCCCTTCTGGCGCGAGGCGGGATTCTCCGGGACAGCGCAAAGCATGGTCGGACCTTTGGCGGAGATCCATGATGCGACCACGTCCTCGGGCAAGGCTGCCCTGTTCGGCTTCGTCGGGATGGGAGCCGAACAACGTGCGGCAATCGGCGCGGACGCGCTGAAGGAGGCCTCGATCCGCCAGTTCACGCGCATCTTCGGGCCGCAAGCTGCCCATACACGGGCGACCCTCTACAAGGACTGGGCTGCCGACCCGCTGACAGCGACATCGGCCGACTGGTTTTCCGCCGGCCACCCGAATGCCCCTGGCGGCGGCTGGATCGCTGGCCCGTGGAAGGAGCGGCTGGTCCTGGCCGGGAGCGAGGCGAGCGGAAGTGAGGCTGGCTACCTTGCCGGCGCCGTGCAAGCATCTTCCCAAGCGGCCCGAGACGTCATCTCGAAACTCATTGTCGAGCAAAGCTGAAGGATTTGCCATGGCCAATCGTCGATCAAGCGCTCCGCGATACAACCGCCGTGTCGCAACATCAGAAGACCACCACACGAAACGTCTGGGTTCGGACTGCGCGCAGTCGCTAAGCGCGACAGAGCGATCGCCCAGGTTATGGTCGACGGCGTGGTTGCTGCTGTGATAGCCCGCAGTTGGTCATCTGGACCCGCGAAGCGGTTCCAGGTCGCCGGCAGCTTCCTCAGTCAGGCCGCACTTGCGATGTGATCGGCGAAGACCCAGGAACCATGCCGCCGCACGTCCAGCCAACATCCTCGGCGGCGCGTCCTTCTGATTGGCCGACGAGGCAATCTTCAACCTGAAAACCGCCTATGCGGAAGGCACCATGAATTCAATGTTGAGCTTCTCCCCTACGCCGGAGGCGAGAGGACATCACAATGTTATGCCGCACGGAAGGAAAGATGCGAGACGTGGTCGCCTACATGCACAAGTTCGAATAGCCTCTTGAAAGTATCGTGGCCTGAACATCTCCTCGACCGTGATTGACGAGAGAGACTCAAGGCGGCGCTGGGAAATTCGCTTTCCGCGATCACGGCGAAGGCGAACGTCCCCTCTCACGGGCAAGCGCTAGAAAACCGTCGATGTATGATATGGTCTCCTCGCCGCGCCGTACACCCAGATTGATGTTTTTCCGTATACCGGCATCGCCCACGCGTAGCGCGCGTATCGGCATTCCAACGGCGTCTTCCTGCAACAGCCAGTCCGGTAGGACCGTAACACCCCTTTTCGCACAGACGAGTTGCAGCATCAGGTCGATGGTTTCGGCCGTGCGGTGCTGACGCGGCCGGCAATGGGCGGGAACAAGGAATTTGGTGTATATGTCCAGCCGCTCCAATGTGACCGGAACCGTGATCAATTCCTCGTCGATAAGATCCTGTGGCTGCACGCATTTCCGATCGGCAAGAGGATGCGTCGCATGCACCATAAGCACCAGCTCATATTCGAAAACCGGCGTAAAGAGCAGGTCCGGCGTGTCCACGGGATCCGGTGTGATCAGAAGATCGATTTCGTACCCAAGGAGTGCCTCGACACCGTCGAACCGGAAAGCCGTGCGCACGTCGAAATCGACATCGGGCCATTTGTCGAGATAAGGTGTCGCTATCTTGGTCAGCCACCGCTGGCAGGGATGACATTCCATGCCAACACGAAGGGCTCCTCTCCTTCCCACAGCAAAATCGGTCAGGACCCGCTCGGCATGTTCCATCTGGGGCAGGACGCGTTCGGCCACAGAAAGCAGATACTCACCTGTTTGCGTCAACCGCAGCCCGCGGCCTGATTTCATCCATATCTTGATGCGGTGGCGTTCCTCGAACTTTGCGATCGTATGGCTCAAGGCGGATTGAGTGACGTTTAGCTTTTCGGCGGCCGCGGTAACACCGCCTCGACGGCTGACTTCTCTCAGAATTGCAAGATGCTGACGATCAAGCATTATGATACCCATTCATGAACCGAAGGAACAATGCCATTTCTGCTCATAATGCATTGCTGCTAACCTCTTCGTCAACCAAGCTCTGCCCAAGCCTCTCGATGGACGAAAGGATATTCCAGTGATGAAGCCGGTAATCGCCCATCAACACGATACCGATCACGGGTCGGCAACATTGATCTTCGACGAGATCATCGACCGCAAGAACAGCGACTCGATGAAATGAGTTTATGTCGAAAACCTGCTGGCTTCGGATAGGTCGCCGGCCGTCCACCGTCATCGCGAGGCAAATACGAGGCAAATCGCTTGGTCAGGCGGCAATTCGATGCCTCGTTCATATAGACGTCCCGATGCCGAGCCCTCAACCTACGGATCGAGTTACACGAGCAGAGAAAGAAGAAGAATAGCATCTCTGTCGAGAGAAAAGCAGTAACGTGCAAAACCTGCTTGCGGAGGCACACACACCCGTTTTTGGCGATTGGTCGAATGCGAACTATCGCATCTGACTGCGATCGGTGAACGCACGCCGAGACGGTGTGGCTACAGACGCAAGACTTAAGGTTCCCTCAGCGGATAAATTGCGAGGCACGGGTGGAACAATGTTGACCGCGGTAAGTTCGAAGCGCTGCCGGAGACCCACTTGGCTGCCAATGTAGCCAGGTCGTGCCGTGTTGCCGTTAGCAGAAATCCCGTCCTGCTAACGGCACCTTTTTGTTCTTCTTAGATTTGCCAGCAGCAAAGCGCCGGGCCCGGACGGTCAACCGCAGGCTTTCCGTCCTGGGCGGTGCGAGATGGCATCTTGTGTCGCGACACGCGATGTTTCTCATATTTTGTGGAAGACGGTCCACGCTGCGCGACGACAGACCACGCCTGAGGCTCCACTGGGTCGAAGACTTCGAAGAACTCCAGCTGATGTTTCCGATTTGTGCTCGGTCAATTCGGTCTCCAACTTGGCATCATGTCGAGCGGCCGGTGCGGGCGGGATCAACTGGCAGCAGGCGCTCTGTCCGCCGCTGTTTCGCACGCACTTTGGTCCTCGCCTCGCGCCGCGCTGCCCCCGCAGCTCGTCCAACGTTGGAAACCACCAGCCTCGGTCTAACTCCTCCTTAGCTGGAGAAGATTTCGCGGGCCAGGTCGCGACTAACTCTTCGAGCGATCCGGGCCGCCAGCCGTCCAGACAAGCTCACCGACATCGTTCGGAAAATAATACGCGGCAGCGGTCTCAGGTTCCGCAATCTCGCCATCCGTGCCCGCGAACACGACAACGCCGATACGCGTGGCGACCGCCCTCGCCAACGGCGGGTGGTCTGCGAGGGGCACGGGGTAGCGCTTGCGACGGCGCTCTCTCGCTCTCGCTTTTGAGGCCTCGGCTATTTCGGTGCCTTTTCGCGCTTGATAGCGGGCCTTTCGCACGTCCGGTTCGTTGCGGCGGGCAGCAGTCTCAATCGCCGGCCAGGCCAGCGGCGTCGAAGATCCTCGAATGAACGGAACGGAACAGCACAGTAACGATTGTCGGCGTCCCAACGCGAGAATGGCACTTCCCGAAGCTCGACGACCACGGTCTTCGAATAAGGTGATTCGAACGCGAAGTTCCGATTGGCTTGCATCGAGACACGGGCTTTCGATCGGATCGAACGCGAAGGCGTCCCTGCCCTTCTCGTCAGCAAACGCATCGGCCTCCACCTCCAGTTTGGCGAGCCAGCTGCTGATGCGCTTTTCTGCATTGCGACCGGGCACGAACCACGACCTTGCCGTGCTCGTGGGAAAGCCTCGCGAAATCGCTGCACGGTCATGCGGTCGTGCGGTAGCTCCGTTGTCGCCCCGATCTTTTCCGCTACTGGAGGGGCATCTCTAGGCAAAGATCGTCCGCGCGATAATGGGCGAGCAAGCGAGAAATTCGGGGGCTCTGCGCCCCATTTTTGTGTATATGACCGCACCGAATATATAGGATATGAATGCTGGCCCACCGCCTGGCAGCAAGTTGCTCCGTATTCACGCTGAAGACGTTTAGGGTCACGCAAGTACGGAAGTTATCTGTTGGAGTCGTGCCAATCCCAGGGCCGAGTTTGTCGCGTCTTTTGATTGCATCTGGCTTTAGATCTTAATGCATTTCAGCTCCACCACGCCTCGCAATAGCTGCGTCTTCCGAGATACGGCCGAATTCTTCGATCCACTTTGTCGAAAGAGCAATGAAGACTGCAAGGGACGCGAGACCTAGGCAACATTGAAACGGCAAATATCTAATTTTGGTCTGCCAGCTGAAGCGCACTTCGTTTCCTCACACCAGCGTCGGATCGAGCTGGTCTCGCAGCCAGTCTCCGATCAGGCTAATGGAAATAGTCGTGAAGACGATCACCAGACTCGGCACCAATATCATCCACGGTGCTCTCACAATATACTCCCGGCCGATACCAACCATGATGCCAAGGCTCGTGGTCGGCGGTTGGACGCCAAGGCCAAGAAACGACAGACCGCTCTCCGCAAGCACGATTTCAGGAAAAAGAAGGGTCGCCGTCACGATCAACGTCGATGCGGTATTCGGCAATATATGTTGAAGGTAAACTCGGACTGGATGGGCTCCGAGATGCGCGGCTGTCGCCGCATATCCTTGGGATTGACCTGCTATGGCAAGGCCACGCGCAATTCGCGCGTTGCGCTCCCAGCCATAAAGCCCCATCAGTCCAATGAAGAGCACCATGTCGCGGCCGAAGAATGCCATCACAGTCAGAGCGACGATCAAAAAGGGCATCGATGCCTGCACATCTGTCAGCAGCGCAATGACGTGCTCGACACTACCGCGGAAGTAAGCTGCGGCGAAGCCGAACGTCGTGCCAATAACCATGGATAAGAAAGTCGCTCCCACGGCGATCAGCATCGTCGTGCGTATTGAAAAGAGCAGGCGGGAAAGGACATCGCGGCCGAGCTCGTCGGTGCCAAGCAGATGCTTGATCGAGCCGCCGAAACAGATCGGCGGTTTCAATCTTGCGGCGAGGTCCATTTCCGTGACGTCGAAACGGGCGAGTCTGTCGGCAAATATCGCTGCAATCAAAATGACCGCGATCCAGCTTGCCGCGAATAAGATCAGACTTAGTCCGGCGGGAGAGGCACGATACCGTTGAGTCGTGCTTTGCAGTGATATCGTCATCGGAAATTCATCCTTACGCATGTCTCATTCTCGGATCGATGAATCCGTAGAGAACATCGACGAGAAGATTGGAAACGGTCATCGTCGCGGTCACGAGCAGCAGGATGACTTGGACGACCGCCAAGTCTCGGTTGGCAACGGACGTGACGAGCAACTGTCCGATCCCCGGCCAACCAAACACAGCTTCTATCAGCACTGAGCCGGCGATTTGACTGCCCAACATCAGCCCGAACAACGTCACAATCGGAATGGCCGCATTTGGAAAGGCATGGTTACGGACGACATTTTTCCATCGAATGCCCTTTGCGCTTGCGGCGGTGATATATAGCCGGCCAAGAACGGCGACCATAGCGCTCTTGGTATAACGGGCGAGCACGGCGGCGCCACCAATGCCCAGGGTCGCAATCGGCAGGACACCGCTCGCAAGACTATCTGCGCCGCCGGAGGGGAGAACACCGAGCCACACCGAAAACACCAGAATCAGGATTAACGCAAGGACGAAGCTTGGCACGGTAAAACCGATCACCGAGGCAATCATCAGCGATCTGTCGACGACGGTGTCGCGATAGAGAGCTGAACAAATTCCCGCTGGAATCCCAAGAAGAATGTTTACCGCAAGCGCCGGCAGGGTCAGCTGCAGCGTAACAGCGACCCTGGCTAGCACGATCGCCAATGCATCCTGACCGTCCAGCATCGATTTGCCGAGGTCACCATGCAGCAAGTTGCGCAGATAGAGAACATATTGCACCCAGATGGGCTGATCGAGGCCCCACTCGCGACGGAACGCGGCAATATCCGGCGCCCTGGCGTTCGGACCCAAGATCTGCAACGCCGCATCCCCCGATGCGCGTAGGACTACAAAGGTGATGCTCACCGAAACGATGAGCGTAAGAAGGGTGCGAAGGATTCTGACAGCTGCAAAGCGCGTCACGGCACGCCCCCGTTCTCTTCGACAAAATGACAGGCAACCTGCCGTCCCGGCACTACGGCGGCAAGTCGAGGCCTTTCCTGGCGGCAGCGGTAGGTCGCATGCGGGCAACGCCGATAAAACTTGCAGCCCTCTGTCTCAGTTGACCCACTATCGACTTCGCCGTCGATGAGGTCCATTTCGGTGATTATTCGTCCGAGGGCGGGAACCGCCGACATCAGGGCGCGGGTATAGGGATGGGCAGGAGCGTGGACGATGTCGTCCGTCTGACCGATCTCAACGATATTTCCGAGATACATCACCGCAAGTTCGTCACAGATGCTGCGAACTGCGCGCATGTCGTGACTGATGAAGAGGATAGTCAAATGAAACTCGTCGCGCAGATCGGCAAGAAGGTTAAGGATTTGCGCCTGGATCGAGACGTCGAGCGCGGAGACTGGCTCATCGCAGACTAGGAGGCGCGGGCCGCTTGCCAAAGCACGCGCCAGAACGACCCTTTGTCTCTGGCCTCCCGACAGTTCATGCGGATATCGCTTGCCAATATCGCCACCAAGTCCAACAGATCGCAGCAGCACGGAGACTCGTTCGTCGCGCTCGTCACTGTTGCCAATGCCATGGATGTGCAGCGGCTCCGATATAATTGATGAAATAGTCATCCGCGGATCCATGGCCGCAAGTGGATCCTGATAGACCATCTGCATCTGTGCCCTGAGACTTCGCCAGGAACTGTCGCGCGCGGCCGGCAGTGGATTGCCGGCAAAAATGACTTCACCGCTATCGGGCTTCTCAAGGCCGAGCACCAACTTGCCAGTCGTCGACTTTCCGGAGCCCGATTCTCCGACCAAACCGAGGATCGTGCCCTGTTGAAGTGACAGTGACACGTTCTCCACCGCAACAATCGGCCTCTTCCGACCAAAGCAAAAGCCTGGCGATGTGTACCGGCGCGTAATGGCGTTGACGGACAGAAGTGTCATGGTGCCAAACCCAGCGCACGCGTGGCCGTGAAGCACCGGATGGAATGACTGCCACGTAGGCAAACCGGAGCCGGTATCGATTCCTTGCATTCTTCGGAAAGACTACTGCAGCGGGGCGCATAGGCGCAGCCTTTTGGCATGTGCCGAGGATCCGGCGGTTCTCCGCCAATGGCCTGCAAGCGTTTGCGCTCGCCGCTCAGGGGTGGAATTGACGCGATCAAGGCACGCGTATAGGGATGCTCAGGCTTAGAAAGTAGCTCCGCTGTCGGCGCATCCTCGACAATCCTGCCCGCATACATGACACAGACGCGATTGCAGAGCGCCGCCACGGCGCCAAGGTCGTGGCTGATCAAGATGACGCTCATCGCGCGCTCAAGCTGAATGCGCTTGAGGAGCATCAATATCTGCGCCTGGATGGTTGGATCGAGCGCCGTCGTCGGTTCATCGGCAATCAATATTTCCGGGTTCCCGGCCAGAGCCATGGCGATGGCCATGCGCTGGTTTTGCCCACCGGACAACTCATGTGGATACGCCCGAGAGCGGTTGGCGGCGTCCACGATCCCAACCTGATCGAGCAGGCGCAACATTTCCGCTTTTGCCGCCGCGCCATTAAGGCTTCTGTGTATACGAAGAGATTCGAGGATCTGGGATCCAACCCGTTGGATCGGGTTAAGTGCGGAAGCGGCATCCTGGAAAATCGCCGCAATGCGGCGTCCACGAATGCCTTCGAGGTCATGCTCGGCCGTCGCAAGGATGTTCCGGCCGGCGAACGTCACCTCGCCGGATGTGCTTGCACCTTTGGGGAGCAGCCCGAGAGCTGCTCGCCACGTCATCGATTTTCCGCTTCCCGATTCCCCGACTATCCCGACGGCCTCGCCCTCATGTACCGCCAGGTCCACGCCGTGCAAGATCGCCGTATCGCCAATTTGCAGTCGGAGTCCCTTGATCCCAAGGACGGGCTCGCCACAGGCAGGTGAAACGGGCATCGGAGCCACAGAATTCAATCCGTAGTGCATCGTGGATAATCCCTGCTCAGATCACGGGCTCAGAGGGAAGCGACGGTCCCAGATACATCTGCGGAAGAGGGGTCGGCATCCAATCGATTCCGGCCTTCTTTCCATAGATGAAGGGCATTGAATGCAGGGGCGTGATCGGAGGATCATCACGGTCGACGATGTCCTGCATGCGCTGCCAAATCTGTTTGCGATGCGCCAAATCGACAGTTGAACCGAGTTCGTCGCCGAGCGAGTTGAATTCACTACTCGACCAATCGCCGTTGCTTTGAAGACCGTTGGTCGGTCCTATGATCTGCCACAGCGTTGCAATCGGATCGGCGTAAAAAGCACCGCCTGACTCGTCGAAAATGCCGGGAATATTGGCGACCTGGTCCCAGTTTTCGCACATGACCAGCTTGACGTTAAGCCCGACGGCCTTCCACATTTCGACCAAAGCCTGATTTTCTGCGAATTGCATTGGATAGTAATTGCCGACCGTCGGGTAAGGGATCTCCTCGCCACGGTAGCTCGCGCTGGCAAGAAGCTGTCTTGCCCGATCTGGATCGAAGGACAATGGCGGGCGTGACGCATCGTTCAGATCCCCGAAGATGGGAAGCTGCCATCCCGACGGCACGCTCGCCCGACCGTCCCATAGGCCATGCGCCAGTGCATTTCTGTCTATGGAAAGAGCAATGGCCTGACGCACTCTCACGTCTTTAAGCGGCGCGCACTTGCGCGCAGAAAAGGTGAGAAAACGAAACCAAGCCGAATTCCCCCCTAAGACTTCGAGTCCGGGTTTTCCATCGATTTCGTTCATATGATCTGGCGTAATGTCGGTTACGATATCATAGTCGCCGGATTGCAGGCCCGCGATGCGCGCGGCAATTTCCGGAACCTTTTTGAAACGAATTGATTTGAACGGCGGTCGGCCTCCCCAATAAGCATCATGGGACTCGAGCAGGATGGAATCGCCGGTGTTGGTTTGTGCGATCCGATATGGACCTGTCCCGATTGGCCGCTGCGCCCAATCCGAATAGGACTTTGCCCCCCTCCAGGCTTCAGCGCTGATGATCTGGGTTCCCCAGGCACCTAATCGCTTCAAAAATACCGGGTCGGGCGACTTCGTTGTGATCTGCACCCGATCAGCGGCCAGCTTCTCAATTGAGTCGAAGGAGGACAGAAAATTAGCCTTGACGGCCGCCCCTGGCGCCTTGTCGCCCAAAAGCCGCTCTCGACCCAGCGAAAACACTACATCGTCGGCCGTCATTTCCGCGCCGTTATGAAATTTCACGCCTCGGCGGAGCGTCACCTCGTAGGTCGTTTCATTGATCTGCTTAACCGTCTCCGCGAGCGCGAAGTGAAGACGGAAATTGTCGTTGTAATCCGTTCGCAGCAGTTGATCGAAGATACTGTATTGGACGCGCCAGGCAACATTGGCAATAGAGGATTCGTCGATCGGCTCGAGAACGGTTCGAAGGTCCTGAACCGCAATCGTTAATGCCTTTCGCGAGTCGTCGGTGGCCGCCAGGCCAATATCAGACATGGCTGCGTATCCGGCGGATATGGCTGCCAGGGTCAAGAATTCACGCCTATCGATCATGGTGTCCTGTCCTTTGTGAAATTGCTCGGGATTTAAGAACTTTAGGCAAAAAACATCGCCCCATCCGAACGGTGAGCTCGGATGCTATTACGTCATTCGGGGATTCGGGTCGGGTGGTCCGCGCCTACCAGGTCATCTTAGCCGCGAAAAAGGCATTTGGTTCGTTGATATGTCCCCACCGTCAGATCTTCCTGCAACGCATCCTCCTCCGTCACCCTTGCTGATCATTTAGCGTGTCGGCTGCGAGGACTATTAGCGGATATTTATGACGGTTTTATGCGTGAATGCGATGGATTTATGAGGGCTAAGGTACCAGCGAAGTGAAATGATTACGACATCAACTTCTGCGTTTGAAGGAAAATTGTCGGAAAGGCGACGCGAATTGGTCGTGTTTGTAGGCAAAAGTCCAGTATTTACAGCATATGTCGGTCAAAATAACGACGGAATGTTTTGAACTGAAATGTGGGTTCATGACGGTTTCCGCCCCGCCCAAATTACATTGACGCGAACACGCCCGAACAGTTCGAGCGCCCGCGCGGATGGAATTCGGTCGGTGACGAGGACGGAGATGGCCTGGGGTGGCAAGATGCGAAATCGCGCGCGCACGTCGAATTTCGTGTGGTCAGCCAGGATGACGACCTTCTCGGCCTGACGGGCAAGCGTTGCCGCTAATGACTGTCCGATCTCCTCATGATCGAAAAAACCTCTCTCCGGATCAACGGCATTGACGCCGATAATAGCGAGATCGAGCAACTGCTCTTCAAGAGTTCTAAGCGCTAGCGGCCCCATGACGCTACGATGATCGGCATTGAAGTTGCCACCGAGTAGGCTGACCTCATGTCGACCGCCCTCGGCGGCGGCGATGCAGGTGTCGATCATGTTGGTCACGATTCGCATCTTCGGAAGCGCTGATATCCGGCGTGCCAGCGCCAGTACTGTGCTGCCTCCCCCAAGAAAAACGTTCTGGCCGGGCTTCAGCAAGGACAGCGCCATGCTGGCGATATCGTCCTTTTGACCTGCCTGGCTGGTGGAGCGCGATGCGAGCGCGAGCAACTTTGGTTCTCCGGTAGCGACGGCTCCGCCATGGACCCGCACCACCCGCCCGCTGCGTTCGAACATTTTAAGATCGCGGCGAACCGTCTCTTCCGATATCCCGAGCATTTCTATGAGCTCGCGGGTACGCACCTCTCCGGTGGCTTCAATCATAGACAGGATTTGTTTTCGACGCTGGTGGCTTGACGACATGCTTTGACCGATCTTCGTTGATCCTGCGGCACAGGATCGTTTCCGTACACACTGCGCAGAACCATACACTTAAATTGGCCTGCTTTGGATCATAGGCCGAGGTGCGTTACAATTGCGTGGCCAAACATAACGCGGCTGACTGCCGCAGCGGCGCTTTCTCCCCACGGCGCGGCGCCACGTGCCAGGACCAAACGGCGATTAGAATCGATGTCATGGTATCGTCTCTTTGAAAGATGACAGTTGGCCGCGAACAATGGCGTCGATCAGAACCATGCAGGCGAAATACGTGTATCGAGTGCGTCAACGAATGACATCGGCGTCCGCCGGCGGGCGGCCGAGCGCCAAGAGAGCATAACTCATGGACGGCGTATGACTCGTCGCGCACCCGAGAAAGCTTCGTAGAATGTGAAACAATCGTCTCTTCGTCGCAAGCCCATACCCCTGCTACTATCGGACGAGGGACGATTCGGAGCCGCCGGTGCATTGGCCAAGATTGCGCTTCAGGATATTGACGAGCGCTTGATTTTCCTCCGGACTGCGAACCGAAAGGCGAAGATAGCGATCAGCATCCTTCATCGTTTGATAGCCGCATTCTCTGACGAGGACGGATTCGCGCCGGATGAGGTTGTGCTTCAGCTTCGCGGCGGATGGGGAATTCTGCGGCAGCCGGCACAGCACGAAATTGGTTTGCGACGGCACCACCTCGAGGCCCGGGACGGTCTTGAGATCGCGCTGGAAGTGCTCTCGATCACTGCGTAGCAACGTCAAACTATCCTCCAGTTCCTCCAGAAATTCGGCCAGAAGGAAGAGCGCGCATTCCGCGACGCCGTTGATGTTCCACAAGGGCAGCTTCCGCCGGACGCAGGCTACGAGCTCAGTGTCGCTGCTCATGAGATAACCAAGCCTCATTCCGCCGAGCCCGAAGACCTTTCCGAGACTTTTCACCACGATCAGCTTGTCGTGGAAAGACACCAGGCTCTCGACACTATGGCGCCGGCCGTCGGCGGGAAAATCGATGAAGGATTCGTCGACGATTAACCGCCGGCCTGTGGATCGGAGCGCTTCAATCAGCCATACCATGTCGGCGAAGTCGACCAAGCGGCCTGTCGGATTGTTCGGATTGATGACGATTGCGGTGTCGGCATTGCTCCTAACCACGAAATCGAAGAAAGCCTGAACGTCTAGGTCAAAATTGGGTGCACACAGAACGAAGTTCTTCTTTTGCTCCTCTGGGAGCGGCGTCTGGAAGCCTGCAAAGGTCGGCGTCGGAACCGCGATCGTCGGTTTCAGGGTGGAATAGAGAGCCAGTATCAGTTCGGTCACGCCGTTTCCGACCGCCACATAGTCACTTCTCTGCGCAGTCATCTCGGCGACAAGGGTCGCAATGTCAACTTGCTGAGAGGGATAGCACGTCAAAGCGCCTTCGATCCTCGATTGAAGCCGGTGGAAAAAAGCTTTTGGCGGGAAGCGCGTATTGCAGAGCAGCATATGTTCTGCGATCGGTTTTCTCCAGTATCCCCCGACACTTGTCTCCAGGCGATTGACAAGGTTTTCCGTGTTGCAGCGAAACTCCGCGATCGCGACATCCACTCCGTCGCGAATATCGAGCAGTTCACCCGCGGTGCCTGCATATTCGGGCGATGGTGCTGCAGATATCCTCGATATACCGTCTGCAATCGCACCGAAGACCTGTCTGACTTCGCCGAAGGCAGCGCTCTCCAGCAGAAGCGCATGCAGATCGTCGCTACCGAGACGATAAACACCGGTGGGCGCTTCGGGCCGCCACTCGGTGCTTCGTAGCCCCTGACCTTGCTTCAAGCCATAAAGAACGGAACCGTCGAAAAACGGAGTTCCAAAAATAAAGAAGGTATCATTGTCCTCACGAAGACGTGCGTCGATGAGCTTAATGTCGGACAGCGGATAGGCGGTGGCCCCAAACCTGCGGCAGAACGCCTCGAGGCCATCGGCCGGTAAGGCATTGGCAACCATCAGGAGCTCCGAAACGCCGCATTCCAAACATGTTGTTGCTAGCCGGTCCAAAAGTGCTTCGCCGCAAACAGGAACCAAGTGTGCATCATAGCGGCCGCTCCAAAGACGTATTTCCCGGAAATCGAGGAGGAAAATCGCGCGCGTTGCCATTGCCATCATAACACCCCTCTTTGGCCAAACAGACATTGGTTAAAGCTTTCGACCGATCCCAGCGGGCGGCCGGCTTCTTGCGAAATTTCCAAATGACAGGTTCACATTTGCGTCACTCAGAACGGATAAAAGGCCGTTTCGACTTTTCCCAGGTGGCCAAATGATGAAGCCCGATGCGTCAACGCACGTTTCCCCACTTACAATTCCTGCTGTCACGCATCAGCCGGTGCCCAGTAAGGCGATCGTGATTCTGGTGGATGGCGTAAGCGCCGACTATTTTGTAAAACACAGATACCGGCTTCCGACGCTGTCGCGCCTGGCGGGCGAAGGGCTTTCGGTGGAGCGTCTGCGCCCCACCATGCCCGGCACCTCGATGCCCGGCCGCGCCAGCATGATGACCGGAGCAGAGCCACAGGTGAACGGCATCTACGGCAATCACATCGTCAAAGACGGCTCCTTCATCTGCGCCGACGCGCAATACATGCGGGTGCCGACGATTGCCAAACTCGCTACGAATTCGGGACTGGATGTCGCCTCGATCGGTGCTGGTCTCGTCGACCCTGCCGATTGCAACATCTTCGTACCTGCCTGGTGGGAACGTGGCTTTTTGCAGGGAAGCCGGTTCTTCAAGAGCCTGCCCGAAGATCGCCTCGGTCGCGCCCGGATAATCAAGGATCCCGAGGGCCGCTTGGCCGCGGCTGGCGTGCTCGACCTCTTCGGGTTTCCCGCCGCACGGAACACCGTTCCAAGTACACCCTTGATGGCGGGACTGGCCGCTGACCATCTGATGGTCAACGCGGCGGGTGCGCTCGCATGTTCGGACAATCCGCCCGATCTCATCTTGACTGAAATCGAAATGACCGATGCTATCCAGCACCAATTCGGCTATGAAAGCGAGGCGGCGCATTGGTCCATCTCCATGGCAGACCTGATGATTGGTGCGTTGGTCGATGGATTGCGACGGGTCGGTCGCGAAAGCGACTATGCCATCGTCGTCGCGAGCGATCATGGCCACAGCGCCGTCCACACGGCCCTCTATCCGCAGGCCATCCTTCCTGATCATATATGGGAAAGCGAAGGAGCGACCCTTCACGTGTTGGTGGACGGGTCGCGGGACCGCACCACCGTCGACCAACTGTTGGGCCAACACAAAGTGGAAGCATGGTCGAGCGATCACGTGCCGGTAGCCGAACGGGCTCTGGTAGCAACCTATGTCGCCCCGCCAGGATTCTCGTTTGAGGAGACGCCACTCGGCACGACTGCTCAGACCCCAACCGGCAAACCGCAATATGCTTCGACCCATGGCTTCCGTCCAGGCTCCATCGAAGACGACCGTATGTGCCTTTTCGGTCTTGGCGGCATCGAGCCTCGCCGGTTGGCCGGAAGTTCTGCCGAGGCTTTCGCTCCGACCGTCGCACAGATTCTCGGCCTTTCGAGCGCCTCCTTCGCTGCGCGGGGTCTTCTTTGAACGGCGCTTGCAAGAAGGGGTCGGAGAACACAGCTTCCTCACGCTAGGACCTCCCGGAAGAAGAGCGCGAGATTGGCAAGAAGCCAGAATTTTCGGCCAAAGCAGTCGGAAGGATTTGTTCGACCGCATTCGAACCAGGTCCTCAAGGCGTTAAGGTCGAAGAGATCGCCGAGCGGCGATTCTTTACCAAAAACGAGATTCCGATAGGCCCTGGATCGCTCCGCGACGGCCCACTGACCGAGCGGAAGGGGAAAACCCATCTTCTTCCTGCACAGAACGGACTGGGGCAGGACCTTGCCATAGTCCCGCCGCAGCGGATATTTCGGCACGTCGAGACGCTCGCTGAATGAGGTGATGGGGGAGCACAGCGCCTGGACCGGGGCGATCGCCGATTTCCACTTCAGCCGCTCTGAACTCGAGATAGCCATAGCGGCAGCGACTACTCGATGATCGGTATAGGGCACGCGTGCTTCGAGGCCTGCGGCCATCGTTGTATTGTCGACCATTTCCAGCAAAGCTGGCAGATGCGTTGCTACAAAGACATGGGCGATCTGACTGAAGAGGTCACCGTCTGCCTCGGCAAATTGCTTCTCGAAATGCGCGAAAAGTTCCTCGCCGTCGTCGGCGCTAAATCTGCCGCTGATGGCAAGCGACCGGATCTCATCAAAGGGGAAATACGAATAGCGGTCGAGGAAAAATTGCAGCGGCCGTGCATGAGGTCCCAACGCGAGTCGGCGACGTGCGAGTTTCGCGATGGCAGCCGGGAAGGTCGCCACGAGCCTGCTTCTGTTGTAGTCGTACGGCAGGCGGAATAACCGGCTGTAGCCCGCGAAAATCTCGTCCGCTCCCTCGCCGGTAAAAACAACTTTGTGCTCCTTGGCGACGGCCTTCGCGAGAGTGAACATGGCTGTTTCGTTGTGCATGCCAAGGGGATGACCTCGCAGGCGAACCAGTTCGGCTACCGCATCAATATCTGAGGGTTCTCCGATGGTCACCACGCGGTGGGGAAGACTTAGATGGGCCGCAACCTCGCGCGCGTAGCCGGTCTCGTCGTAGTCAGCACCATCGACCTTTCCGGTATAGCAGATGGGACGTACCGGCGCGCGCGCGGAGAGCTCATAGGCGAGGATGCTGGAATCTAGTCCGCCCGACAGCAATGCGGCGATCGGAACGTCGGCAACTAGCTGGCTCTCGACCGCATCGCCGACAAGCGACCTAATATCCGTTTTGGATAATCTTCTTTCAGGGGGACACGCCAGGCTCCACCAACGTTCACACCTTACGTGCCCGTCCTTGACTTCTAGCAGGCATCCTGGCTCCAATTTTGATATGCCGGCAAACAGCGTTCTGGCGCCGACGACGGCGCGGAAGGAAAGAAAGCTCAGCGCTCCTTTCATATCGGGCTTACGGACAACGCCAGGCCAGCGAATGAGTGCGTTGGGCTGCGAGGCAAAGAGCACCCCGAAATCTTGATCCATATAGTAAAGCGGCTTGACGCCAATGCGATCGCGCGCAATGAACGAAAGAGATCGGCGCGGGTCGAACAACGCGAATGCGAATATACCATTGAGACGATTCAGGAACGACTTGCCCCAGGCAAGATAGCTCTTGAGGAGAACCTCAGTATCCGACTGCGTCGAAAATTCGAATCCGAGCTGAGCCAATTCGCATCTCAGTTCACGGTAGTTGTAGATCTCTCCGTTATAGGTGACAACCACGCGGCTTGCCTCATCGCGGAAGGGCTGGTTGGCCCTAGCATCAAGATCAATGATGGATAGCCGTCGGTGTGCGAATGCGACGGCGCAGTCGATATAGCGGCCACCGGCGTCCGGCCCGCGATGGGCGAGAGCGTCGGCACAATAGTCGACCGCGGTGGCGGGGACCGAAGCGCCGGGCTGTTTGAGTATGATCCCAAAGATTGCGCACATGGGTGTCGCGTTCGTCCTAGAGGGATTATTGTTACTGCCTCGGCCTTTCGCCAATCATCTGGATGCAGCCGTCGCCGAACCAGAACCGCGCTAGCGGGTGGTCATAGTGGCGATACATCGGCGCAAGGAAGCGGCGCAGATTGTGAAAGGCTCGGGTGTAGCGAGAGATGCGGCGGATATTCGCGAAGCCGCATTCAGCGAACCAGTCCCTAATTTGAATTTCGGTAAAGTCGAAATCGTGATAGGTCGGCGCTTGGAAGCGGTCTCGGATCGTCACGAAGAAATCCTCATCGAATAAGCTGCGGAAGAAGTCGTTTTCCTTCGAAAGATATTCGGCCTCCTCACGATCTTTCGTGTCCAGCAGCCAATCGATGGCTTGGCGCGCGCTAGCCGCATTGAGATTGTCAACCGAATGGCGAAATTGTAGGTCGTGTTTATAGAGTTCGCGCAGGTGATTGATGCATCGGTAGACGACACCATTGCCGGTGCCCATGACTGTTATGAAGAGCTTGCCGTCCGGGCGGGTAACGCGCGTGAGTTCTTCGAAGCCCTTTCTCGGCTCGCTGGTGTGAGGCAGAACCCCAGCGCAATGGACAAAATCGAAGCTTCCATCATCAAACGGCAAGTCAAGGACGCTTCCGGCGACGAGTGCTGAGCGGGCGCCAAATCGGCCGAGCCGCTTGCTCGCGCAGTCCATCCACTCACTACCTAGCTCCAGCGACGTGACGCTGCGCGCACCCTTCTCAAGAAACGCATAAGACGCATTCGCGTTTGATCCGCATCCGGCGTCCAGTATGTCGAGACCGCGGAAGCTTCCCGCGGGAAGACCGAAATAGTCTTCTTCGATGAGCGATGCCAATCTGTCGAAGATGTGATCGTCATTTTCCTGCTGACGCTGGTATCGATCGAAGACGGCACGTGTTTCAAGCTCGAAAGCGCTTTCCATGACTTCCTCCCTTTGTCTAGGATGCCAATTCACTCGTCAGCAGGGCAATGGAACCGGCTACCACAAGGGTCAGATTGGTAAGGCGCAATTTAGTGCCGGTCCCGGGGAATCTGAAACTGGCAAGATGCAGGCCGGATAGCACAAATGCTGCACCGATAAGGGCAACCCCGAGATGGCGAATTCGCAAATAGTGGTCTGCGGCAAAGAGAATAGCGAGCACAAAGACATCGTTGTTAAGCGGAAGACCTCTGCCGAAGCCATCCTCATCGAGACCAAACGTTGAAAAATATGCGAGGCGAAGTGCACCCGAAAGCACGAGGCAGAGCGCAGCCAGCAAGGCCGGCCCGGAAAAGGCGTTGAAAGACAAAATCAGGACAGATGGAAAAATGCATGCGTAGACGAGATCCGCCAGATTGTCGAAGGCGCCGCCAATCTGCGCCGTCAGGGCCGATCTGTTCCGCGAGTATTTTGCGATCATGCCATCTGCATCATCCGCCAGAAGCGCCCACAAGGAAAAACATATCGCGAGCTCAAAATGTCCAATGAGGGCAAAATAGATGGCGGTTGTCGCGAAGACGAGGCCGAGGGCTGTAACGGCGTTCGCCGGATCATAGAGATAGCGTATCATGGCTTACTCTGCCGCAACTGACACCACTGACATGGGCCCACTGGCGAAAAAACACGCGGCATTTGCAGGTCTCCTTCGCTGTAGATCTCCTGCCACCGCAAGTCATCAGACCTGGCCGCTACTAGTTGCAGGCCAACGTCTTTCGATGGGGTGTGAAAGGATCTCTCCTGTATAGGGCTTTGTCGCAGCGCAGCCGATTAGGTGGTCAGGTGCCAAAACCACCCTGCGGGAATCGCGCCGCAAGAGCGCATCAATCTGAGAATCTTGCTCAGCAACATTTATTATCTCCGGTCATTGAATCTCCCCGAGCTATCTCTCACTCCTGGCAAGCAGCTCTCGCGAACTTTTGATGGGCAGCTCCAAAATTCATGCCAGTATGTTGAGAGCTTCAAAAAGGCAATTTGTGATTTCCATTCAGTGGGTTAACTGAGAGCACTCAAAAAGTCCGACAATACAAAACTTTGTCGTCAATTCGCCAAAACCGTTGTCTATTGGTATCGCGAACTCCGAGCGCGAACGAACCCGCCTGCCTATCGCGTGTTGCGCTGGAAGAACATCATTATTCAACCGATAATGCGTTCTTCGGGAGCGCGACTTTCAATGCACGGGCGCAGCACGGATCAACTACCATGCTCCCGCGTGAAACTCTTACTGCCGAAATACAATTTTCCAGAACCGGACGAGGAGAAGATTTGGCTCGCGCTCGGTTCGGAGTGATTATGGCGATCCCGGCGGAAAAGCACTGCCGCGTGGCAGCTGGACGGGGGTTTTCTCACTTTGTAAAGTTCATTCCCCATCGCTGAAGATGCCACTGCCGGCGGGCATCTAACGAAAACCAAATGGTACCCCCGCGGATCAAAGTTTCGGGCGTCGTACTTGCCGATCACGAAAAGCGCGCGAAGACAATACTCGCGCCGCGCAAAGGCGCGTACGCTAACGAGCGCCTAGGGAAAGGTGCTTCGCTCAGTCAAAAGGATGCCTTTACATCGTGAACTTGTCTATTAAGCATATCCGCATCCGTTACATCCCGGTGGCGAGGCGCGGCCTTAGGCCGACTGCCAGGAAGCGGTCGAGCATTGCATTCACCTGGTCAGCCACCTCGATGGTGTTGAAATGGCCATCGGCGTGCGGGTTTTGGTCATCGACGAGGTACACAACATCCTCGCCAGCACTTGTCGCAAGCAGCGCATCGCCCTGAGTCACTGCGCTTCCTCAGCATGGAAAAGGTGGCATAGCTTAACGCGGGACTGTGTTCGGCTTTTGCGAAATACGCAACCCTCTTCGCGGAGACGCAAAATCCATTTCCCTGGATGTCAGAAGCGATGGATCTCAAGAAAGTGAAGTTCGAACATTCGTTGTCGATGAGCTGTTCAGGGTCGTTGATATGCGTCGAGCCAGAACTCGGCGGTTTTCCGGGACACTCATCATGGTCAGATGGTCGCCTGGAATTGGAACGGCATGAATGGCCTCTGCACTTAAAATCCGGTCCCAACCTCGCAAAGGCGAATGTGCTTCTGGACCTATCGGAATTTTGTGAGATCGTGCCCGATGACTGATAGAGCTGTTGGCATAGAACTGGTGTATCTCAACCGGCAGAGACGGAAGTCGATACAAGTTCAGCGCCCTTCGAAACTGCAAGGCCTTTTCATACATCAAAATCTCTTTCTGGAGATCACGATCCAGAGGTAACCCTCCAAGTTCCTGTGCCATTTCGAGGAGCTGAGAAACTGAACTTTGCTCAGCGATCCGTTCGAGTACTTCGAAGGAGTCGTCATCTAATTCGACAGAGTCAAGAAGCACCTCTCGCATCATTTTGGTCGGCGATAGCCTTGACGGATTTGCAGGTAACACAACATCGATTAGGGCAATGAATGACACAGCGTCACCGGGACCTAGCAAGCAATGCGCAATTGCGTAAGCTAAGATTGCCCCTGATGAGTATCCGGCAAAGCGGTATGGGCCCTGTGGCTGGATCTCTCGAATTGCCAGGCTTAGCTCCGCTGCCATTGCCTCGAGAGTTGGCGGACGAACGTCATTGAAAGGCGGCCATGGCAAAGCGTAGACAGGACATTCTACGTCCATTTCCTTCGCCAAACTCAAGACATAGGAGCAATCGCCCAAACCTGTGGGAACGAAGAACAGCGGCGGCTGCGATCCGGTTTCTCGAACGCAAATCACTCCCGACCTGCTGGGTTGTGGTTCCAAATGAACCTTTGATGCAAGTTCCTTTAGCAACGGGGCTTGGAAGAGGTCAGCGGCGTTAAGCTTAAACCCAAGATCGAACGCGCGACTGAGCAACTGCACCGCCAAGAGCGAATGGCCGCCGAGTTCGAAGAAGTTGTCGTGGCGTCCGACCCGCTCGACCCCGAGAAGCCCGGTCCAGATCTCGGCCAGCGTCGTCTCGATCTCGCCCTGCGGCGCCTCATAGGCGGTGCGCGCATAGGCAGCGTCGTCGGGAACAGGCAGTGCCTTGCGGTCGAGCTTGCCGTTTGGCGTCAGCGGCAGCGCCGCCAGCTGCACGAAGGCAGCCGGCACCATGTAGTCCGGCAGCCGCTCGCTGACGTGTGCGCGCAAGGCGCCGGCAAGGTCTGACCCCTCGGCTCCGTCGGCATGCTCGCTCGTAACCACATAGGCGACAAGGTGCTTGTCGCCGGCCCGGTCCTCGCGCGCCACCACCACGGCCTCGCGCACGAAGGCGTGCTCGCAAAGCCGCGCCGCGATCTCGCCCGGCTCGATGCGGAAGCCGCGGATCTTCACCTGATCGTCGGTGCGGCCGAGGAACTCCAGATTGCCGTCCGGCAGATAGCGTCCGAGGTCCCCGGTCTTGTACAACCGGTCGCCTTCTATAAAAGGACTGGCGATGAACCGCTCCGCCGTCAGCTCCGGCCGGTTCAGATAGCCGCGCGCCACGCCTGCCCCGCCAATATAAAGCTCCCCCACCGCCCCGAACGGCACCGGCCTGCCATGCCCGTCCAGAAGATACACACGCGTGTTCGCAATCGGACGGCCGATCGGGACAACGGACCCATCAAAATCAGCCGGGCAACTCCAAACCGTCGCACAGACTGTTGTTTCGGTAGGTCCATAAGCGTTGACAGTGGATGTGGGCGCCAGACTTCGGATGAGCCCAGCTTTCGGCAGCTCTCCGGCAAGAATGAGAACTTGCGACGTCCGATATTCAAGAGCGCCGCTCTCCTGAAGCAAGGCTGGAGGTAGCGTCGCATGGGTGATGGATTTGCTACGGAGATAATCCGACACCCTGTTACTCGTCTGGCGGATCTCATCCGCAGGCAAGTGCAACGCGGCGCCTGAGCCAAACGCCATAAGAAGCTCCCAAGCGCTTGCATCAAAACTAAAGGAAGCGAACTGCACGACACGGCTATTTGAACCAACGCCAAAAAGCCCGATCTGAGCCAATGCCAGGTTGACCAATCCCCGATGCTCGACCATGACCCCCTTTGGGGTTCCGGTTGATCCGGAGGTGTAGATGACATAGGCGAGATGGCGGGCGGTCAGGCCGAGGGCGCGGGAGTCGGGATCTTTGGCAGGCAGTTCGGCCCAGGCCGGGGTGGCGGTCTCCAGATCGACGACCGTCAGAGCGGCAAGAGGCTCGGGACCGAGGGCGGCCCGTCCGGCCGCATCGCAAAGGAGCAGCCGCGGTGCTGCATCGTCAAGAACCTGCCGCAGCCGCTGAGACGGGTAGGCTGGATCGAGCGGCAGATAGGCACCGCCCGCCTTAAGGATCGCCAGAACACCCACCACCATCGCCGGGCTGCGCTTCAGGCAGATCGCCACCGGCTGATCCGGCTTGACCCCGAGGGCGATCAAATGATGCGCCAACCGGTTGGCTCGCGCGTTGAGTTCGCCATAGCTCAGCTCATCGTCCTCATGGACGAGGGCGACGGCTTCGGGAGCGCGCCGCACCTGCTGCTCGAACAGCTCGTGGATGCACTTGTCCGATGGATAAGGCGCCGCCGTCCGGTTCAGATCCTCCAGCAGGTAGGCGCGCTCCTCGGCCGGCAGGATGTCGAGATCGCACACCGGCATATCGGGGGCATGCTCCAGCGCTTCGGCCAGTTGCTCGAGCACGTGCTGCATGTAGCCGCAGACCCGCTCCGCAGACACGGGCTCCGCCACCTGCGCCGTCAGCCCGAGCGCCTCGCCAAAATCCTCCACCGACAAGGTCAGCGGATAGTTGGTGCGCTCCTCTCCGCCCAGCCATTGCATGCCGGACAGAACATCATCCGCTCCGCAACCGGACATGGCCGCCGGGCTGTTGTGACGGTAGTTCAACAACGCGCTGAACAGCGGCGCCGGCGCTGCAACGCCGCTGCAGCGTTGCGCCAGCGCCAGCGAGTCATGCTCGTGCGCCAGCAGCTCGGAAAGCCGGCGATGCGTGATGCGCACGCTTTCCTTCACACCGGTCCCGTCCAAGTCGAGCCGCACAGGCAGGGTGTTGATGAACAGGCCCATGGCGCGGTTGGCGCCGGTGCCGGCATGCATGCGGCCGAACAGCACCGTGCCGAACACCACCTGCTGACGCCCGCTGCTCAGCGCCACCACCTGCCCCCAGGCCAGATGGCACAGGCTCGCAAGGCTCACCCCTAGCCGCCGCGCCTGATGGCGCAGCCGGTCGTTGAGCCCCTGCGGCAGCATCCGATGCGCCTCGCCAACCCCGCTGCCGTCGCCGCGCACCTCGCTCAGCCCGAACGGCAGGGTCGGTTCGTCGATGTCGGCCAGCTGTTCCTTGAAGAACTCTTCATGCGCCTTGGCATCCACACCCAGGCGCGCCTGCGCCACCAGATTGCGGAACGGCTGCGGTGCGGCAAGCTCATGCCCGCGACCTTCCAGCACGGCCCGCACCTCGGCATGCATGACCTCCAGCGTCGTGTGATCGCCGATCAGATGATGCAGCAGCTCCGACAGCAGCCAGCGCCCCGTGCCCGGCTCGCGCGCAATCACAAACCGCAACAACGGCGCCCGGCCAAGATCGATGCGTTGCCGGCGTGGATCGAACCTTCGCTTCAGCTGCTCGTGGCCAGCACCGCCATCCTCGTCCAGCTCGACCTCGCTCACGTCCAGCGGCGCCTTGCGCCACACCACCTGCGCCGGACTCGACAGCCCCTCCCACACAAATGAGGTGCGCAGGATGTCGTGGCGGTCGACGACCTGCTGGACCGCGCCGAGATAGCGCTCCAACAGGCCGCGGTCGGCGAAGGCCATCTGACTGACCAGCAGGTACGGATCGCCGCGGCTCGCCAACAGATGGTGGAACAGGATGCCGTCCTGCAACGGCGGCAGAGCATAAATGTCTTTGATGTTGCCGACGCCGCCGGGCACCGTTTCTACGATCCGGTCGATCTCCGGCTGGGAAAGCGCGATGAGCGGCAGCATCTCTGGCGTAATCGCCGTGCACTGCTCGGTGATCAGGTTGGCAGGCACCGTCACCTCATGATGGCTGACGAGGCTGGCGGCAAGTTCGGACAGCACCGGCCTGGCGAACAGGGTGCGCACCTCGACGTCCAGAGACAGCCGCCGCAGCCGCTCCATCAACTGCACCGCCAAGAGCGAGTGTCCGCCGAGTTCGAAGAAGTGGTCGTGGCGTCCGACCCGCTCGACCCCGAGAAGCCCGGTCCAGATCTCGGCCAGCGTCGTCTCGATCTCGCCCTGCGGCGCCTCATAGGCGGTGCGCGCATAGGCAGCGTCGTCGGGAACAGGCAGTGCCTTGCGGTCGAGCTTGCCGTTTGGCGTCAGCGGCAGCGCCGCCAGCTGCACGAAGGCAGCCGGCACCATGTAGTCCGGCAGTTGGGCACTCAGATGCGCGCGCAGGGCGCCGGCAAGGTCTGACCCCTCGGCTCCGTCGGCATGCTCGCTCGTAACCACATAGGCGACAAGGTGCTTGTCGCCGGCCCGGTCCTCGCGCGCCACCACCACGGCCTCGCGCACGAAGGCGTGCTCGCAAAGCCGCGCGGCGATCTCGCCCGGCTCGATGCGGAAGCCGCGGATCTTCACCTGATCGTCGGTGCGGCCGAGGAACTCCAGATTGCCGTCCGGCAGATAGCGTCCGAGGTCCCCGGTCCGGTACAGCCGGTCGCCTTCTATAAAAGGACTGGCGATGAACCGCTCCGCCGTCAGCTCCGGCCGGTTCAGATAGCCGCGCGCCACGCCTGCCCCGCCAATATAAAGCTCCCCCACCGCCCCGAACGGCACCGGCCTGCCATGCCCGTCCAGAAGATACACACGCGTGTTCGCAATCGGACGGCCGATCGGGACAACGGACCCATCAAAATCAGCCGGGCAACTCCACGCTGTAACGTCGATGGCAGCTTCCGTGGGACCGTACAGATTGTGCAGGCCAGTCCAAGGCAAAACGCGCCGAACCTTCTGCGCAAGGGGGGCAGGAAGCGCCTCACCACTGCACACGAGACGCTGCAGCGATGTGCTGCGGTCAACACCTTTGGCGTCCATAAAGCTGACCAGCATCGATGGAACAAAGTGTGCCGTGGTGATCCGTTGACTGATTATCAGTTTTACAAGCGCATCAGGGTCTTTATGCGCATCTGGCGGCGCCAGCACCAGGGACGCCCCTTCAAGCAACGTCCAGAAGAATTCCCAGGCCGAGACATCGAAACTAAATGGCGTCTTCTGCACCACGACATCAGTTGCTTTGAGAGCGTAGGCTCTTTGCATCCAGATCAGGCGATTGATAATAGCCCGATGCTCATTCTGTGCCCCCTTTGGGGTTCCGGTTGATCCGGAGGTATAGATCACATAGGCGAGATGGCGTGGGGTGAGGCCAAGGGCGCGGGGGTCGGGATCGGAAGCGGGCAGTTCAGTCCAGGCCGGGTTGACCGACTCCAGATCGACCACCGTCAGGTCGGCGAGCGCTCCGGGCCCCAGTGCTGCGCGGCCGGCCGCATCGCAAAGGAACAGCCGCGATGCTGCATCGTCAAGAACCTGCCGCAGCCGCTGAGACGGGTAGGCTGGATCGAGCGGCAGATAGGCACCGCCCGCTTTAAGGATCGCCAGAACCCCCACCACCATCGCCGGACTGCGCTTCAGGCAGATCGCCACCGGCTGATCCGGCTTTACACCGAGGGCG
Organism: Rhizobium jaguaris; assembly: GCF_003627755.1. NCBI lineage: Bacteria > Pseudomonadati > Pseudomonadota > Alphaproteobacteria > Hyphomicrobiales > Rhizobiaceae > Martinezella > Martinezella jaguaris. The sequence goes on along the minus strand of NZ_CP032696.1, from coordinate 61,805 downwards.
ATCAAATGATGCGCCAACCGGTTGGCCCGCGCGTTGAGTTCGCCATAACTCAGCTCTTCGTCTTCATGGACCACCGCCACCGCGTCCGGCGTCTTGGCTGCCTGCTGCTCGAACAGCTCGTGGATGCACTTGTCCGATGGATAGTCCGCCGCCGTCCGGTTCAGATCCTCCAGCAGGTAGGCGCGCTCGTCAGCCGGCAGGATGTCGATGCGGCCGACCGGCTGGCTTGCATCGGCGACCATCGCCCGCAGCAGCGCCAAAAGATAACCACGCTGCCGCTCGATCGTCGCTTCATCGAACAGCGCGCTCGCATAACTCAGCGTTCCGGCGATGACCTCGCCATGCTCGCAAAGGCTCAGTTCCAGATCGAACTTGACCTGATCGAACCCCTCCCCCGCAGCCTCCACGCTCAGCCCCGGCAGGTCGAATGACCCGTCGGCACTGTTCTCCCAGGCCAACATCACCTGGAACAGTGGCGTGTGATCAAGAGCCCGGGGCGGTTTGACGATCTCCACAACCTGCTCGAACGGCACGTCCTGGTGTTCCTGTGCCGCCAGCGCAGTGCGCCGCGTCCGCTCCAGAAGCGCCGACACGCTCGGCGCGCCCGACAGGTCCAGCCGAAGCACCAGGGTGTTGACGAAGAAGCCGATCAACTCTTCGGTCTCGCGCCGGCCGCGATTGGCGCTCGGCACACCAATGACAATGTCGTCCTGCCCCGACAGGCGCGACAGCACCGCAGCCCAGGCCGCCAGCACCGTCATGAACAGCGTCGTGCCATGCTGCCGGCTCAGCCGCTTCAGCCCGCGCGTCAGATCCGCATCGATGACAACGGGAACATTGGCTCCGGCAAACGACTGCTCGGCCGGCCGCGGCCGGTCCGTCGGCAGCGCAAGACGGGCCGGGGCGCCGGCCAGGGTCTCGCGCCAATAGTCCGCCTGGGTCTGCAGCCGTTCCCCCGACAGCCACTGGCGTTGCCAGGCGGCATAGTCCGGATATTGGATGGCGAGCGGCGGCAAAGGATCGTCCTGTCCAGCGGCGAATGCCCGGTAGAGGCTGCTCAGTTCCCGCACGAGCACCCCCATCGACCAGCCGTCCGAGACGATGTGATGCTGGGTCAAAAGGAAGACGTGCTCCTCATCCGACATCCGGATCAGCCGGCCGCGGATCAGCGGCCCGCGCGAAAGATCAAAGGGCGTGCACGCTTCCTCATGGCACAGATCCAAAAGCGACGCCTCAGCATCCGCCCTGCCCTTCAGATCGTGCTCGATCACCGGCAGACCGGCATCCGGTGGCAGAAGCTCGACCCGGGGCTTGCCCTGCGGTGCGACAAAGACGCTGCGCAGCGCCTCATGCCGCGCAAACAGGCGGTCGAGGCTGCGCTGCCAAGCGCTGCGCTCGAGCACACCAGATAGCCGCAGGACGAGCGGCATGTGATAGTTCGTGCTCTCTGCGTCCAACTGCGTCAGGAACCACAGCCGCTGCTGGGCAAACGACGGCACAAGCGGCGCATCGCGCGACACGGCCACGATCGCCGGCAGGTGTTGCGGACCGGCTCGACTCAACACCTCGACGATGCTTTGTGCCAGATCGCAAAGCACCGGCTTGGCAAACAGGGTTCTCAGCGGCAGTTCGACACCAAAGGCCTGCGACAGCCGGCTCAAGAGCCTTACGGCGAGCAGCGAATGGCCGCCGAGTTCGAAGAAGTTGTCATGGCGGCCGACCCGCTCGACCCCGAGCAGCTCCGTCCAGATCTCGGCCAGCGTCGTCTCGATCTCGCCCTGCGGCGCCTCATAGGCGGTGCGCGCATAGGCAGCGTCGTCGGGAACAGGCAGTGCCTTGCGGTCGAGCTTGCCGTTTGGCGTCAGCGGCAGCGCCGCCAGCTGCACGAAGGCAGCCGGCACCATGTAGTCCGGCAGTTGGGCACTCAGATGCGCGCGCAGGGCGCCGGCAAGGTCTGACCCCTCGGCTCCGTCGGCATGCTCGCTCGTAACCACATAGGCGACAAGGTGCTTGTCGCCGGCCCGGTCCTCGCGCGCCACCACCACGGCCTCGCGCACGAAGGCGTGCTCGCAAAGCCGCGCGGCGATCTCGCCCGGCTCGATGCGGAAGCCGCGGATCTTCACCTGATCGTCGGTGCGGCCGAGGAACTCCAGATTGCCGTCCGGCAGATAGCGTCCGAGGTCCCCGGTCCGGTACAGCCGGTCGCCTTCTATAAAAGGACTGGCGATGAACCGCTCCGCCGTCAGCTCCGGCCGGTTCAGATAGCCGCGCGCCACGCCTGCCCCGCCAATATAAAGCTCCCCCACCGCCCCGAACGGCACCGGCCTGCCATGCCCGTCCAGAAGATACACACGCGTGTTCGCAATCGGACGGCCGATCGGGACAACGGACCCATCAAAATCAGCCGGGCAACTCCACGCTATCGCGAAGGTCGTCGTCTCGGTCGGACCGTAGCAGTGAATGAGACGTAATGGACCTTCTTCACTCAGCAATTTCAGAAATGATTGAAAATCGTTGCGCTCGCCTCCACAGAGGAGGTACTTAAGTTGTGCTAATATCGGAGCAATCGATAATGTATATTGATTGAATAACGCCGTTGTTAGGAAAAGGGTTGTCACCCGTTGCTCTTTAAGTGCCTTGGCAAAACTTGAAGAATTTATGACTGTGACGGTATCCATTGCAATAATGCAGCCACCGTTGAGCAGCGGCGCCCACACTTCAAATGTGCTGGCGTCGAAAGCCAGATTACCCGCCCACGCCACACGATCTCCGGCATCGATTTTCGCATATCCATTGTTGATGACTAGCCGGTTCACGGCGCGGTGAGGCACAACTACTCCCTTGGGACGGCCGGTCGAGCCAGACGTGTACATCACGTAAGCGGCAGCCTCGGCGCTCAATGCCAAGCCAGGATCTCTACTACTTCCTCTTCCAACCATGAACGGCTCAATGGCCAGAACAGGGATCGTCGCCTCAACCAGCTCATCATCGTCACTCTTGCAAAGCACCAGGCGTGCCGCACAATCGGCCATCAACCATTCTTGTCGCGCAGACGGAAGAGCGTGATCGATCGGCACATACACTCCCCCCGCCTTGAGGATCGCCAACTGCGCCACGACAAGGGCGATGGAGCGGTCCAGCACTGTCGCAATGCGATCCCCCGGCCTGACCTCTCGGGCGATCAGATGATGCGCCAACCGGTTGGCCCGCGCGTTGAGTTCGCCATAACTCAGCTCTTCGTCTTCATGGACCACCGCCACCGCGTCCGGCGTCTTGGCTGCCTGCTGCTCGAACAGCTCGTGGATGCACTTGTCCGATGGATAGTCCGCCGCCGTCCGGTTCAGATCCTCCAGCAGGTAGGCGCGCTCGTCAGCCGGCAGGATGTCGATGCGGCCGACCGGCTGGCTTGCATCGGCGACCATCGCCCGCAGCAGCGCCAAAAGATAACCACGCTGCCGCTCGATCGTCGCTTCATCGAACAGCGCGCTCGCATAACTCAGCGTTCCGGCGATGACCTCGCCATGCTCGCAAAGGCTCAGTTCCAGATCGAACTTGACCTGATCGAACCCCTCCCCCGCAGCCTCCACGCTCAGCCCCGGCAGGTCGAATGACCCGTCGGCACTGTTCTCCCAGGCCAACATCACCTGGAACAGTGGCGTGTGATCAAGAGCCCGGGGCGGTTTGACGATCTCCACAACCTGCTCGAACGGCACGTCCTGGTGTTCCTGTGCCGCCAGCGCAGTGCGCCGCGTCCGCTCCAGAAGCGCCGACACGCTCGGCGCGCCCGACAGGTCCAGCCGAAGCACCAGGGTGTTGACGAAGAAGCCGATCAACTCTTCGGTCTCGCGCCGGCCGCGATTGGCGCTCGGCACACCAATGACAATGTCGTCCTGCCCCGACAGGCGCGACAGCACCGCAGCCCAGGCCGCCAGCACCGTCATGAACAGCGTCGTGCCATGCTGCCGGCTCAGCCGCTTCAGCCCGCGCGTCAGATCCGCATCGATGACAACGGGAACATTGGCTCCGGCAAACGACTGCTCGGCCGGCCGCGGCCGGTCCGTCGGCAGCGCAAGACGGGCCGGGGCGCCGGCCAGGGTCTCGCGCCAATAGTCCGCCTGGGTCTGCAGCCGTTCCCCCGACAGCCACTGGCGTTGCCAGGCGGCATAGTCCGGATATTGGATGGCGAGCGGCGGCAAAGGATCGTCCTGTCCAGCGGCGAATGCCCGGTAGAGGCTGCTCAGTTCCCGCACGAGCACCCCCATCGACCAGCCGTCCGAGACGATGTGATGCTGGGTCAAAAGGAAGACGTGCTCCTCATCCGACATCCGGATCAGCCGGCCGCGGATCAGCGGCCCGCGCGAAAGATCAAAGGGCGTGCACGCTTCCTCATGGCACAGATCCAAAAGCGACGCCTCAGCATCCGCCCTGCCCTTCAGATCGTGCTCGATCACCGGCAGACCGGCATCCGGCGGCAGAAGCTCGACCCGGGGCTTGCCCTGCGGTGCGACAAAGACGCTGCGCAGCGCCTCATGCCGCGCAAACAGGCGGTCGAGGCTGCGCTGCCAAGCGCTGCGCTCGAGCACACCAGATAGCCGCAGGACGAGCGGCATGTGATAGTTCGTGCTCTCTGCGTCCAACTGCGTCAGGAACCACAGCCGCTGCTGGGCAAACGACGGCGCAAGCGGCTCGTTCCGGCTTACCCGTGATATCGCGGTGTCTGCTTCGCTCCGTTTTGCTATCTTCTCTTTTGCAACTAGAAACAGCCGGGCCAAGCTTTCGTCGTCTAGGTTTTCCAAGCCGTTCCTAACTAAATTAGTCATTAGCTAGCTCCTTGGAGACCAGCTTTTCAAGCTCGTCACCATCGAATTCTTGTTCAATCAAGGTGATAGAGATTTCACGGGCAAGGTGCGCGAGCACCGGTTTGGCAAACAGGGTTCTCAGCGGCAGCTCGACACCAACAGCCCGCGACAGCCGACTCAAGAGCCGAACGGCGAGCAGCGAGTGTCCGCCGAGTTCGAAGAAGTTGTCATGGCGGCCGACCCGCTCGACCCCGAGCAGCTCCGTCCAGATCTCGGCCAGCGTCGTCTCGATCTCGCCCTGCGGCGCCTCATAGGCGCGGCGCGCATAGGCATCGTCATCGGGAACAGGCAGCGCCTTGCGGTCGAGCTTGCCGTTTGGCGTCAGCGGCAGCGCCGCCAGCTGCACGAAGGCAGCCGGCACCATGTAGTCCGGCAGTTGGGCACTCAGATGCGCGCGCAGGGCGCCGGCAAGGTCTGACCCCTCGGCTCCGTCGGCATGCTCGCTCGTAACCACATAGGCGACAAGGTGCTTGTCGCCGGCGCGGTCCTCGCGCGCCACCACGACGGCCTCGCGCACGAAGGCGTGCTCGCAAAGCCGCGCGGCGATCTCGCCCGGCTCGATGCGGAAGCCGCGGATCTTCACCTGATCGTCGGTGCGGCCGAGGAACTCCAGATTGCCGTCCGGCAGATAACGTCCGAGGTCCCCGGTCCGGTACAGCCGGTCGCCTTCTATAAAAGGACTGGCGATGAACCGCTCCGCCGTCAGCTCCGGCCGGTTCAGATAGCCGCGCGCCACGCCTGCCCCGCCAATATAAAGCTCCCCCACCGCCCCGAATGGCACCGGCCTGCCATGCCCGTCCAGAAGATACACACGCGTGTTCGCAATCGGACGGCCGATGGGTGGCAATTGGGGCCAGCATGATGGGTCAGCTGCAAGGCGGTGCTCGGCAATGACGTTGATTTCTGTGGACCCGTATTGATTGATCAATCTCGCCTTTGGATGTGCTTCGAAGAACGCCCTAAGCAGTGGAGTGGCCTGCAATCGCTCACCCGCTGTATAGATCTCGCTCAAATAGGGCAGCCGCACTTGCTGCGCGCCCCAGACTTCCGCAAAATGGTTCAATGCTACGAACGGGAGGAAAAGCCGCTCGATCGCCTCCCTCTTCACGAATTCGAGCAAATCGGAGAAGTTCCTACGGGTTTCTTCCCGCACGAGCACGAGCAGTCCACCATCCTTCCAACAAATGAACAATTCCTGGGAGGACACGTCGAAGTTCAGGGTCGCGAATTGAAGTGTGCGTTTTCGCACTCCATTCCCCGGTGGGGGCGAGAGCGAATTCACAAGCGAGCCGTGGGACATTTCGACGCCCTTTGGGGTTCCGGTTGAGCCGGAGGTGTAGATGATATAGGCGAGATGGCCGGAGGTGAGGCCAAGCGTACGCCGCTCCGGGTCCGAGGGCGACCGCTCGGCCCAGGCGGGGGTGGCCGTATCCAGATCGACCAGGCGGACATCGGCCAGCGCGTCGGCACCCAATGCGTTTCGGCCGCCGGCATCGCAAAGCAGCAGTTGCGGTTCTGCATCGTCGACGATTTGCCGCAGCCGCGCCGACGGATAGGCAGGATCAAGCGGCAGATAGGCACCGCCCGCCTTGAGGATCGCCAAAACACCCACCACCATCGCCAGGCTGCGCTCCAGGCAGATCGCCACCGGCTGATCCGGCCTGACCCCGAGGGCGATCAGATGATGCGCAAGCCGGTTGGCCCGCGCGTTGAGCTCGCCATAGCTCAGCCGCTCGTTCTCATGGACCACCGCCACCGCCTCCGGCGCCTTTTGCACCTGCTGCTCGAACAACTCGTGGATGCACTTGTCCGATGGATAAGGCGCCGCCGTGCGGTTCAGATCTTCCAGCAGATAGGTGCGCTCGGCGGCCGGCAGGATGTCGACGCGGTCGAGCGGTTGGCCGGCTCCGAGCATCACACCATGTAATAAAGTTTGTACATGCTGCGTCATTCGGTCGATCTGCTTCGGCGCTAATCTGCTGGCATCAAAATGCCAACGAAAGCTCCCATCCAGAGCGCAAACCTCGAAAGTCAGCAAATCGCCGCATAGGACTGGGCCAGTTCTGTGGCTCGTCTTCAGATCGCCAGCGGCCGAACAGCTATCTGCCGTTATGGTGATGCCAATCGGCCAGGGCTGGCGCGATCGTAGCGCCTCCACCCCTCGCAATGACGGGAAGCGCGCGGTGAGATCCCGGGCAAAGCTAGCGTGCTCCCGCAACTGAGCGAATTCGATCGCCACCGTTTTGCGCATTTCTTCAAAATCATGTGCGAGATCAATGGTAACTTCCATCGGCACGACAGAGGCGATCAACTGGTCTACGGCTTTGCAGCCCGTTTGCGATCCATCCGATGCAGGCGTCCATCCCAGTTGAAGCTCTGCTTCTCCGGTGATGCGGGCGAGATAGATCAGGAAAGCCGTTACCAAGTATTCGGTGCGATCGAGTGGGAACAGTTTAGCCAAAGCACTTGGGTTGAACCACGAACTCGACTGCCATCCGGGCAGCGCCGCAGCCGCAGACGACGACAGGAAAGGAAGCTGCAATATTCTAAACTGCTCTAACCGCTGTCGCCAAAAATCCTCCCGCGGCGCCAGAAATTCGTGGGTGGCAGTTATGCTCCGCGCCTGTTCATCGCTCAAAATCGGAAGGTGGTCACCTTCATCCAGATTGGAGTGCATGGCGAGGGCTCGCGCGTCCAGCACCTGCCCATCGGGGTCGCCAAAACAAACATCGACATCCTCTGTACCCGTCGCCATACGCCAATGGCTGGAGTGGACTTCCAGCAAGGAACCTGCTGGAACGCCCGAGCGTCGAGGCAACACCTCCAGGGACCTCACTCTGACAACCTCACCGGCTACGAGAGCCTTGGCTAGACACAATGGATTGGGATGATGTGCCCCAAAGTCTAAGGCACGCGTCATCGCCGACAGATCCTGCGCGGATTTCTCCCATCTCAGACAGCCTGCCGCATCTGGGCGTCGGCGCCTCGGGAAATAGCTTCTGTCTGCCAGCGCCTGCGGCCGGGCAGTCAGCTTCCCGTTCGCTAAGCCCGTTATTAGCTCGCGGAAACCCTCGAATGCAGCTTCATAACATTTGAGGTTCAGGGTAAGTGTCGTGTCGCTGGGCGCAATCGACACTTGGCGCTGAACCGCGACGTCACCAGTGTCAACACCATCACCCATCCTATGCCATGTGATGGCATATTCGCTCTCTTGCGCCAGCAAAGCCCAGGACGTCGCGTGCACTCCCGCATATCGTGGCAATGGACCGTCGTGGTAATTGAACGCACCTCGACGCACTCGCCCAAACACGTTCGGTGGCAATACGAACGGATTGACAACGGAGAAAAGCCACTCTACCGGCTGGGCCTTCAAAAGAGAGCAGAGCTCTTCAACACTCGCTACACACCGGATGTTGGCGCGAGCCGCCCACTCTGCGAACATGGGGTCGGCGGACAGGGCCGCATCAATGACGTGGCCTCTCTCCATTGCCAGCTGAGCGCAGCTGATAGCAAGTGTACCACTGCCGACAAAGGCACTGGAGGAAATGGGTCGGACTGCAGGTTGCCTATCCTGACTGTCTGCTTCGCGTGCACCGGACCCATGTGCCATTTTTATCCCTCTCACAGTCTACCCTTGAAGTAGGGCAGGTCCCATCCTAGGCGCCCCACCATGGAGCGCCTCAAACGCGTTACATTGGTTTAGATTTGCTCGGGCGCAATCGCGCCCACAGTCCCCGGTGCAAATGGGGCCTGCATTGACGGTAACGAAACTTTTGCGCGCAGCCAGATATCCCCAAAGTGCCCCGGCAAGCCGTGTCTGCAAATATCGTCTCTGGCAGTCTCGCAGTCGCCAACTTACCTCGTCTGAGTTTCCGGTGAGCGTCATCATCGGACGACTTCTCCTCAGTTCAGGGGCCTTTGTACAGTACCACGCACGTACCGTGCCAACGAGAAATCGTTCTCAATCAACACGATAGCCCAAACACTGCTCTGTCATTTATCCGACATCGCCGGACATAAATTGAGCGCGCTGTCAATCGGCATAACCCTTCCGGAATCTTGCCCGATGTGTTCCGAGCAAAGAAAGGGGAGCCTGGAAAGCGGGTTTTGGGGTCCATCTTCGCTTGTTGCGCAACGGTGCGTTTGCGAGGCGAGAGCGACCCTTCTGATGACGGCGGGTGATGCAACTTTGGGTGCTTGCCAATCTCGATGAGTGCATTGTACTTGGGGTTGAGATCGGGATTGAAGGGGCTGCAACAACTGCTGGCATATAGAGCGCTGACGGACGATGGGGCCTTCTGCCAGATTAATGCGCATCTGGTCCACCGTCCGGATTGTCGGCTCATGGATGCGAGACCGCATCAGAAGATTGCGGTCTTTTCGTCGATGTTTCCGAGTTCCGGCATTTTAATGATTAGAGCGGTTCCCTGGCCGAATGAATCTGCGGGGTGCCGTGCACTTCGAATGCGAGCTTTCGATCGGGACCTGAATCCTGTTTGGCACTGTGGCCAGCGGCACATGAAAGGCGGCACCAACCAACAACCGCAAAGCTCAACTAGCGGCGGTTTATAAGAGATCTGCGTTTGTTCGCCTTGCTCAATATGCTGAGCCTGCCGGGTCGTTGAGCTTGTGGCGCTCGGTTCCCTTGAGGGGCGGGTTGAAGATGCTGACGAGGATCAGGTCCTTGTCCCGGCCCCCGCGCAGAAAATGCTTGTCATGCTTGTCAAGCACATAGAGGTCGCCCTTGCGAATAGGGAAGACATTACCGTCCATGTCCTCGACCTCGCCCTCTCCAGCTATGCAGTAGCACGCCTCGAGATGATTGCGGTATTGGAGAAGCGAGACGGTGTTAGCCCGCACTACGGTGTGGCAGATGCTAAAGCCTATGCCGTCCTTGTCTGTCAGGAGGCGGTGGCTAGTACCATTGCCCCAATCGACGAAGTGATCCGTCGCTTCAATATCGCGCAGGCTACGCACAATCATAGCGCTATCCATTTCTATCTTTGATCGCAGAAATGCAAGTCAAGTCATTATTGTGGGAAGCTGTAGGCCGTTGTTCTGACTGGAAGCTCGGCTTCCGGCAGCTCCCGGCGCCGAAAAGGCAAATTGGTTATTTGGGCGCGGGGCACGCCGGCAAGCACATGCATGTTCATGTCCGCCATTGCCGTTCGCTGGCTAGCATTGGTTCTGATCTAACTCGATCCCTTTCTCGCAATGCCCCTATTGCGCGGGCGACGGCAGACGCTGCGTAGGAGTTTTCGGATCTGGCAAGTTGTTTCCTTCCGTCGCTGTGCCTCGCAACGCGAATACGGCTCCGCAGCCTCTTAGCTAACGACGCAAATCTTGTGCCACCATAACGGATAAGTATATGCCTGTTTTTAGCTGGTTAGAGAGTGGAAAGATAGCGGCGCGTGAAGCCAATCTGACGAACTGCCAACGGATGGCGGACAATTCCGCCCGGTTATGTGTCGTGCAGCTTGTCGACTTCCGCCCGTTCAATGGCGCGCTTTATGTCTTCCAGTCAAAACGCGGCTAACGACCGACATTCTGCATACGGTTTTCGTTTTGCGACGATCGCCTATCCGTGGCACCGCTGTTCGGGAGCAAGGTGAAGGTCTCGCCGTTTCGGCGCTGCAAGAGCCTGATGTCCATCTTTATGCGCAAGCGGCCCGATCTTTCCCAATGAGTCAGCGAACTGGATGTTCGATGAGCGCTATTGCCGCGGGATGAGACTTGGACCACCCGAGATCAGCATCGATGGCCTTGACGAACTGGCGGCTGCCTTGGCACCGTTCGGCGCGACTCGCTCAAGAGGTTCTGCCCTCTCAACGAGGCAGAAACGGGCGCCCACGATCAGCGCACCCTTCCGCTCGACGCGGGCTCATCCAGCGTGATGTTCTTCGCCGAAAACCGCGGCGCTGACGACCAGCTAGGGAAGGTGTCGCGATGCTTCGCTCAGTCGAAAGCATGACTTTACATCGTGAACCGGTCTATTAGGCACATCCGTTACACCCCGGTGGTGGGGCGCGGCCTCAGGCCGACTGCCAAGAAGCGGTCGAGCATTGCATTCACCTGGTCAGCCACCTCGATGGTGTTGAAATGGCCAGCCAACAGCGTCTTCGCCAGAATGAGCTGCGAGCAGCGAGCCTTTAGCCAGTCGAGATCACACGCAGCGCTCACCAGCGGCACATCGGCCGCGATGTAGGCCATCGGGACCTTGCAACGCGATGCCGCAGGGGACGCGTCATAGTTGAGAAAGAAATTGCGCATCGCAGAATATGCCACATGCTGCGGTGTCTTCTCGCACGAAGCCCGGATGTAGGTGTTGTGGATGCTCTCGCGCCTGGGAGGGTCATCGTAGTCGAGTGCCATGGACCACGCGTTTTTCCGCAAAACCTGCCGATAATTTGAGCCGGAAATCTCATCCAGGAACTGGCCAATTTCGGGGCTGTCGCGCAGCGCCCGCCGGGGCATGACAACAGAATCGATCATCACCAGACCCGAGGCCAGCTCCGGATGGCGCCCGCACAGCTCAAGTGCGACCGAGCCCCCCATGCTGTGGCCGATGATCAGCGGTTTTTCGAGCTTCCGCTCACCGCATTGCCATGCTACGTCGTCGGCAAAACCCTCGATCGTGTATTCCTGCTTCGGCGCATCGCTGTGTCCGTGACCGCGGAGGTTGACCGCAACGACGTGCCGACTGTTAGCGAAATGTTCGATCTGCGGCGTGAATATCCTGTGATCGCCGGTCCAGCCGTGAATCAGGACGAGCGGCGGACTCAGGGGCGATGCCGAAATAGCTTCGAAGTGCGCGAGGCACACCCCGGCGCGATTCATCAGGATGGGGCCTGATTCGGCTACATTCATGAGGTTCGACTCCTTTTTTCTGTGCTGGCTATCTAAGGATAGATGGTGTGTGTCAGAGAGAGAGCAGCCAACGGCAGTCAGACCGCGAAGACAATGGGTTCGCCGACCAAACTGATGCAATCGAGTAGAGAACGCCCGCGCCAGAAGGGGCAACGCTGGAATACGATGACCTGGAAGAGGCACCAGGCCGGAGATAAGATCGACTTGCGCCCGGTACGGAAGCATCGAAGGAATGATATCGATGCCTAGATCCCGTAGGGGAGATGCCTGCGCGCGCCGACGATGAATTCGAACAATCCGAATGCACGATCAAACCGCCTGCATCAGGTCGGCGATCCGACAATACGCCTCTTTGCCACCATAGCCTCCAATTCGTCAACGAGACCGGAGGCGGCGATTTCCGCTTTGATGCCATCACCCAAGCGGCGCGCCGCAGCACGATAACCCGGTTCCTGAAGTAGCCGACTGACAGCATCGGCGATCTCAGCCTCACTCGCACTCGGTGGTAGCCTTAGACCAGCTCCCTTCGACACAACTCGTGCCGCATTATCCCCTTGGTCGCGCCCGTTGGGGAGCACCAATTGCGGCAGGCCGTTTATCAACCCTCGGCTGACGGTGCCGTGGCCGCCCTGCGTTACCACAAGGCAGACTTCCTTCATCACTACGTCATGCGGTGCGCCGTGCAGCAGATGCACGTTCGTGGGGGCGACCAGCTTCCCCGCGTCAACATGGGGGCCGATGGTCGCCACCGCGAACACATCCAGCGTACCCAGTGCGCTGATGATCCTTTGGACCAAGTCGTCCTGACCCTGAGCGCCGGAGCTGCAGGCGACGAGCACACGAGGTCGATTGGGGTCCACTGGCCAAGGCGCTTTCCAGCTCTTTGACCAATTTGGTTGCTCCAGCAGCGGCCCAACATAACGAACGTTGTCCGGCAGGAGGTCGGCCGCAAAGTCAAAAGCCCGGCTGATCGCCAGCAAGTACCGATCGGCACATTCGAACAAATCCACCGTCTTGGCTAAGCCGGAGAGGCCGAGGCCGGCACGCGCTTCGTTTAGAATCGAAAGGAATTGGTTTAGGAAGCAAACCCAGTCTTCGTTCGCCGCCGCAGTCGCGATCCGCTCTTCCGGCGTTTGCGGCTGCACGAGTCCGCTGGTGGCCGGCGGAATCCCTGGCAGAGGGCGAAGACTCACATGGGGTGACAACATTGCGATGGGCACGCCCGCAGCTTCGGCGGCCAGTACGGCACCGAACAACATATCGATGGCAACAACAGCATCCGTCGGGACGCGGCCGATCTCATCATGGATGTCGGCCGCATAAGCTGGCGCGGGGCCGAAGACCGCCTTTTGGAACCAGTCGCGCATGTCTGAAAAGCAAGTCGGGTCCGCGTCGATGCCTATTGGGGCACGACGCCAGCACACGAAGTCGAAACCCGCCGCAGCCACTTCACGCTGCATCTCTGGATCGGCCATGATACGGACGCTATGGCCGCGCCCTTGCAGTCGTCGAGCTGCAGTCAACAACGGGGCCAGATTACCCGACGTCCCCCAGGACGCAAGCAAAAAGCTATACACTATGCGTCACCTCAATCATGGATAGAAACCAAAATTCGTCGTAATCGGGCGCCACCAAAGAACTCGTGATCGATAACGGCACCACATGGCGAGGTCTACAGCCGTCACAATCGAAGGTGAGCGTCCCTGTAACTTCCCTCAGCGGACTTTCCTCGGCAGAGATTGGCGCTCCATTACCGCCATCGCGCACGTTCTAACCGCTGTCGTAAGGCCGGAAGGATTCCCAGTTGCACACAGCTCAATTGCGTCTGGAGCCGGCACCATCGGCGGGTGGTCTAGCCGCCTAGCCGACCTCGACAGAGGCAATATGGTCCTGCGAACTTTCGTCAGACACACTCATCTCCGGTGACTTACCGAAGGACCCTCGATCGTCTCCAGCTCGCGGGCCGCGGATGCGATGACTTGCCCGCCTAAGCTTCTTTCAACTCCGTCCGTCGTGCGATTTTTAAGGCCTTCGAGACGCTGCGTAAAATTGATTGTTTGAATGAGTGCAATCGGCGATCGGCATGTCTCTGCTGCGCGCCCCTGCGCCTTGCTCATACTACGCCGTGCTGGAGACTGCGCTTGCGCACGTATTCCGATCGCGCTACCTCCATCAATTCGGAATTTCCAACCTCCGGAACTGCGACGTCCCACTAAAACCCACCTCCCGCCTCCCCAGGTCCGGGTGAAGAATGGGTGTCGATGACGATAAGGAACGCCTTGGTGATCAAGCGCATTTCAAGAACTAAGCCGGACCGTTATCCATAGGCGCGCGATCGCCGTCGGCGTCCGAAAGCGGCGTCACCCTTTGAAAGGTCGCAGACATGAGAGTATTTCCTCCAGAAGAGAGAACCTCCGAAGCTCTCGCGCCAAACTGACTTTAACTGGAAGATGAATTGCGAAAGATTATGAAAGGTTTGACATGTCTCGCCCGACGATCTCAGATTTGGCAAAGGCCGCTAACGTAAGCATTTCAACAGTCGATCGTGTGCTGAACGGCCGCGACTCGGTGCGTCCGCAGACAGTGGAGCGGGTTCTGAGCGCCGCCCGACAGATCGGGTTCCACGGCATGACGGCCATCGAGCGGCGGCTCGAGCACGACAAGCCGGCGATCAAGTTTGGCTTTCTTCTAAAGCGATCTCACCGCAGGCTTTATCAGATGTGGAGCGACATTCTGGTTGCAGCGACCGAAGCCTTTCCTGATGCCGATGGAAGGGCCGTCGTTAGGTTCATGGACGACCTTGCGCCTGACAAAGCTGCCGAGGCAATCTACGCTCTCAGCCGCGAAGCCGACGTCATCGGAATGATCACCTCCGACCACCCGCAAGTGAATCACGCGGTCGATGGCCTCGCCGCAGAAAACATTCCGGTCGTGACCATGATTTCCGACATTTCCACCGCCGCGCGCGCAGGATATGTCGGCAACGATTGTGTCAAGAAGGGCCGTACGGCGGCTTGGTTCATAGCTGGGCTAAATGGCAATGGCGGCAAGGTTTCTGTCTTCGTCGGAAGTCACCGCTATCTTGCCCAAGAGCTGAACGAAATGGGCTTTCGATCGTATTTTCGAGAGACCGCATCGGGCTTCCAGATGTTGGAGACGGTTGCGACCCTTGAAGAGCCCGAGATCGCCTATGAAGCCACACAGCGTCTTCTGCAGACCGAGCCGAATTGGGTCGGTCTCTACGTCGCCGGCGGCGGTATCACAGGCGTGATGAGAGCCTTGCGGGAGGATGGAGGGCCAGCAGCCAAACGCCTTGTCGTCATAGCGCACGAACTTACGAATGAAACAAGAGCCGGTCTCGCTGAGGGTCTGATCAAAGTCGTCCTATCCCATCCAGCGAAGCTGCTAGGAGAGACCATGGTTCGCGCAATGGCGGAAGCGCTTGATACTGACCGATCACCGACTGTGTTGCAGCACATTGTCCCTTTTGAATTTTACACAGCCGCGAATATCTGATGCTTCTATTGTAGTTCATCCATCAGCCGGATGTCGCAAAGTGCATGGCTGATCTCGGCCTTGTTGTGATACTTGGTCAATTCTCCGGCGCGGCATCGGCATGGTGTTGACGACAACGGCGCCCCCTTTGTCGCAGCCAACAAGCACGTCACCATCGCGGGATTATTCGCCGAGCGAATCAGCACCCTGTTGCCCAGCCTCACGCCCAAGTGATCCACAAGCGCGTTTGCGAGGCGATTGGTCCCGTTTGCAAGCTCTTTGTAGGTTCGCCGGCGCCTTGCGCCGATCAAGGCGGCACGATCGCCAAACCCCTTCGCGACCATGGCATCGGTCAGTTCGACAGCGACGTTCAGACGATCAGGGTAATCGAAGCCATCGAGCAGAAGATCGGGCCAGGTGTCCACCGGTGGCAGAATTTCCCGGCTGAAACTGTCCTCATGGGCTGATGGGCTGAGGATATTTCCCTCATGTCCTTTGCGACGGACCGGCGGGCCGGACATTCCTGTCTGGCCCGTCTGGTTCAGGGTATCGTGAGCAAGCTCCTTGGCCAGGAGGACATTAAACCGCACAAGATACGCCACTATCTGAAACGTCGCGATGCCGAGTTCGAGCAGAAGATGGCGGAGGTCTTGTGTGTCCATCGCGAGGTCCAGGTCCTGAAAAAGGCAGCAGCCAAGTTGAACAAATCGGGCATGCGGGTCGCGATCGGCTCCTATGACGAGAAGCCTGGTATCCAGGCAATCAAACCACTGTCCAGGGATCTTGCGGGCGAGATCTCGTTGCACGAACTCGAGCTCGATCCGGGACGAGAACATCCGCTGTTCATAACGGCGCGTCAGCGGGACCAATCCCGAATTTGGACGTCTCCGCTATTCTGGGAGCCTTGAAAATTGATGCTTCTAGACGCAACGGTGCTTGGTAGCTCCTCTTACCATTGACCTGCGCTAGTTTTTGATAGTGCAGATAGCCTCCGCCATGTGTTTGGCAGAGGCCGCATTTGGTTTGCTTCGTCGCGAGAAACCTGTTCGGATCGTCAACTCCATGCATGCAGGGGAGGATTTTCGCCATTCAGGAAGTATCTTCCGAGAATGGCGTATTTCCAGCGCACAGGGTCATGGAGCGTATGGGTGCGCGCATTGCGCCAATGGCGATCGAGATTGTGTTCGGCGAGCGTTGAGCGGGTGCCTGCGAGTTCGAACAGCTTATTGGTCGCCGCAATTGCGATTTCGGTCGACAGGATCTTGGCCTCTGCCGTCACGATCTGCGCTTCGGCGACGGTGTCCGCATTGGGGTTCAGCACGGCGCGATCGATTGCATAGCCGGCTTTTTCCAGAAGCGCTTGCGCGGCATGCAGGCGCAAGGTCAGGTCGCCGACGGCCTGGATCGTATAGGGATCCTCCCAGGCATGATCCTGGCCGCTGTCGACCCATGCCCGGCTCTTGGTGCGCACGAAGGCGACCGTCTCGTCAATGGCGGCCTGCGCGATACCGGTGTCGACGGCAACCTGGATGATCTGGAAAATCGCGCCATCGGCGGTCGGCACTTCATAGCCCTTGTATCCAGGCACGAGATGGGTCTTCGGCACCTTGACGTTGTCGAGCAGCACGGTGCCCGACAGCGTCGTGCGCTGCCCGAACGAGGACCAGTCATCGATGACGGTGAGCCCAGGCGCATCCCGCTCGGCAATCGCATACCAGGCCCGCCCTTCGTCATCGAGCGCGACGATCGGCACGAGATGCGCGAGCAGCGCGCCGGAGGAATAGAACTTGCGCCCGTTGACGACGACGTGGTCGCCGGCATCGGTGAAGCGCGTCTCGAAATCGACCGCCCGTTTGGAACCGAATTCCGAAAAAGCGTTGCCGAAGCGGGTGCCCTTCAGCACCTCGGCAAACAGAAGTTTCTGTTGGGCGGGATCCGATACGGTCCGGATAGCGGCAACGACGCCCAGATGGTTCTGGGCGATCTGGCCGATCGAGGAATCCGCTGCCGATATGATCTCGATAACCTTTGCGAGCGTGGCGTACGACACCTCCGGACCGCCGAAGGCTTTTGGCACATTGATGGACCACAAGCCGCTTTGAGAGAAGGCATCCAGCTCAGCGACGGGCCAAATGCGTTCGCGGTCGCGCTTGGCCGAGTCTTTCACGAATTCGGCGGCAAGCCCGCGGGCAACGGCGATTGCCTCGGCATCGTCTTTGATGACATGGGCAGGCTCGCCCGGGCGAGGAACCGCCGGCACAGCCTTGACGGCATTTTCGGTATTGACCTGTGAGAGCGTCATGATGGTTTCTCCTGGTTGACGATGGCGGCCGATCAGGCCGGTGGGAGGCCTGTTGCGGCGGGTGTGGGTACCGGCGTGGTTTTCTGGCCGAGATAAAATGCCTTAACGTCCTCGCGCCCGCGCAACTCGGCCGCATCTCCCGAAAGCACGGCGGCGCCGTTTTCGAGGACTGTCGCGCGGTCCGCATAGCGCAGAGCAATCGCCGAATTCTGTTCGGCAACGAGAATGGAAAGACCGCTTTCAACATTGAGCCGCCGCAGCGTCCGGAAAATGTCCTGCACGACCATCGGGGCCAGCCCCATGGACGGCTCGTCGAGCACCAAAAGCTTTGGACGCGACATCAGCGCACGGCCGATCGCCGTCATTTGCTGTTCACCGCCTGACGTAAGGCCGGCCAATGCGCGGCGCTTCTCCTTCAGTCGGGGAAAAATCGTGTAGATTCTCTCCAGATCCGCGGCGATCTCGGCGCGCGAGCCGCTCCGTCCGAGACCGCCGGAAACGAGATTTTCCTCGATGGACAAATTGCGGAAGCAATGCCGGCCCTCAAGGACCTGCACCAGACCGGCGCGCACCAATTCGGCCGGCGTTGCCGTGGTGACGTCGCGGCCCTCGTATAGAACGCCGCCGGCGGTAATTTCGCCGCGCTCGGCCGGAAGCAGATTCGAAATTGCCTTGAGAGTCGTCGTCTTGCCGGCGCCGTTAGCACCCAGCAGCGCCAGAATCTCGCCGCGGCGCAGTGTGAGGCTCACACCGTGAAGCGCCGTGATTGCCCCATTATAGGTCGCTTTGATCCCGTCCACGCTCAGCAGAACGTCTTTTCCAGCCATGGTCCACCCAATTTCAGTGCGGTTTCGTAGGCGAGCCGGGCACCGGCAGACGGCAGCATGGCCGCGCTGCCGATGCCCAGCCACGGGGCTCAGTTCGTCACGGCCTGTGCGTCTTCAGACGTGCGCAACTTGATGCCCTTTTCCTTGGCGTAGGCTTCCGACGATTTCTCAATGATCGGCCGGAGCAGTGCCCAGTCCGGCGCAATCCAATCGGAGACGACGTTCCATTTCTTGCCGTCCCACTGCTGGAAGGTCACGTAGCCATTGCCCTCGTGATTGTCCCAGGTGACGTTGATGGAATGGAACAGACCCTTGGCGCCAAGCGCCTCGACGCGAGCCGGATCAAGCTGCAGATGCTCGAAGCCCCAGCGAACCTCGTCGCCAGTCAGGGTCCGGTGTCCGAATTTTTCCTGGGCAATACGGATCGCTTCCACATTCAGGATGCCGTTGACGATGCCGAGATTGTGATAGACGGAGCCGATGCGCTTTTTGTCTTCGAGATTACCCTTGCCGTTGTCGTAGAGCGTCTTCACGATCTCCTGGACGATCGGATACTCCGTGCCGGAAGCCTGGGTGGTGATGGCGGTATATCCCTTCGCGGCGTCGCCGGCCGGGATCACGTCCTCTTCCGAGTTCGACCAGACATTGCCGATGATATGGTCTGCAGGAAAGCCGGTCTTGGCCGCGGTTTTCAGGGCGACCGGGTTCATGACACCCCAGCCGCGCAGCACGACGTAATCCGGCTTGGCGCGGCGGATCGTCAGCCATTGCGCCTGTTGCTCATTGCCGGGATGCGGCACCTCGATCTGCTGCAGTTCGAAGCCGTATTTCTGCGACAGGAGTTCATAGATCGGGATCGTTTCCTTGCCGTAAGGCGAGCCGTGATACAGCACGATGATCTTCTTGCCCTTCAGCTTGTCGAGGCCGCCGAGCTTCGAGCCGATGTAGTTCACGATGCCCGAGGTCTCGCTGTAGGGATTGAGCAGCAGCGGAAAGACATAGGGGAAAACGCGGCCGTCGGTGGAATCCGTGCGACCGTGGTTGATGGTGATCAACGGCACCTTGTCCTGCGTGATGCGGTCGATCATGGCATAGGCGATACCCACGGAAAGCGGGTTCCAGGCGGCGATATTCGGATTGCTCTTGAGACGCTCGTAGGCCTCGACGCCGCGTTCGACCTCGTATTGCGTTTCCGCTTCCGACCAGGTGAGCTTGACGCCGTTGACGCCGCCATCCCGCGTGTTGATGAGGTTCAGGTAATCGATGAAACCGCCGAAGAAGCCGGTACCGCCGGCCGCATAGGGCCCAACGCGATAGCTTTGTAGCGGAAAATATTGTTCGTCGGCATGGGCGGCCGGTATCGCGGCCGAGACGGCCAGTCCAGTTGCTATGACGGCGGCCTTCAATTTCGCAAGCATGGTCATGTTTGGATACACTCCGGGTATTGTCCGGTGTGATGGCCGGAACTGGGTTGAATGAGCGATGGGTTTGATGTCTGCGGAGCTTGTGCCCCGGCTTGGTCAGGCCGGCCTGCTGACGGCAGAGCCGAACCGCCTTCGGATCTCGCCCCAGAGGGAGGAAAGCCCGTCCGGTTCGAGGATCAGAAACAGAATGATCAGGGCGCCGAGCACGATGCGCTGGCTCATGTCGAGCACGCCGGAATCGAAGACATCACCGAGCAGGAACGAGCCCAGTCGGGACAGCACGAGCGGAAAGACGACGATCAGGGCGGCGCCGAGAAAGGCGCCCCGCGTCGAGGCAAGCCCGCCGATGATGATGATGAAAAGGATCTGGAACGATCGGTCGAGATTGAAGCCGGCCGGCTCGACGGTCCTCAGATAAGCAAAGGCCCAAAGCGCTCCCGCAACCGCGATGATGAAAGAGGAGATCGCGAAGGCCAGCAACTTGGTTCTCAGCACGGGCACGCCGATGATGCGCGCCGCGATCTCATTGTCCCGAACGGCGATGAAGTTGCGGCCGGTTTGAGACATCGTCAGCCGATGCGCCAGGAAGGTTAGCACCACGACGATGGTAAGCGAAAAGAGATAGCGGCCTGCCGGACCTGTAAATTCCACGCCGGCAAGCGTCAAAGGTGGCGCATCGATGACGCCTGAAGCAGAGTCGTTGGAAAACCAGCTAAACTTAGTGAGAGCCCACTGCACGAAGAACTGCGCGGCCAGCGTCGACACCGCCAGATAAAAACCCTTCAATCTGAGGCTTGGCAGGCCGAAGACGATGCCAATTACCGCCGCTAGAAGGCCGGCCAGCAAGATACTGACGATCAAAGGCAGGCTATCGACGCGTAGATTAAAATTGTAAGCGGCAAAGGCACCGACGGCCATGAAGGCAGCGCTTCCGAGCGAGACCTGGCCTGCATAACCGGTAAGCAGATTCAGCCCGACCCCGGCAAGGCTGAGCGCCAGGAACGGCAAAAGGATTGCCTCGAACAGATAGGTCGAACCGATAAAGGGAACCACGAGGTAGGCGCCTGCAAGGATGGCAATCGGTGTCAGCCAACGACTGAAGAACCGTGTGAGATGAAGATCGGCGGTAATGACAGCCATATCAGACCCTTTCCACGAGCTTTTGCCCAAACAGGCCGGAGGGGCGGATGAGCAGGAAGGCGAGTGCTGCGACATAGGCGATCCAACTTTCGATGCCGCCGCCGAAATATTCGCCGATATAAACTTCCGCGAGCTTCTCGGTCGCGCCGATCAGGAGACCGCCGACGATCGCACCCAGAATGGAATCAAAGCCGCCGAGCACGAGAACGGGCAGCGCTTTGAGCACCACCAGCGAGAGGGAGAACTGCACGCCGAGCCGGGCGCCCCACAACAGGCCAGCAACCAGCGCCACGACACCGGCAGCCGCCCAGACCGTTGCCCAAATCCAGGGCAGTTTAAGCCCGACCGCAAGCGCGGCGAACTGATCATCTGCTACGGCCCTGAATGCCAACCCAATTCGGGTATAGCGGAAGAAGGCAGACAGCACCGCCACCATCAATCCGGCGACGGCGGCGGCAAATAGATCGAACTGGCTGATGAATACGCCGCCGACATCGAAGGGAACATCCTCGATCCCGAGCTCCAGACCGTGGACCTGCGTGCCCCAGATGAGCTGAGCCGCCCCCTCGATGATATAGGAGAGCCCAAGCGTCGCCATGAAAAGCGTGATCGGCGGCTTGTTGGCCAACGGCCGCAGCACCGTGCGCTCGACGGCGAGACCGATCAGCACCATGACAGCGAATGTAATGACGAGCGCCAAGGCAAAGGGGACGCCGCGCTCAAGAAGGCTGACGAAGGTCAGTGCGGCAAATAGCAACATCGCCCCTTGAGCGAAATTGAGGACGCCCGACGTCTTATAGATCAGCACGAAACCGATGGCGACGAGCGAATACATCACGCCCGACAGCAAGCCGCCAACCAGCACTTCGATCAGAAACAGCCAGTCGAAATCTGCCATCAGATGCCCTCCCCATCCTCGTTTTCCGCGACGACGCCGAGATAGGCGTCGATGACGCGCTCGTCGGAACGGATCTCGTCCGGGCTGCCGTCGGCGATCTTGCGGCCGTAGTCGAGGACCGCGATCCGGTCGGAAAGCTGCATGACCACGCCGATATCGTGTTCGATAAGGATGACCGTGGTGTCATACTGATCTCGGGCAGTCCGGATGAAGTCGGCCATGTCGTTCTTTTCGCTCGCCGTCATTCCCGCCATGGGCTCGTCCAGGAGCAGGACCTTCGGTTCGGCCACCAGCGCGCGGGCGAGCTCGACGCGTTTTTGCAGCCCATAGGGCAGCGTGCCTACGAGACGATCGCTGACCTGATCCAGATGCAGGAACCCGATAATACGGGCCGCCCGCTCACGCGCATCCGCCTCTTCGCGGCGTGCGCGGCCAAGGCCGAGGATCTGTTCGGCAAAGCTCGAGCCCACCGTATAGGCCCGACCGGCGATGACGTTATCGATGACGCTCAAACCCTTGAACAATGCGAGGTTCTGGAACGTGCGCGCAACGCCGAGCGACGCCAGCCGTCCCGTCGGCACATGGCGATAAGTGTGGGAACCGATACGAACATGGCCATGGTTCGAGCGATAGACACCGCTGATGACGTTGATCAGCGAGCTCTTGCCGGCGCCATTCGGACCGATGATCGCCCGGATCTCCCCCGGCTCAACAGAAAGGTCTACATCGACCAAGGCAGCGACGCCACCGAATGACAGGCTGATGCCATGCAAAGAGAGAGCATGGGTCTCTTCGTCATGCTGCGGGATGCCGCCGGTCTTGCCCGGTGGCAACGCGCGGGCAATCTGGTCGCCGGAGCCCCGCAGCGTACCGGGATCCAGCACGTCAAGGGAATAGGTCGCGGCAGGCATTCAGTGTCCTCCATTCGGCTCGGGCGCGGCTTGAACATGGCACGCCAATCCCGTCGGCGTGGACCAATCGGCCCACGCACCCATCATGTTTCACTTATGAGATATTTTGCTGCGGCGAGCCTATTCGGCCGCCACTGGCTGGGTACTAGCAGCCTCTTCGAGCTCACGAACCAGCGGGATCACATGCTTGCCGAAATACTCGACCTCCTCCTGGAAATGCAGGAAACCCAGCAGGATCAGATCCGCACCCGCCTGCTTCAGCGCGACAACCCGCTCGGCAACCTGCCGTGGCGTGCCGATGAGGTTCGAGCGGAAGCCGTCATTATATTGAACGAGATCTTCGAAAGAGGATTTCGCCCAGTTTCCTTCGCCTTCCGGCGACGCCTTGCCGGCGTTCTTCACTTCATGCCCGAAAGCATTGACCGCCTCGGGATTGGCCTTCTCGATGATCTCGGCAAGCACTGCCTTGGCTTCTTCCTCCGTCTCGCGCACGATTGCGAAGGCGTTTACCCCGATCCGCACGGAATGGCCATTCTCCTTGGCCTTCGATCGGATGTCGTCAACCTGCTTGCGGATCTCGGCCGGCGTATTGCCGTTGGTGAAATACCAGTCAGACACCCGGGCCGCCATGTCGCGAGCGGCACGGGAGGAGCCGCCCTGGAAAATCTCCGGCTGCGGGTCGATCGGTTTCGGCTTCAGCGAATAATTGTTGAAGCGATAGAAATCGCCGCGGAAGGTGAAATTGTCCTCGGTCCAGATGCCGCGAAGTGCACGGATGAACTCCTCCGAGCGACGATAGCGCTCATCATGATCAAGCCAGTGCTCGCCAATGGCCGCAAATTCGCCGCGGAACCAGCCACTGACGATATTGACTGCGACGCGCCCGTTGGTCAGGTGGTTGATGGTGGCAATCTGCTTTGCGGCAAGGGCCGGATTCCAAGGACCTGGCAGGATCGCCGCGATCACCTTCAATGTCGTCGTCGATTCAAGCAGGGCGTGACTGAAGGAAACGGACTCATGCTGAAATTCCGCTCCATAACCCGCCGTGAAACGGATCTGGCTCAAGGCATAGTCGAACCCGCTCGCTTCGGCGATCTGCGCAAGCTTTCTGTTGTATTCGATTGTCCAGCTTGTGCGCTGTTCGATATTCGAAATCACCAGGCCGCCCGAAACGTTCGGCACCCAATAAGCAAATTTGACCGGATCGGTCGAGGCATTGGAAAAAGACATCTAAGGGCTCCCTCTTGAATTTCGTTCTATGGACTAAGCCGCCAATCCGCTGTGTTTGCCCGGCGCGGCAGTAGCGGTCGCTCCAATGCCGAGCGCTGGCGTGATTACTGCGACCTCCTCGACGGCTCGATCGATACGCTGGAGGACGGCAGGGTTCGTGAGTTCGTAATCTGTAAAGTCGTCCTCGAGCGCATAGATTGCGGTCGGGAGCGTTAACGCATTGAAGAAGCCGAAGAGCGGGCGCAATTGGTGCTCAAGCATCAGGCCATGCAACGGCGTGCCGCCGGTTGCGGCGAGGACGACACGCTTGCCCGTCAGCGCTCGATAGTCGACGAGGTCAAACAGATGCTTCAGCGCGCCGCTGTAGGACGCGCGATAGACGGGCGATCCAACGATGATGATATCGGCGCCTTCCACCGCGGCAATGATTGCCTTGCCCTCGGTATCGAGCTGGTCCGCTCTAAGCGCGCGAAAGAGCACGGGCGCCGCGTCGACAAGCTCGATGGACTGCACGTGGCCACCAACGCGTTGCCGCAGGCGATCGGCGGCGAGGTTGACCAGAGACGCCGTCCTAGATGGTCTTTTGACGTTGCCACTCAGTGCGAGGATGTTCATATGACGACAGATCCAGTTCGATTAGATAATTTACCCTATATTTTTAGTAGATTTTAGATAGGCGAAGATGTTCTAATCTTCGAAGCAAAGTGGATTGAATTGCTGTTTTCAGCGGCGACTTATCGGAAGAATTTTCTCAAACGCAATCTGTCGTGCATAGCAGATGGGGTGCTGAAGAACTGACGCCGGAGCGGGAGGAAGCTCATCTTCATACCAGTGTGGAGAGCATTCATTTTCCTAAGCGCCCTTACATACTCTATATTTGGCCCTTGATCGCCTCGCGTCTGACGCAGCGCACGCGCTGGAGAGGCCGACGGCGGATTATGGCTGGTCGCCCCAGTGAGCGAAATCGCAACCAGCCTGTCCGTCTGCACCTTGAATCGCGAAATCAGGTTGGGAAAGAGAACGACTTCTTCGGCCGCTGATGATTCCAAGTTAGACATGACCTTTGGTTGTGTTGACTGCCGCACATTAACGACAGCCTTGCGTGCGAGCAGTGATGCCGGAATCAGATCAGTGTTGGCCATCCTCAGTTCCTCGGCTTTCAGACCCGCAGCTTGCATCAAGATCCGGGCGTTCGTTCATACCGCCTTCGCTCATTCCTTGTCGCCCAGCCCTGAACTTCCATCGCGGCACTGATCGGGGGCGGATTGCGAACACGACATGTCCGCAACCCTACACCCCCCAATGAAACATGTGCAATCTCGAACGGTTGCCGGGGCGACATGATTGGCACGAGTAGTGCTCAGAAGAAGCCGGGGCGCTAAACCCAAATCCGATGGGGCTTAAATGACAAAGTATGCGGTGCGCGATGCGTGTAACTGATTGTAGCGACGACGGCGCCTGGAAAGCATTGCGGCCGAATCTTGTAGAGAGCGCGACGGAGGTATCATCGGCGGCACTATTTTGCTGAAAACGGATGGCGATTAGACCGCCCGATTTTTCGCAGCGCAACCGTCTACGCGTTACTGTCGCGCGAGGAGGCAATCCAGTTAGAGTGGTGCGCAGGTTGCTAGATAAGCGTCTATGCAAAGCGTAGGCGGTGCATACACCCGAAATCGAGGGCATCGAGTTCATCTGTTGCCGACCGACCCCTCAAGCCGCAAGTGGCGCATGAGGCCGCCACAAATCATGAGGAATTCACATGACGGAAATCAACGAAACAACGCTCAATGAACTCGTGGGCCGCGTCCTTGGCGACCTTGGCGGAGCGGTCAGCGTGCCGCTGGTACGGATTGGAGATGCTCTCGGGCTATACAGGACGCTGAAGGCAGTCGGGCCGGTGAAGGCCGACGAACTTGCCGATGCCTCGGGATGCGCACCTCGTTATGTGCGGGAGTGGCTGGCGGCACAGGCCGCCTCAGGTTATGTGCATCATGAGCGAGGATTGTTCTCGCTGACGCCGGAGCAGGCCTTCGTGTTTGCCGAGCCGGACAGCGCGGTCAATCTCGTTGGCGCGTTCGATACCGCTGCTGCGATGGTCGAAAACCAGCCGAAGGTGCAGTCCGCCTTCAAAACCGGCCGAGGCGTTGCCTGGAGCGATCAGGCTGGCTGCATGTTCTGCGCCGTCGCGCGACTATTCCGCCCAGGTTATGTTAATTCCCTCGTGCAGGACTGGCTGCCGGCACTCGACGGTGTCACCGATAGATTGAAAACGGGCGCGAAGGTGGCGGACGTCGGATGTGGGCACGGGCTATCCACGATCCTTCTGGCGCAGGCGTTTCCCAATTCCCGCTTTGTGGGCTACGACTTCCATGCAGGCTCGATTACCGCTGCGACCGCGCACGCCCAGGCACACGGGTTGACGAACCTGCACTTCCAGGTTGGCCGGGCGCAGGATTTCGACGGCCGAGATTTCGATTTGATCACCTGCTTCGACTGCTTGCACGACATGGGCGACCCGAAAGCCGCGGCGGCTCATATCCGAAAGGCGTTAAAAGAAGGCGGGGTCTGGATGGTGGTCGAACCAACGGCCGGAGATACCCTGGAGGAGAATATCAATCCGGTTGGACGGCTCTACTACTCAGCCTCGACGATGATCTGCGTTCCGACCTCGCTTGCCCAGGAGACAGGGCTCGCGCTCGGTGCGCAAGCTGGAGAGCGGCGATTGGCCGAGGTGATCCGCTCAGGCGGTTTCACTCACATCCGGCGTGCAGCCCAGACGCCCTTCAACATGGTGCTCGAAGCAACTTGAAGAGAATGAGTGACGCATCCGGGTCCGGCCAAATGTGGCAGGCGCTCTGCGCGTGACGTCGGAAAGCGGGTGGCCGCCCTTGAAATTTGGACTATATGTGCGCGCTTTGAGGACAGATCCGGTGATCACTTTCCAACTCCCTGCTCGACGAGCGAGAGAGGGAAGTCGATACCGCAATGTGTTCTGAAGCGTAGTGATAAACGAAGGCTAAAACTTCTTACCACCTCCTAAACACTGCAAGAATCTGCAGAGCACCTGACCTCCGGGTGCTTGCAGATCGGAAAGCTCAGCTCCGAGGATGATGTTGCGGAGGTGGGCTTGCTCCTTGGCGAGACAGCAATGCAGCAGCAAGAGCATCTTGCCACGCATCCATGATCGCTTCCAGCGACAATGAGGAGGCGATATGCGATTCCTGTCGGATAGACTTAAACGACTTGCTAGATCTCGTAAAAGGAACGCCGCCGCTCAGGCATCGTCGACGCTGTCCCGGCCGGAGGCCAAAGGCATCGGTTTTCGATCCATCACCGAAAACATCGACACCACGACATCCGGCCGTCGCCTGGTCTTCCACCATTTCGGGGCATTGGCGCAGTTCGAGCACGATCTGATCAGAGCACGAACACGTGCCGGTCTGCAAGACGCAAAGGAGCGCGGTCGACGCGGTGGCCGACAATCATCGTAACCCCGGAGAAACTTGCCAAAGCCCGTCGGCATCTGGCTGCCGGTTTGAACGTCCGGGAAGCCGCGGCCCGCATGAAAATCGGAACAACCGCCCTTTACAAAGCTCTCAAGGGCAAAAAAGCAACTACATCCAAGGTTAAACAGACCTGAGTTCCGGATACGTTCTCGCACAGATCCACCACTTTCCTGTTGTGATCGGTGATGGTGCGCACGCCTGCTCGCCAAGCGTGGCCCAGGGCGCGCAATGGCGATCGAGGACGCGGTTGTCCGTGCCGAACTTGTCGCAAAGCGCGATTCGGTCAATGGCATCCTTCAAGGTTTCATAAGGTGCACATTGGTCGCGTCTGCTGGGTACAGGAGAAATCGCGCGCTCGCGATAAACTTAGGCCGGGTTCGAGTGCGATCAGGAACGCTGTCCTGCGGCTGTTTGGCGACGCCTTGTACCGGCGGACCTATGAGCAGCTCACACGCCCCTTCTGGAAGGCGGCCGAACAACCAAAGTCCCTGGCCCTTAGGCGCCCTCACCCGCAGATCGACCTCTCAACCCGGGATTTGATGGTGCGCCAGTTTGGTGGAGCAAGGCCTGCCGCTATTAGCGAGTTTCTACGCGCGAGTCAGGCGGTCAGCTGTCGACATCGATTTTCGAGACGAGTTCTGTCGTCAATCATTGGTCTTGACCCCTTAGTACATCACGGTGTTGAGTGTGACATTGACAGGCGAAGCCGCCTTGAGCTGGGTGCTGCCGCGCGCCACCAGCCAGCCATCCGCACGCTCCAGGCGCACAACGATCCGCAGCGTTCGCGAAGCAGCCGAGCTTGCGGGCGGGGGCAAGGAAAAGGCTATCGCCTTGGACCCGCCGTCGCTTCTGATGCGCGTTTGCGAGGCGCGACGTCGCGGGTTATTTTGACTGGCGGTGTCCTCGAGATAAATCTCAAGATGACCCTTCGGTATCACCGCGCCGCTCTCGAACGTGACGGAGCCCCGAATATCTGTCGATTGGGCAGCGACTGGCCCGGCGAGCGCCGCAACAGCCGCAGCCCCGACGGCCTGTAATACTGTGCGAAGGTCGGTCCGGCGCTTCATCGCACATTCTCCATGATCGCCTCGCAAGGCCCTGCGCTAGCGGGATTGCCGCTAAGGGCTCAAAAAGATAAACAACTGCAAATGTAGTATCAAGAGGGGCGCCCGAAAGCGCCCCTCCTGGTATCGAGTTAGATGACAATGAAGCCGGCTGCCGAAAGCCTCAGATGTGGGGTCAGCTGCGCAACCTGAATGGCCGCAAGCTCTCCGCCTCCGTCGACGTCATATGACAAGGCGCCACTATCGGTGTTGTAGATGATGCGGTCGTCTGCGTTATGAGCGTTGCCCTCCGCACTCCCGTGGAACGCGCCCAAGGCGAGAGCGGCGCCGTCTCCACCGCCGCTCTCAAAGACGAAATTGTCCAGCAGGACCATGTCTTTGATCACCCTGAAGTCCTTGATCCGGTCGACATTACCGTTCCCAAGCTCGGTCGAGAAGCGGAATGTATCCTGACCCTCGCCGCCGGTCAGCGTGTCCTCGCCAGCTCCGCCACAGAGGATGTTGCCATCGTTGCCAGGCAATTCGTCGGCGTAGATGATGTGTTCGACGTTGGCGATTTGCGGAATCTTCAGGTTCTTGGACAGGAGGATGACGGTGTCGTTCCCGCCGTTAGCCTCCTCGTGAATGACGTCGTCCGGGGAGTCGACGAAATAGATATCGTCGCCGCCGTTGCCAGCCATGCGGTCGGCGCCGCCGCGGCCGTCGAGGATGTTGGCGCCGTCGTTGCCGATCAGGATGTCGTCATAGCTGCTGCCGATGCCGTTCTCGACGTAATAGTCGGTCGCATCCGCGTTGTGTCCAGCGAAGATCGAAACATTGTTGCTGCGACCGTTGACGCTGGAGAAATGTCCGGCGCGCAAGTCGAGGATCGTACCCGACGTCGAGCCGGAGAAATCGATCGTGTCGGTTCCGCCGGTATCATGGATCGCGAAGCCGATGTCATGCTGCTTGCCAGAGGAGGTCAGCTGGTAGCTGCGCTGTGTGCTCCCGAAGCCGTAGATATTGTCCTCTGTGTTGAGGTCGATGTGCTGGTAGGTGCGCACTCCATTCGCGTCGACGGTTGAAAAATGGCGGCGAATGACGGCCTCGATGTCGGCCATAAGCGGCGTCGACGCAAACCAGAGGCTGGTTTCGCCGACAGCGATGCTATCGAAATAGGACATGACGCTATATTGCCACCGATCATATATCCAGGTCGCATCGTTCCGATAGGTGATCGGCTCGCCGTCGGGACCGCTGTAATTGTAGTCTCCAGGATGATTCAAGCCGAATTGATGGCCGAATTCATGCATGAAGGCTTGGAAGACATAACCGCCGACATCGGTCTTGTGGGCTTCCTTGTCGTCGAAACCCTGGCCGATGCTGACATGGTGACCGTTCGAATAGCCCGTGCCATCGTCCTCCTCGCCAAGTTCGGGGCTGACAACCTCAATCTGGTCCGTTGTGCCGTCGAACGGCGCGTCGTCGATGATCTCGAATTTCAGGGGCGTGACAGACGCCCACATCTCTAAGGCGCCGATCGCGGCGGCCTTGTATTCCGGGTGGTTGTTGAGTTCGTAGAGGTTGATCCTCACCGTTCCCGCAGCGATCTCGGGCGTCAGCCAACTGGGCAATGACCCAAGATGGTCGATAAAGGACTCATAATCCTCGCTCTTGCCATATGGGTTGTCTGGCGTCTGGTCGTTAATCCACCAATCGTCGCTCGTCTTTCTTTGATGCAGCATCAAGGGATTCCTCTCTTCGATCGTGCGCAGTTACGGCTATACCGTTCTGCAGGGGTGAAGACTTCTGGTACTAGTTTGGAGGACGAACGGCAGAGAAGTGTTGTCATTGCCGTAAACCGCCCGATCGCATGGGTTTTCTGTTCCGTTACTACTCAGAGGCCAATAACCGATGTTCATGATCCATTCGTCCTTAGCGCTGGCTTTGAACTGCTTTTGTCCTAACCTCAATTGCATATGAGCCCACAGCCTGCTGGGAAGACGTGAGGCTCTGCGAACCCCCATAGGCCGACGAAGCATTCCCCGGAACGCATCGTTCTTGGAAAACCGCTGCCCCGCCCGAGGCCCACCTCATTTACCGATATCTACTCGCCGCTCCAGCCACGCGCTGCTCAATCCTCCCGGAACGCATGCTGCATCTGGTCGGTGAGCGGCTTCGTCAGGTAGGAGATGACGGTACGGTCGGCGATCTTGATGAAGACCTCGGCGGGCATGCCGGGGTAGAGCGAAAGGCCCTTGAGCTTGGCGAGGCTTTCTGGTTTGGGGTGGATGCGCAGCGGATAATAGGTGGCCCCGGTGCGCTCATCGGTTACGAGGTCGGGAGCGACCGTCACGACCTCCGCCTCGACTTCGGGCGTGGTGCGCTGGTTGAAGGCGCTGAAGCGGATCTCGACCAGCTGCCCGACGTGAATCTGGTCGATGTCACGGGTGGCCACCCGGGCTTCGATGGTCAGATCATCTGCCTCCGGTACGACGAGCATCAGCGTCTCGCCTGCCATGACGACGCCGTTGATGGTGTGGACTGCGAGCTGGTAGACCCGCCCGGGAAGCGGCGCTGTGATCTCGAGATGGCGCAACTGGTCGGTTGCGGCGATGCGGCGCTCTTCATATTCGGCGATCTTCGCCTCGACCTCCGTCAGGTCCTTGGAAATTTCCGTGCGCCGGTCTTCATCGAGCTGCAGGATTTGAAGGTCCATTTCGCTCGACTTGCCGCGGGCCTGGGCGCGCGCGGCGACGTGCCGTCCCCGCTCGCCTTCGAGCTCCGCGCGCTGGCGCTTCAGCGTCGTCACCTGCTGAATCGGCACGAGCCCCCGGCGATAGAGCGAATCGACGCGGGTCAGCTCTTCCTCGATCAGCTTGAGCGCATCCTCGATCGCCTTCAACTGCACCGTCAGACCTTCGATCTCGTCCGCGAGCTGCGCCTTTCTCGATGCAAGCTGGCTTTTCATACCGGCGAGCGCCGCGTTGCGGCTTGCGAATAGCTTCTGCTCGCCTTCGATCAGCTTCGCCGCCGCCGGGCCGGAGATGAGCTGGTCGATATCCTCGTCGAGCGAGAAGGAGGCCACACCGATGCGCTCGGCCTGGAGCCGGGCCCGCTGGGCATAGAGCTGCGCCACGGTGCTTTCGACGATGGCGAGGTTAGCGCGCGCAGTGGTGCCATCGAGACGGATCAGGACCTGTCCGGCTTCGACACGATCGCCTTCCTTGACGCGGAGTTCGCCAACGATGCCGCCTGTCAGGTGCTGGATCTTCTTGACGTTGTCGTCGACGACGACCACGCCCCCGGCGACAACGGCGCTCGACAGTTCCGTGGTCGCCGCCCAGCCGCCGACGCCTACGACCAGCGCAAGCGCCAGCACGGCAACGCCGATCAGGTGGCGTGAAAGCGAACGGCGCGAACTCGATGTCTGCTGCATGCGGCCGTTCATTGCTTCGTCTCCTGGCCTTCAACGATCTTCAGCGGCGCAGGCTTCTGCTGCTGGCGCAGCACCTTGCCAAGGACTTCTTGCTTAGGGCCGAAGGCCTGCATGCGGCCCTCCTGCATCGTCAGCACGAAGTCGACGCTCGCAAGCGCGCTCTGGCGATGAGCGACGACCACGACGATGCCGCCGCGCGTACGCACATTCATGATCGCTTCGCTCAGTGCCTGTTCGCCTTCCGCATCAAGGTTGGAGTTTGGCTCGTCTAGGACGACCAGGAAGGGATCGCCGTAAAGCGCCCGTGCCAGCGCGACGCGCTGGCGCTGGCCGGCTGAAAGTGCCATGCCGCCCTCGCCGATCTCGGTATCGTAGCCGTTCGGCAGACGCAGGATCAGATCATTGACCCGGGCAGCCTTGGCGGCGGCGACGATCGCCTCGGAGGTAGCGTCCGGGGCAAAGCGAGCGATGTTCTGGGCAACGGTTCCAGCGAAAAGCTCGACCTCCTGCGGCAGGTAGCCGACATGCTTGCCGAGGGCATCGCTATCCCATTGGTCGAGTGCTGCGCCATCGAGCCGGACGGAGCCGCGATAGGCGGGCCAGACGCCGATGATGGCGCGTGCCAGCGACGATTTTCCCGATGCGCTCGGGCCTATGACGCCAAGGGCGCCGCCCGCTCGCATAGTGAAGGTCACATCCGCGACGACGAGGCGCTGCGCCGTCGGCGGACCGCTTGCCAGGGCTTCGACGCTGAGCCGCTCTTGCGGGCTTGGCAGCGCCAGGGGCGTTTCTGTCACGGGCAGGACTTTCAGCAGTTCCTTGAGGCGCTGCCAGCTCTGGCGCGCCGAGACGAGACCGCGCCAATTGCCGATCGCGAGTTCGACCGGAGCAAGCGCTCGGGCAGTCAGGATGGAGCCGGCGATGATGATGCCCGGCGACGCCTGTCCCTCGATCACCAAGACCGCACCGGCTGCGAGCACGCCCGATTGCAGCACCATACGGAACACCTTCGACATCGCACTATAGCCGTTGCCGATATCGGAGGTACGACGGTTCTCGTCACGATATTCGGCGTTGCAACGCTCCCAACGCTCGGTCATGCGCCCCGACATGCCCATAGCCTGAACGACCTCAGCATTGCGCTGCGACGCCTGCACTAAGGCGTTGCGGTATCCGCCCGCTTCGGCCGCCTTCTTGGCGGGCGCCTGGGTGCCGCGATTGGTGAGGTAGGTGAGAAGCGTCAGGATCATCCCGCCGACGACGGCGACCATGCCGATGACCGGGTGAAACAGAAAGCAAATGGCGAGATATAAGGGAAGCCAGGGAAGGTCGAAGAGCGCAGCCGGTCCGGTGCCTGAAAGGAATGACCGGACCTGATCGAAATCGCGTAGGCCCTGAAGGCCGTCCCCTTGCATCTTGAGCTTCAGCGGTGCCTTAACGAGCGCCCGATAGATGCGCCCGCTGAGGCTTTCGTCGAGCGCGCCGGCGATACGCACGAGCATGCGGCCGCGGATCAGCTCGAATACGCCCTGGAATCCATAGAGCAGCAGTGCGAGGAGACAGAGGGCGATGAGCGAAGGAATGCTCCGGCTCGGCAGCACACGATCATAAACCTCGAGCATGAAGAAGGAGCCGGTGAGATAGAGAATGTTGACGAGTGCGCTCGCAATGCCGACGCCAATGAAGGCCGTTCGGCAGTCGCGTAGGGCGGAGGCGGGATTGGCGCTCCTGCTGCTCGATATTGCTGCAAAGTCAGTCACTAACAATGTCTCCCCTCGGGACATTCGGCCCTTCGGCGGTGAAGCGCAACGCCATGGCCAGCGCCAGAACTCGATGCATTTAGAAAACAAAGGTGCCGCTGTTTGGTAGGATCAAAGCCTGTAGAGCGGAACCGGCAGCCTTTCGCTGCCGGTTCCAAAACTGCCCTAGTCGCTCAGAGCGACCACCAGGAGTAGTCGGGACACGGGACACTCACAATAACAACGCCGACTTCAGGCACATGCGCGACGCTGAAGTCATCTGTACCGTGATCGGGGATGGTTCCAGCAAAGCCGGAGCTCCCCTCTCCTACGGATACGGCCTGTTGATCTGTCACTGTGAGAGCCGGTGCCGCCCGGTCTTCGACCGTTTCAAAGGACCTTTCGGAAGTCTGGGTCATTTGCGCTTTCCTTCTATCTGGTCGCTGTGACCTATGACGTTGATAGGCTGGGCGACTACGAGCTGACTGCTTTTTGTCGCCAAGAAAGGGATCTGCAAACTACATGCCAACTGTGCGGGCGCTTCAAACGGGTGCTTTCCGCTACTGGAGAGGATAAGTGGACCGAACCCCTGTCCTAAGCTCGACAAACCCAACAAATTGGTGGTTAGTTCACCCCGTCGACCAGAGGCGTTCGCTCTAAGAGTCGCACTCGAAGAGGGTTCAACGGCATCCATATCTTGCGAGGCGTCTTGCGAGCATGCGGATGTGGGCGACGAACGACATCGTTGGCATCGTCCGCGAGCGCCACATCAATAACGGTCAGCCGTTACTTCATGCCTTCCTGCTTTCGAAAGCTGCGCCAGTAGCACGTGAGCATATTGTGCATGTTGGCGCTGGTGTAGGCTACCACTCTGCGATCATGGCGTCCGCCGCGGCGAAGCCTCCCTTGCGGCCTGCCGCTCGCAAGCGGCACGCCGCAGGCCATGCCGCCGACTCAATGCCAAGGCGTGTATGCAACAACGACGATTTCGACGGTTGGTGGAATGACAGGCTTCGGGCGAGCACCGCCTAAAGCTGACATCCCACTGGTATCCACGGTGCAAACGCGCACCGCACGCCCTTTCAATATAGCTTCAAAATTCGGGAACCAATGGGGGTAAAGTTTAATAAAATTCACCCACTCTAATATCCCGGATTCGAGGCATCCAAATGAATCAGCTTTGGTCTGGGATAATCTTACCATCGTTCGAGAAGAGATCACGTCGGAAAGCGTCGACGTGATCTATCTCGACCCGCCATTCAACAGCAACGCGAATTACGACGTTTTATTTCGAACGCCGTCTATGAGGCGGCCACCGCTCAAATTGAGGCATTCCGCGATACAGGGACCTGGGCAACGAAGCTCAGTGGCCAATTGACGATATCATGATGAGCGGCGGTCCCGTCGCCACTATTGTTCATGCACTTCATTCCGCCTTGGGCGAAAGCGACATGATGGCCTATTTGGTCATGGCAGAGGACACTGCGCTCAATCACCCAGCTTCAATACCGGAACCGCACTCTTTGGACCTTCCGCGGTAATAGGAGGTAATACTTCAAGCTGCCGCATCGGCCCTGTTCTGCCTGTTGGCAATCAAATCGTCGACAACGGCCGGATCGGCCAGCGTCGAGGTGTCGCCAAGCGAGCCGAAATCGTCTTCGGCGATCTTGCGCAAGATGCGGCGCATGATCTTGCCGGAGCGGGTTTTCGGCAGGCCGGGGGCAAACTGGATCTTGTCGGGTGAGGCGATCGGGCCGATTTCGGTCCGCACATGTTTCACCAGCTCTTGCCGCAGCGCATCCGTACCCTCATGGCCGGCCATCAGCGTCACATAGCAATAGATGCCCTGCCCCTTGATCGAATGCGGATAGCCGACAACGGCCGCTTCCGAGACGTACTGGTGCGAAACCAGGGCTGATTCGACCTCGGCGGTGCCAAGCCGGTGGCCGGAGACGTTGAGCACGTCGTCGACACGGCCGGTGATCCAGTAATAGCCGTCCTCATCGCGCCGGCAGCCGTCGCCGGTGAAATATTTGCCTTTGTAGGTGGAAAAATAGGTCTGGATGAAGCGTTCATGGTCGCCATAGACCGTACGCATCTGGCCCGGCCAACTGTCGGCGATGACGAGATTGCCGTCGGCGGCCCCTTCCAGCAGGTTGCCCTCATTGTCCACCAGTTCAGGCTTGACGCCGAAGAAGGGCAGAGTTGCCGAACCCGGCTTCAGGTCGGTCGCGCCCGGCAGCGGCGTAATCATATGACCCCCGGTCTCCGTCTGCCACCAGGTATCGACGATCGGGCAACGGCCATCGCCGACGACATTGTAGTACCACTCCCAGGCTTCTGGATTGATCGGCTCGCCGACCGTTCCGAGCAGGCGCAAAGAAGAGCGCGAGGAGCGTTTGACGAAATGATCGCCAGCTCCCATCAGCGAGCGGATAGCCGTCGGGGCGGTATAGAAGATATTGACCTTATGCTTGTCGATGACCTCCCAGAAGCGTCCCTGATCCGGGAAATTCGGCACGCCCTCGAACATCAGCGATGTCGCGCCGTTCGCCAGCGGCCCGTAGACGATATAGGAATGGCCGGTCACCCAGCCGACATCGGCGGTGCACCAGTAGACATCGCCGGGATGATAATCGAAGACATATTCGTGCGTCATCGCCGCAAAGACGAGATAACCGCCGGTCGTGTGCAACACACCCTTCGGCTTGCCGGTCGAGCCCGACGTATAGAGGATGAACAGCGGGTCTTCCGCCTTCATCTTCGCGGGCGGGCATTCCGGTTTCACCTTGGCGACCTCCTCGTGATACCAGAGATCTCGGCCCGGCGCCCAGCCGGTCTTGCCGCCGGTGCGGCGCACGACCAGAACCTTCTCGACGGTGACATAGTGCCTGCCGGCAATGTGGATTGCCGTATCGGTATTCTCCTTGAGCGGCACTGGCTTGCCGCCGCGTACGCCCTCGTCGCAGGTAATGACGAAGGTCGATTGGCAATCGATGATGCGGCCTGCCAGCGCATCCGGAGAAAAGCCGCCAAAGACGACGGAATGCACCGCGCCGATGCGGGCGCAGGCGAGCATCGCATAGGCCGCCTCAGGGATCATCGGCATGTAGATGGTGACGCGATCGCCCTTCTTGACGCCATGCTTCTTCAAGACATTCGCCAGGCGGCAGACGTGTTCGTAGAGCTCGTTATAGGTGATCTTCTTGTCGATGTAGGGATTGTCGCCTTCCCAGATGAAGGCCACGTCGTCGCCGTGCTTCCTCAGGTGACGGTCTATGCAATTGTAGGAAACGTTGGTCAGCCCGTCTTCGAACCATTTGATCGAGACTTTCCCTTTGAAGGACGTATTCTTGACCTTGGTATAGGGTTTGAACCAGTCGATCCGCTGGCCGTGTTTGCCCCAGAAATAGTCGGGATCCTCGACGCTCTGCCTGTACCAATTCTGATATTTTGCCGCGTCGATCAGGGCATGCCGTCTTGTGGATTTCGGCACCGGATAGGTTTCTGCCATGGGTTTCTCTCTTCACACGCGTGTTATGCCGTCCGATCAAAACGGATGATGCTTAATGGATATGTTGGAGGAAATCCTTGAGCCGCGGGTTCTCCGGATTATCCAGCAGCACCTTCGGGTCGCCATCGACCGAGATTTTACCACCCTCCATAAAAATCAGCCGGGTGCCGACCTTTCGGGCGAATCCGATTTCATGGGTTACGACAACCATCGTCATGCCTTCCTCCGCGAGTGACTGCATCACGCGAAGGACTTCATGCCGAAGTTCCGGATCAAGAGCTGAAGTCGGTTCATCAAACAGCATGATCTTTGGCTTGACGGCCAGTGCACGAGCAATGGCTACGCGCTGCTGTTGTCCGCCCGACAGTTCTGCTGGAAAATGTTCAGCCCTCTCAAGAAGACCAACCTTTTTCAACAGGTCGCGGGCAAGTTCTTCGGCTTCGCGCCTCTGTAAACCTCTTACCCACCGGGAACCGCATGCGACATTCTGCAGCGCCGTCAATTGTGGGAAAAGATTGAACTGCTGGAATACCATTCCGGCTTCCTGCCTGATCAACCGTACCTTGTTCTTGCCCTCATGGACGCTGATCCCGTCAACGATGAGGTCGCCGCCGTTTATTCTCTCCAAAGAATTGATACACCTCAGGAGCGTCGATTTTCCTGATCCCGAGGGACCGATGAGAACCACGACTTCACCCTTGCGGATTTCGAGATCCACATTGGTCAGCACCTTGATGCTGCCGAACTCCTTGGTCACGTTCTTAAACTGGACGATACTCATAGCACGCGCATCCTTTTTTCCGTGACCCGCAACAGAAATGACAGCACACCCGTCATGATTAGGTAGAGGACCGCCACGGCGCTCCAGATTTCGACCGCTCTGAAATTGGTCGCCATGATTTCCTGGCCCGCCCTCGTGAGCTCGGCCACACCGATCACGATAAAGAGCGACGTGTCTTTGATGCTGACGATGAACTGGTTCCCGAGCGGTGCTAGGACACGCCGTAATGCCAACGGGCCGACAACATTCGTGAGAACCTTCCAACCCGGCATGCCCAGCGCTAACCCGGCTTCCGTCAGTCCCTTGTTGATCGAAAGCAGGGCGCTCCTGAAAATCTCGGCAATGTAAGCGCCCGAATTGATGACAACGGCGATGACCGCAGCAAGGAAAGGATCAATCCGGATGTCGACCAGCAGCGGCAAGGCAAAATAGATGAACATCACCTGCACCAACATGGGCGTGCCACGGATCACCTCGACATATACGAATGCGATCGCGTTCAATATGATACCGCCATAGACGCGGCAGAGGCCCGCCAAGGCACCGACAGCTGATCCGCCGAAAAGGCCGATGAGTGCGATGACGATGGTAATCCGTGCACCCGCCAGAAGTTCTGGCAACGCTGTCGCTACGACAGACCAATCAAGTTCCATTTCTCCCCCCATGGCGTGTCATGCGGAGCCTGCTCCGCATGACATCTTCCTTGCTCCAGAAAATTGAGCGGCCTCTACAGCCGCTCGCCGTCAGTTGAACCACTTCTTGTAGATTGCGTCGTAGGTTCCGTTGGCCTTCAGCTTGGCGAGCGAAACATTCACCTTGTCGCGAAGTTCACTACCCTTGGGAAAGGTGATCCCATATTCCTCGGACTGCTTCGCATCGCCGATGGCCCTGACCTTGCCCTGGCCATTGGTCTTGATGAAGTAGAGAATGTTCGGCTTGTCGTGGAGTGCGGCGTCGGCCCTGCCGGTCACGACTTCCAAGAACATGTTGTCACCATTCGGGAACTGCCGAAGCTCCGTCTTCGGAAGGTTTTTCTTGGCATAGGCCTCGCTGGTCGTTCCCGTCTTGACGGCAAGAACCTTTCCTTCCAGGTCAGCCGGACTGCTGATCTTGCTGTTCGTCGGCACCATGAATGTCAGATCGCTGGTGTAGTAGCCGTCAGAAAAATCGATGACCTTTCCCCGTTCCTTGGTGATGGTGATACCAGCAATTCCGACATCGACCTGTTTTGTCTGCAGCGCAGGCAGGATCCCGTTGAAGTCCATCGGCTGCAGCTTGTAGGTAATGCTGATATCCTTCGCGATGGCATCCCAAAGCTCGATATCGAAGCCAGTATATTTGTCACCGTCCTTGAATTCGAACGGTACGAAGTCGGCGACAGTGGCGACAGTTACCTCCTCGGCAAACGCCGGAACCGACAACGACATCAACGAAACTAACGCGCCGGTGCATAGCGCAGTAATGAAGCCCTTCATTTCAAATCCTCCCATTCAGGTCAGGTTGGGTTGTGATGTGAGCACGCCCTCCAGAGTGCCCGGTTTAAGAGGAGCGCCGACACAGCAGCCCTCCTCGCCGCAATTGCGTTGCGGCTGAGTTCGATAATCAGGAATGTCGAGTGGTTCTGACCAACGGCCGTCCGGGACAGCCTAGCTCGCCAGATATCAGGCGTCCTCAACGCCGCACCAGGCCGCTGCAAACAACGCGATCGCCTTGGTGACGTGCTTGAGGGATGCCAGGCTGACGCGCTCATCTACGGCATGGATGGCCTCGGCAACGGGTCCGTAAACAAGACTGGTCATGCCGCCATGTCGGGCGAAAACGGACGCATCGAGATAGCAAGGCATCACGAACCTTTCGAGAGACCGCCCCTCGCCATCAACCGCACGATGGGCCATCGCAAGGCAGCTTTCGGCCTGCGAACCCGGCTCGAGTACGAATCCTCCTTGCTTGACACCTACCCATTCGATCTCGGGACGCGGACATCCAGCGAGAAACTCATCCGTCTGAAACGCGTTATCGACAAATTCCTCGAACTCCTTCGCGCGCACCGAGACATCTTCATGAGGATAAAAGCCAATTCGGCCTTCGAAGCGGCATTCGCTTGGTACCGATGCAAGCCATTCGCCGCCCGAGATCGTGCCAATGGTCAATGCGATGGGATTGTCGACGCCATCGAACAGCTCGCCTGCTGACAAGTGCTGGCTTCTCCATTGGCTTTCCAGAACGCGAAGCTCTTCGATCGCCCGATGAGCGACATCGATCGCGCTCCTCCCCCGCGCAACCTCGAAGGGATGCGCTGGCACGCCTTGTACCGTGATTGCGAATTTCATTACGCCGGTATTGGCTGCAACCAGCTTTTCATCCGTCGGTTCAGAGATCAGGACTGCATCGGCCTTAAAGCCTGCGGCCAGCACCATTGCGGCACCATTGCCCGTTACTTCCTCTTCAATCACGGACTGGATTTGCACCTTGCCTTTGAGCCTGAGCCCAGCCGCCTCCAATGCATCCAACGCAAACAGGTTGGCACAGAGCCCTGCTTTCATATCACCGGCTCCGCGGCCGTAAAGCCAATCGCCTTCACGCGTTGCGGAATACGGCGGATACTTCCAACGTTTCTCCGGCCCGGTTGGCACGACGTCGACATGTGCGTTGAGCGCCAGTGACCTGCCGCCCTCTCGCTTTGGCTCCCGTGTGCCGACAACAATGCCCGTATCCTTGAGCTGGATGTTCATCGGTGAGAACGCTGGATCCACACTAATCAACGCTTCATCGATACCGAACCGGTGCACCTCGTAACCGCGTTCAGACAATGCATCTGCAACGATATTCTGCACGCCCGCTTCTTTTCCCCGAAGAGAGGGCGATTGGACAATTTTCGTAAGGAAGGCCACTTGGCGGTCGAAACGCTCTTCTACGGCCTGCAGTATCTTATGAACTCGAGCCGAGTCCAACCCGTGCGCCGACGAGGAGCCATCCATACTGGTTAGCGAAACCGCGTTTGCCTGCAATGTCACCAAAGACCTCCCTCCAATCCATTGAAGATCAGAATAGCTCTGCGGTTTGCTGACCGTAAAGCGCATATGTGCTAGCTAAAAGTCTTTTTCTGTGAGCATTATGCTACGTGTTGAGACGCAGATTGCTGCATGAGGCCTGAATGGACGATTTGGATAGAAAGCTCATTGCGCAGCTTCGGCTGGATGGGAGAATGCCGGTCGCGATGCTGGCGGCAAAGCTCGACGTGTCGAGAGGCACAATTCAAAAGAGGCTGGACAAGCTCATTAATTCGAACGCCATCCGTGGGTTTACGGTCCGGACTCGCGAAGAAATCGACACGAACATTCTGCGTGCGATGATGAACATCAAGACTTCAGGCAAAAAGCCTGCCGCTATCATCAAGGCGCTCAACGGATTACCGGAGGTCGTTGCTCTCTACACGACGAATGGTGTGTGGGATTACGTAGCAGAACTCCGAGCCGAAACGCTGGCGGATTTCGACCGGGTACTGCGAGAGGTTCGCAGCATCGACGGGGTGGCGACGACCGAGACGAGCTTATTGCTTGGTTCCGTTTGAGGGAAATTTCACATTGAAATGCTCCGGCGCGATCCCGGCGAGCCAAAGTCGGCAAAATCATAAAAGCTTTTCAGCCTTGGGCTATTCTGGATCGACGTGCATTAGGCCGTGCCGCCAAGACATCTCGAATTGAAAAGCTCGAATGGATACGCAGCACGCCTGGCAGCGTCGAAAGGATTTCCTTGTGAATTCGCTCGAAAGCTCCAGCGTTTTCGACGTCTACGCGCAGCATGTAGTCAGAACCGCCTGTCATCAGGTAGCACTCCCGGATCTCGGGATGCTTGCGGACGGCCGCTTCGAAACGGTCAAGATAGTCCTCCGTCTGTCGCTCTAAGGTTATGTTGATTATGACGGCGATCGTCGCATTGGCGTTTACGGTGTCGACCAGCGCCGTGTAGCCGCGTATGACGCCGGCCTTTTCCATGATCTTGATGCGCCGTAGGCAGGCGGAAGGTGACAAGCCCACCTCGTTTGCAAGTTTGACATTGCTCATGCGTGCATCAACGCGCAGCA
Organism: Rhizobium jaguaris; assembly: GCF_003627755.1. NCBI lineage: Bacteria > Pseudomonadati > Pseudomonadota > Alphaproteobacteria > Hyphomicrobiales > Rhizobiaceae > Martinezella > Martinezella jaguaris. The sequence continues at coordinate 19,746 of NZ_CP032696.1, read as the reverse complement.
GCCTCAAAATATTGCGGTCGATGTTATCGAGAGCGGTCATAGCATAACGTTCCAATCAATGAGTTATTGTGCGAAATATGCCTCTTTATTGATCGTTTAAAGCACAGATTCGCATTCCTCGTCACCGATTATTTCATATTGTTCGGAGCGTACAGGGAGTGGAAGATGAGCAGCACCTTTTCGATAGATCGTGGTACCGTCAGCACAGCAGTCGCGGGCGTGACAGGTTATCTCACTACCGATCTGGCGGCGCTCGGTCGCAATTATCAGAAGCTTACCGAGATCGTCGCCCCCGGGCGCGTTGCCGCAGTCGTCAAGGCCGACGCTTATGGTCTCGGAGCGGAGCGCGTTGCAAAGACGCTATTTGAACGAGGTTGCCGGCATTTTTTCGTAGCCCAATTCGGCGAGGCGCAAAAGCTGCGACCCACCCTCACGAGCAATGCGCAGGTATTCGTGCTGAATGGGCTGCAGCCTGGCGCCGAGATCGAATGTGCTATGGCAGGCATCATTCCCGTCCTCAATTCACTCGAGCAGTACCAGCGCTGGTCGGAGGCTGCAGCTGAACTGAGGCGGACCCTCCCCGCGGTTCTTCAGTTCGATAGCGGGATGTCGCGGCTCGGCGTTCCGCCACAAGAACGCACTGAGCTAGCCGAGGCTCTCGATAAACGTGGGAATGTCGAAGTACTGTTCATCATGAGTCATCTGGCCTCTGCTGACGAAGTCGACGCGACGCAAAACGCCGAACAGCTGGCGGAGATGCGGCGCATCGCCTACGAGTTCGCTGGCTTCGATATTTCATTCGCGAATTCCGCCGGTGTGTTTCTCGGCGATGCTTATCATGGTGTCCTGGCCAGACCTGGGATCGCGCTTTATGGCGGCGCATCAACGGCCGGCGTGCTAAACCCTATGGAGCCGGTCGTCCGGCTCGATGTAGCAGTCGTACAGACACGCAAGGTGCCGGCGGGTACTAAGGTGGGATATGGTGGGGCGCATGTCACCACGCGAGAGACACGTCTCGCGACCATCGGGGCCGGCTATGCCGATGGCCTGCCGCGAGCCTTAAGCGAACGTGGTGCAGTCTATTACAAGGGGACCCGCCTGCCGATCGTCGGCCGCGTGTCGATGGATAGCATCACGGTCGATGCCTCCGCCCTGCCGGATGGCGCGTTGACGCTTGGAAGCCTCGTTGAGGTCATTGGTCCGCACCAGACGCTCGAAGACATCGCCCGCGACGCCGACACCATATCCTACGAAATCCTGACCAGTCTTGGTCGCCGCTATGTCAGGCAGTATCGCTAATAGTCTTGCTGGCTCCGTTATTGAGGAAACCATGAAAGTTGTTGTTCTCGGCTCCGGCATCGTCGGTGTCACATCCGCCTACCAGCTGGCCAAGGCCGGCCATGAGGTGACGGTCATCGACCGCCAGCCGGGCCCCGCGCTGGAAACAAGCTTTGCCAATGCCGGTCAGGTTTCATTTGGCTATTGCTCGCCATGGGCAGCACCCGGAATCCCGATGAAGGCATTAAGATGGCTGTTCATGGAGCATGCTCCGCTGATCCTGCGCCCGAAGTTTGATGCGGCCATGCTCTCGTGGCTGCTGAAGATGCTGTCGAACTGCACGTCGGAACGCTACGCGATTAACAAGAGCCGCATGCTGCGTCTGGCGAACTACAGCCGTCTGGCGCTCGCCGAGCTTCGTGATGAGACTGGGCTTGCCTATGACGAAGGTATGCAAGGTACAGTGCAGCTTTAGCCCCAGCCGATTTGCGCAGGACGACAAAGTGCGCAAGCTGAATGTCCAGGACCTAAGGACCAACGCAGGCAAGCCCAGTGCCGAATGGGCACAATACGGGCTTGCAGCCGTCACCTCCGGAGCCTTTCCAATCGGCCTGCTTGGATCCGACAGCTCCACGGGCACGTTCTCGAACGCACAGGGCCCGCTGCCCTGGTGATCCTTCCTTACGTGTACGATCTCTTGCAACTGGCTACGAGCGCTCGGCTGGCATCCGATATCCCCGGTACCAATAAGGAACGTGCGGAAGCTATCGTCTCTGGGTACAGAAGGGGATTGCAAAACCCGCGCCCGCATTTTGTCGATGATGAAATTCCTTGGATGCAAACGCTTCTGTCACCGCATCAGCCGCGATCCGTGCATCGCTGGTCACCACACCGCGTCCCCGATTGGCTTCGGCATCGAGTCGATTGACGGTCGTGTTGAAAAGAAAGCGGACCCCTATCTCTTTCGCCTTCTCCGTCAGCGCATTGGTGAATTTGAAGCAATCGCCAGTCTCGTCCTTCGGCGTCAGCAGGCCGCCGACGAATTTTTCGCGGACATGCGCAAGCGCTGGTTCGACGCGAACGCAGCCGTCCCGGTTCAGCACTTCATAAGGCACGCCATCGGCCGCCAATGCCTTCACGTCTTTCGCGGACGCGTCGAGTTGCTGCTGCGTGCGGAAAGGCGCGTGACCATCAAGCCTTGCAGCGCGACTATTACCATTTATTAGCAGAGATAGAGGAGAACCCCGAACCGTCGGCGGTAGAGGTCGCACGCTGGTGGGGGCAGATGAGCAAGATCGCGGGAGACGAGCCGCCGGTACTTCGAGCGCTCGACTCGAAGGCATATAACGATGCTATGGGTGCCACCGAACTCTATCCTGTCAGCCAGCGAATCTACATTCCGTGGTGGCATCGCATTCTCGGACAACTCTGGTCCTACGAAGGCTATGACTACAAGAAGCTGTTCGAACTGCCTGAAGGGCATCGCGGGCGGCGGAGAATACGGGGCCTGGCTGAAGCCGAAACTTCATCCGAGATCCGTGCATAGCTTGTGAAGTCAAACGCCGACAAGATTTGCGGTTCTAAAAAAGAAGAGGATGGTCGGTGTTGGCTTAGGTGCCGGTACAGATCTAAAGAAGGCTAAAAATCCCTCGAGCATCAGGACGGCCGACGCCAGTCGGCGCAGTGCAAGAGCCCTAGAATGGTTCGCAGTCGCTCCCATGGTCAAATTTGGAACGTAGGCGGCATATCCGGCATCGGGCCAGTCCCCATCAACCATCGCTGCGGGCAGCCGCCAGTCGACGCGCATCCTGTTGTCGAATTCCCTTGCGGCTTCCACCCGCTCGATGTTTAGGAATATTTCTGGAGAAGCGCGACGCCTTGATGATGACATCGTGCTAAAAGGATTCGATGGCGCCCATCTGGCCGGCCAGCTTGGACCCAGGCAGCCAGCGGCAATTCCCAACAGCAAGCGCCTCCTCAATTGTCGCGATTGTCAGATTAAGCGCTACCCGATATTTCTTTTCCGCTCTTTGGTGTCACAGGTCTAAATATCATCGCCAGAACCCGTTGAACTGGCAATCAGCATGCGACTGGTTGCCGCCATGCTTCCAGTCGTTCCATTCGCTGACGATTCTAACTTCCAAGTCATACGGTTTCGACTGCCTTCGTCGGTCGGTACAGTCGTAACACGGCACCTTCTGTCACGTGGATCGTCCACGATGGCTACATGATCGACTGCAGTTCGCTTCAGCAGAACGACGCAAAACTCACCGTTGTAGGGTATCCCTTCTAGATGATCACAATCGCCATATTCAGTTCCACATATTGAGCACTCTTGCGATTCGACGATAAACCCCGTGCTTACAAAGACTTGAGGTGGAAATACAATTTTTTCGATACAATCTAGCCTCTCTACATGGTCCGTTAGTGCAGAAAAGCCCTGATGAGCCCGAACAGCTGCACGGCCAGCATCTTGTGCAGAAATAAGTCTATCCCACGCAGAATCCGGTTGCCCCTCTTTCAGGGCGATCCACATCCGAAGCTCGTGCCTAAGACTGTCTACAACGCATTCAAAACCGAGCAAAATGTTGGCAAAATCTTCCTTGGCCTGATCAAGGGCTTTCTTCTTGACTTCAGCACACTGCCGCCTCATTTCTCTCAATCGAGAAATGCATTCTTCCTGCAACTCGCTGTCTCGCGTCAAATTGCAGAACAGTCTCGCTTCATCGACGATGCGGTTGAAGTATCCAATCCACTCAAAGTCAGATTTATTCGTCTGCGAGCCGTCCAATAGCGGCGGCGAGCTCTCGGATCCCTTCGACATCTCCTTCATATTTTAGCCTTTTGCAGAGTGTTGATCTCCTTTTTTCGACGACAATTTCGAGCTTCATCGTCTTACGTCCCGGCGCTCCCTTGAAGAAGTCTGTAATATACGTGGATAAGACGTTCAACGCTAGATTGACGGCATTAGGCTCTTGCGACCAGATCGAGCCGGCAACAAAAAGCGTGGGAGCAATCCATTCGATTGAATTATTCTGAATATAAGCTCCACGCTGTTCCTTCGATACCAATTCATCGCTCGGCACACCGTTTAATCGAAACAAAGTTCTGAGTGTCGCAGCCTCCGTACGTTGCAAAAAATCATTGATGGAAACGGCTGATTCGAAATTTGCAGGCAATACTGATATTCGATCGGAAACCATGCATCCAAGTTGCTCGGCTCGATCTCGAACAGAGACGTAGTTACTAATGTCGGTGATCATAAGGTCCCCTTGGGTCTGCCGTGAAAATTCTGCTGCGTTGAATGATCGCTCACCAAGAAAGCGTTCTGTTCAGACTTGCTTGTATCGAGTTCATGCTTAGCGAGCGAAGAAAGGGATGCCACGGCTGCGGGCCGATAAATTTCATCCTTCCGCCGCTTGTCCAGACCACGACAACCTTACCCCGCAACCCGGCGCTCTGAGCGGCTACCTGAATCTCGTCGATGGCATCGCTTTGATCATCTTGCGACTTTTGTTCAAAAGAACTGTCGAGCGGGACAATTATTATGTCCTGCCCCTGCTCTCGAATGTGTGCGATCTTTAATGTTGGCATTAGGCCCTCCGATGATTTTCAACTTTATGGCGAGCACAGAGGGGCTGTCAATTGTGGCACAGTAAACCGAACCAAGTTACAGCGTGTCGACGTTTCAAACAGTATGTTGACAATCGTTACGTCTGTTGCGGTTTCTCGTTGCCCAACAAGTATGCACCCGCAGGAGGGAAACCGTTACCGCCTGTTTCCCTCCATCGCGGTAAAAATACCGTGCTACAAGTTTGGCTTCTAACGAAAGAGCTGGAAGGCTTTGTTGCCGAGGACGCGGCGATGTTGCATGCTGGTCTGGTGTCGTCGTCTTATGTCATCGTCGTCGACACCGGTGCCCGACATTCCCATATTCCATCTTACGCTACAAACATCGGCGGCCCGAATTTTACTGTCTTTCGCATCCCAAAATCGAAGTCCCGGGTGAATTTCCTGTCGCTACCGCACGGCGGCTGCCAGGATATCGGCGTCAGCAATCACGCACTGTGCGGGTTCATGCCGAACGTCTTCTGCAAATGCTGATGCCAGGAACCGCAAAGAGTAGCGGTCGCTCACCATCATGGTGGGTGCGAGCGCCATCCGGCTGCGCTGCTTGAGGAGGGCCGACCGGGGATACATGGTTTTTTAAAAGACAGCCTTTATTTCCGCTCGCCCTCGGCATTGGGGCCGATAGCTATGGAATGCGAGCATGCCAAAACAAGACGTTTCTTCACGCCATTTTCAACGAAAAATCTCAGACTTCTGCGAACTGCGCATTGCGCCGATCGCATCGAAACGGGTCCTCGAGAATATCCGACCATACCTCATCAGCCTGATCATCTACCGCAAGTCACCACCGATGGAGAACGGCCGCATCGACTGGACGACGGTCGCGGAAGCCTGCGGGATCAAGGACGAGATGACAGCGGAGCTGAAAAAGCACCTGCGCCCGGGTCTCGACGCCATCCTCCGATGGCTCCGCATGCCGCCCGCGGCGGAAGACGTTCGACCGCCAAGCCCGAAAACCAGCCCAAGCAAAGCCGCTCGCCGCGCGCCAGCATCAACCGCATCCTCCACCCGCAAGCCCCAACGGATGAGCAGAGACGAGGCTCCGGCTCAATCGGCGTCTGTGCCGCGCGGTCCACAACCAAAACCGATCCGGGAATTTCCCGAACCGCTGTTCGAGGCGGCGGACGATCCTGAAAGCTTTCAGGACGCGCTCATCTACCAGATGCGCCGCTTCGGCGACAGTTATTGGCAACTCTATCGCGCGATCATTCGTCTCGGCGAGACTTTTGACCACAAGACGCTGTTGTCATGGATCCAGGGTGAACGCGCCCCGAGATCTATTGCCAGCTTCGATATCCTCGCCCGCATCGAGCGGCGCTACCGACTGCCGGAGGGATATTTCAAGGCCAAGCTTCCGCATCAGGCTCGTTCGCTCAACGGTCATGACCTTGGTGATATCAGTCCTGCCGAGCGGCGGCGATTAGCCTGGCATCTGCCGGACGATTTCGGCAGCCTGCCGTTTTCCAAGCGCGAGGAAATCCTCGATTGGGTGCGGCGAGTCATCATATCCGGTTCCACCGATTATCGCCGCTACCAGGCGGCGGCTAGCAAGCAACGCTATGCCATCCGGTTTCCCGGCATCACCTATGGTGGCGCATCCCTGTCTCCTCGGTCGACGGCCCTAACCCGCGGCGCCTATCACAGCGCCGAGGAATCGTTCGAGGATCCGGACCTTCTTTCCGGCGTGGTCGATGCACCGCCGCGCCTGGCGATGGAGATGGCGGACCTGATCCGTTTCAAGACCTCGACGCTGACGGCGATCGGGTTTCAGCGCAACGGCGTGTGGGGCGAGGAAACGGCATCGCAGAAGATCGAGCACCTTGGGCTGATGTTCGGGGCGCTGGCCGCGTCACCCGCCGGCATCGTCAAGGGCCGCGGCGTCCCGCTCAGCCAGTTGACCTTCGGCTTGCTGATCTTCCCGGGCGTCTGGGACTGGTATCTGCAATGGCGCGAGCAGCGTCGCGGCTTCTACACCAAGTGGGAAGAGGACATGCTGATGGTCGCACAAGCCCTCACCCGTGCCGAGGTCGGCTGGATCCGGCAGCATCCGGAGCTTCTGAAGAATGTCAGGCCGATCGAAAATCTGATCGCGCCGGAGGAGATCGAATTCGCTTCACGCGACTGGCATGGCGCCTGCGACGCGTTTCATCGGCATGCCGCTAATCGCTCGAAGGAAGTACAGCGGGTCATGCGGGTGCATCGCGATCCGTTCGAGCCGATCATGGTGATCCTGGAGGCAGACAGCCCGCTCGCGGAATACCGCAAGATCACCGACGAGATCCTGAAGCGCATGCCGGACGAAGGCCATTATCCGCGACCCGCGGCGGAGGCTGTCCGCTCCTTCCTGATGCTTCGGCTTGGGTTGCATCTGGGACTGCGGCAGAAGAACCTCTGCCAGCTTCGCGTCTGCCCACGTGGTCACTTTCCGACGTCCGAGCGCCGCCTGGAAGACATGAAGTGTGGGGAGCTGCGCTGGAGCGACCGCGAGCGTGGCTGGGAAGTGCTCATCCCGTCCGTCGCCTTCAAGAATTCCGGCTCGTCTTTCTTTGGCCAGAAACCATTCCGACTGATCCTGCCCGACCTGCTCGACCTTTATAAATACCTGGAAGCCTACGTCGACCGGCATCGCGGTGTGTTGCTCGCCGGTGCAAAGGATCCCGGCACCCTGTTCGTGAAGACGGTGAAGACGACCAGTACCGAAGCCGCATACGACTCCACGACATTCTACGAAGCCTGGAGAACCGTGATCCAACGATATGGGATCTACAACCCCTACACCGGTCGCGGCGCCATTCAGGGCCTGCTGCCGCACGGGCCGCACAATGTTCGGGACATTCTCGCGACCCATATCCTTAAACAGACAGGATCCTACGAGCAGGCAAGCTATGCGATCCAGGATACCCCGGATGTGGTGCAGCAGCACTATGGCCGGTTCCTGCCCCAGGACAAGGCGGCCTTGGCCGCAAAAATTCTGAACCAGGTTTGGGAAGCAGCATAGGAGGAACGGGAGGCGATGAGTCGAGCTGAGTTTAATGCCGGTGTCCGGTGTTTCAACCGAACTTGCTCACCGTTCCGGCGGGCGACCTCGGCCGCACGCGTTTTGGCGGCTGCAATAAAATGGCCGTTGTGGCAGGTGTCGGCACCTCCAACGTCGGTCGCCATTTCTAGATCGGGGCCGCTCAGCACCGCCCGGGCCATCGGGAGGTCGGCGCCAGATTTGGCTCCCTCCTCCGAGGCAAGTTCGATTCAGGCACTAAGCGGCCTCGCGCGAACATCCGCCTGAAAGCCGAGAACTAGTTGCTGCAAGTCGAGACGGTCCCAACCAAGATGAATCAGTACGGAGCGCTCCAATTTCGTGTTGGCGTCAAATTTCTTGTCGTCGGCGCGAAATATCGCTTTCAGTATTGCGCGTAACAGTTGATGCGATAACATGCATCTTGCTGTTCTCTGGGGTTAGTATCGGTGTTCCTGCGTCAATCCGTTCTGGCCATTTTTGCATCCGCAACCTTGTTCGGCGCGGCGCGTGCAGACATGATGATACAGCGTATCCCAATCGAAAACGCCTCACCGGTTCTTCTGCTGAAAGGTGAATTCAGCCAGTCCGACGATCCTCAGCAACTGTCGCGGGAGGTCGCGGCAAGCGGCGCCAAGGCCGTCACCTTTGACAGCAACGGCGGCAACATCCTTGCGGCCATGGCCTACGGGAGGATGATCCGGTCGCTCGGGCTAGCGACTTTCCAGCTGCGTGCCAGCCAGTGTGCATCCGCCTGCACGCTGGCATTCGTCGGCGGGGTGATCCGCCAAGCAGAGCCCGGCGCCATCGGTGTTCATCAATCTTCGTTTGCGCCGGGGACCGGGCTCGATGGTCCGACCGCCGTGGCTGCGGTACAGACGATGACTGCACAGATCATGTCGTATTTTACGGAGATGGGCGTCGACCCCAAGCTGCTTCAGCTCAGCCTCTCCGTACCGAGCGACGATATGCGGTATCTCACCGCCAGTGAGATGCAGAGCTATGGGGTAACGTTCGGGAATCTGAACGATATCTCCGACCGGCTTGAGGCGGCGAGAGCGGCTGTTCCAGCGGTTCCTTCCCCCTCAACGCATCAAGCTGCTGCCACGACAGTCGAGCAGAAGGCCCAGGCCTTCATATCCGCCTATTACGACGCCTGGTCTCGCGGGAATACCGAAGCGGTTGCTTTCATGGAAAGAGCATACGGCGATACCGTGGATTTCTACGGAAAAGCGACACCCAAAGCTGTGGTGGTCACTGCAAAGCGCGACTTTGCGACACGATGGCCGATCCGGGCCTATAGCGAAAGACCGCAATCTCTGAGGATCAGCTGTTCGGATACCTGCAGGATCGAGGGAAATGTCGATTGGTACGCAAAGCGGGCCGGCGATCGCATATCATCGGGGACTGCGGAGTTCTCCTTCGTCTGGGACCAGAAGACCGGTGCGATTGTGTCGGAGGGCGGGAAGGTCAGCGAGACCGATAAGGGAGCCTCCGCGCCGGCCCGCCTGATATCGCAGTGGCAAGAACAAAATGGAGCATGCCGCGGCGGCAGCGGAGATTCGACTGAAACCCTGGCAGCCTGCGACAGGCGCGAGCGCATCGCAGCGAAGCTGCAGACTGTCGGCTGGTGCTTCGGTCGCGAAGGCGAGTATGGCTATCAAATGGAATGGCATGCGTGTGACGCCACATCATCCCAGCCGATAGCCACGGAGGCGAACGCATCGGTCATATCAAGCGTTGTGCGCAAAAAACCGGCCGACTTTCCGATCTCAGGTCGATTTGCCGGAAAGACGATGCTGCCCGACTTCAAGGGCCGAGACCGTCAGTTCAATTCCTTCAGAACGCGTATCCGTGACGGGATGCGCCAGGGCCCCAACTTCGCGGGACACTACACCCTCATTCAGATCGGCTGCGGAACGGGATGCTCCTTCGCGATCGTCGCCGACAATAAGACTGGCCGGCCGGCGAGTTTCCCACGCGGCGGCGAAGCCAACATGTATCTTGCATTGGAATACAGTCTCGAAAGTCGCCTGCTTGCCGCTCAATGGTTCAGCTACGATGCCGGCCGCTGCTTCCTTGAGTATTTCGACTTTGATCGCGATGAATGGAAGTCACTGGCTAAGGCCGACATCGGGAATAACGATACCTGTTACAAGACGATCGAAGAAAATCTTCGCTGATCCCTCGGAGTGCTGGAAGTGAAAACTCTTATCCGAGGCTCAAATAGCCGCCCCACCTCGATCCCGAATTTCCGGGGGCCCCAGCAGGATTGATCTAATCCGGAGCTCCCCGCAACTGCTTTGGACCGTCTGTCGATACGGGACCTGCCGGACGGGCACTCTCGACATAGAGACCATAGCGAGTGCCGTAGCCGGCAACACTTAAGCGCATGCCAGGTGCAAGGCTGTGTCTGAAACTATCCGGAAAGCCGCACAGTTCTCTGAACATCAAGGGCATTCCTTCGAGCTTGATCGGTCGGCGGCAGCCTTTGCTCTCAAACCCGTCAATTTGCACCACCGTGTAAGGCATCTCCACATGCGCCCCAATGAACAGCGGAAAGATCATTGGCACGATAAGGATGGCGATATTCCTACCAGCGGCAAAGGCGAGCAATGCCGCGCCTCCGACGATAATTGGGTAGTCACCGCGTAATTCCAGGTAGGCTCGCAGTACCAGAACATAAATTGCGGCCGATAGCAGACCGATCGCAACACTCGGTATGCTCATCAGCGCCGCCCACTCGGTCGAAGGCAGAAATAATGGAATGAACACACCGACGATCATCGGCACCGCGACACCGATCCATAGCCAAAGCCAAAGCAATTTCCGGGCAAGCCAAGGAAGCTTCCGCCGTGCTTGACCCTGTTCGCCACGTGTTTTCGCCGGTCTATTCGCAGCGATAATACGCCTCGCCTCCGCCGCGGTCATGGCGTGCGGGTAACGCGGCGGCACCTCGATTTTGCCGGACGCGATCCAGCGCTTGATTTGCTTGATCTGGTTATCCGAGGCAGGATCGTGGATCTTGATCCACGCCGACAGCTCTTTATCGTCGCCCAGCGCGCCTTCCCGGATGGTCTGCTCGGTGCGGAGTGCAATCCATTTCGCACGCTCGATTTTTGTCGAAGAAGGACGACGAACTGTCATGCGTTTGCGCTGGCTTCGTCAGGCTTTTCAATACCGCACTTCTTCATACGTGACTTGCATCCTCTCCTTACCGAAATCTCGTTAAGATTGCCGTGGTCAGTTATGGTGAAAGAGCGCCCGCAGCACAATGCCTTGATCTCCGGATCCCCTGGTCAGTCGTGCAATTTCATGACGCTCACTGGCCAGCTATGGTGCGGCCAGTTCAGAGTGATAAGCTTCAGTGATCTGTCGCGCCATCTGCGCCATTTCGTCATCAGGTATGCGCAGGATCCCGTGCTCCGCCATCAATGCATGGTATTGCTGCTCTTCGAGCGGCACACCTGCAGGCAAAGGCACGACATGAAAATGTAAGTGGCTGTTGGCTTGTCGGCTGCCGAGCGAAAGTACATAAATTCGTTCGGCATCAAACACCCTTTTTAGGGCGCGCGACAACACATGCACCTTCTTCTGTAATCTGAGATATTCATCCGTCGACATATCCTGAGCCAAATCCTCGCGGTGCTCGCGCGGACAAACAAGGCAGTAACCGGGCAAAGTCGGGTATTTGCTCAGAAAGATAATCGTCTCGCTATCCTCAAAAATGCGGTGATGAAAGCAAGACGGATCATTCCCGACCAGGCCGCAGATGAAGCATGGTTTTGTTTCACGGTCGTGCACGTAGGCCTTGAGATCAAATGGTTGCCGGTCGTTCATTCTGAACCTGTTGCCGCTGCTCGGCAGTGTATCGACATTTGGCTTAGGGCATCATTTCAGGTTGGGAAGTCACATCGAATTAGGCATTGCCAGAACCGCCTGGCATTGCGCAAGCGGCTTTCAATTGCGATGGACAGCGAAACCTGTTTATCTGATGAGAAATTGCAAGTGGCTGGACAGCAAAAGGCTGCGTTTGAGATGGCCCCTTATCTGCTATTATTTTTCATCTTCGTCACATGCGGCCTCGTCAATATGACACGCCCTCGAAACTCCATTAGACCCGTGACGGACCGAGACATCGAGAACGCTTACAAAGCGGCTTTCAAAATTGAATCCAAGGAGACTATGGAGCGACGAAAGCTCATAAGCCTCCTTCTGGTGATTGTATTGCTCATCGACATGCTCCTCATCGTGTGGATAGTTGGCTTCGCCTACTAAGTGGGCTTGCTAAACGCGAAGAGGCCCCTGGATGCGCGGGGTAGCCTCCCCACGGACGTCGAAATTTCCCCATTTCCATTTCGTTAACCATATGAATTGATGCTGTTCTTTTCTGTATCGGACCTTAACTCGGCCATTGCTTCCGTCACTCAGCACGATGTCATAGACGTCGCCTCACTTCCGATAGGGATCATGTATCGATAGTGATGGATTTGGCGGTGCAAATTGTGGAAAACAGATATCCGGACGGCTCGTAACGCCGCCGAAAACAGGGGTTTTACTGTTGCCGAGGCGGAACCCGGTTGCCAGTTTGAATCGACTTTATCGACCCATTTTCACGACCAGTCGTCGTGGACGACGAATGGTCGGTTCCTCGACAGAGGCCCAGGCAAGCGAGCCGGAAGTCGATCAGCCCGCCCCTCCGAACCGACGCCCGAATACACAGCAACCTTTCCTCGCCAGCGTGAGGATCTTCACGCCCGGCAGCCAGCTCATTGACATGGCGGGGCTTGCTTCTTATGTTACATGTAACAATCGTAATGGAGTTTGATCATGGCAAGCTCGGTCAACGAAAGAGTTCAAAAGCGCCGTGAAACGTTGCGGGCCGCTGGGCTGCGTCCCGTGCAAATATGGGTTCCTGACACCCGTCGCCCTGGTTTTGCCGCCGAATGCCATCGTCAGTCCGTTCAGGTCGCCCTTGCCGATGTCGCCGACCGCGGTCTGCAAGATTTCCTTGACGCCGCTCTCGGTGACCTCGACCACGAGGGTGAAGCGTGAGGCGCGGTGACATCGTGACCGTCGCAATCAGCGGCGATTTCGGCAAGCCTCGTCCAGCACTAATCATCCAGACCGATCAGTTTGATGCAACGGGAACAGTCACTGTCCTGCTGATTTCCGGCACACTCGTCGACGCGCCGCTCATTCGACCAACAATTCAGCCAACCGCACAAAGCGGTTTGCGCAAAGCCTCGCAAGTGATGGTGGACAAAGCCATGTCCGTGAAACGGGATAGAATTGGCACGACGATCGGTCGCCTGGAAGATGATTCCCTCCTGGCGGTCACAAGGTCGCTCGCCGTTTTTTTGGGTGTCGCCTAAGGATGAATCCATCCGGGATGCCGCTAGCCCGGCCTAACCGGAACGCTCGATGACGCGGGTGACACTGCTCATACCGCGATTAAGGATTAAACAGACCAACCGGAAAGCGCCATGGAAGACCGAGTTAGATTCGCCGTTGAAAAGCTGCTGAATGTCGCCCATGAAGACACCGGCCAGGGCCGGCGGGTGGCCAACTTCCTGCTCGCCTGGTGGAACGCCGAGGTGCATGGCGGTTTCGATCTCGCCGATCTGTTCGCTGTTGATCGCGAAGTCTCCGAGGATATGGCGACGATCTTCACCTATCTCGCGCGGGAAGAGGACGCCGTCCACCCCACCGACTATCGCGGCGAGATCGAGGAAATCATCGAGCGCTGGCGGCCCCTCGCCTCCCGTGTCTAGGGGCGGTACCATTCTCGGATCTATTGGAGAATTGGGAGCATGATAAGCGATCCTGGAGCAGCAGATTCCGGCAGCCAAGCCATCCTCCGCCGCGCCGAAGAACTCGATGCGCTCGACGCCATCCTGCCCTTCGATCGCCGCGATCAGCTGGCAGCACTTCTGACCGACGACGACGTCGCGACGCTCAAACACCTGGCGCAGGAGGGCATGGGCGAGAACACGCTCAAGGCGCTGGCATCGGACCTCGGCTATCTCGAAGCCTGGTGCCAGCTTGCCACCGGCGCTCCCCTGCCCTGGCCGGCGCCCGAAAGCCTGCTGTTGAAATTCGTCGCCCATCACCTCTGGGATCCGGCCGAGCGCGCCGAAGATCCACGCCATGGCATGCCTGCCGATGTCGAGGTTGGATTGCGCGCCGAGCGCCTGCTGCGGGTCGACGGACCGCATGCGCCCGACACAGTGCGCCGGCGCCTGACCTCCTGGTCTATCCTGACGCGCTGGCGGGGCCTCGCCGGCGCATTTGGCGCCCCTTCCTTGAAGACCGCGCTCAGATTGGCGGTGAAAGCCAGCAGACGACCGCGGCAGCGCAAGAGCAGAAAGGCGGTAACCGGCGATATCCTGGCGAAATTGCTGGCGGCCTGTGCTGGCGATCGTCTGGTTGATCTCCGCGATCGGGCGCTGCTGCTCGTCGCCTTCGCCTCCGGCGGCCGCCGGCGATCTGAGGTGGCAGGGCTGCGGGTCGAGGATCTCGTCGACGAGGAGCTAGTACGCGCCGATCCGGGCAATCCGAACTCCCCTGCCCTGCCCTGCCTGACCATCCATCTTGGCCGCACCAAGACGACGACAACCGATGACGACAGACAGGTCATTCTGATCGGCCGGCCGGTGACCGCCTTGAAGCAGTGGCTGGCGGCGGCCAGGATCGACACTGGACCGGTGTTCCGGCGCATCGATCAATGGGGAAATATCGACCGGCGGGCGCTGACACCGCAGTCCGTCAATCTGATCCTCAAAAGCCGCATCAAACAGGCCGGGCTCGATCCGGTGATGTTCTCGGCGCATGGCTTGCGTTCCGGCTATCTCACCGAGGCTTCCAACCGCGGCATTCCGTTGGCCGAGGCGATGCAGCAGTCGCTGCACAAGTCGGTCACGCAGGCGGCAAGCTATTACAACAATGCGGAACAGAAGATGGGACGGGCGGCGCGGTTGCTCGTCTGATACCGCAAGCCGCTCCAGACGATTGGTATATTACCGCCATGGATCGAGAATGGCAAACCTCGGTCGGTCGTTCTCAAGGCAAAGTCGGTACCAAACCGACTCTGCCAAAGTGCCGAGCCTCGGCGTCAGGTTAGGCCTCGAGATTGTCGGCCGACATCTTGCCGGACCGGCGATCCTTTACCAGCTCGTAGGTGATCTTCTGGCCATCATTCAGGCCACGTAGACCAGCGCGCTCGACCGCGGAGATATGAACGAACACATCCGCGCTGCCGTCATCCGGTTGAATGAAACCAAAACCCTTGGTCGCATTGAACCATTTTACAGTACCAGTTGCCATTATCGGCCTTCTCCTATTGCGTCTTCCTTCAGCCCTCGCTGACGGAACGGTGTCGTAATATAGGATGCGCGACAAAAACAGCCATCACCTGGCGGGATGCGTTATCAATTTCCATCTGTGGAGCGAATAAGCGAACGCCGCGCTATCCCAAATAGCTCGAGGGATATATTCCACCCCTTCCCTACCGAAAAGAGGGTAGCCTCGCCATTATCGCCCGTCGGCGGATCAATCGGCCAGTGTGTCGAGACGGATGACGACCCCCTCGCCCAGCCCTCGGCGAGACTCATTAAAAAGTCCATCTCCTTTTTCAGGGTGACGAATCGGACGACGACGTCCACTGCATGTTCGCTCTCGCTGCGAACGTGGTAGAATTCGCCGACCGGGATCCCCATGGCTTTTCGCCTCCCCTCAAGCGCCGACTTCAATCTCGTCAGCTCTTCCCTCAGTGCGAAATAGCGTCGCATGACGGCAATCATCGTTGTCGGCAGCATCCATTGTGGCACCTTCCAGAACTGATGGCCCCCCTGAAGAAACAGATTCGCGCCGTATTGTCACGGACTACGCGATGCTCATTCGCCTCCGCTCTGAAACAGAACAAGCGCAGCGCGGTGCGCCCGGGCTTTCCATACTGACAGACAACTCGGAGGAGGAGCGCTGCCAGCCCCCACGCAATAGCTCGGGAGGATGAAAGCTGCTCCGATACCGGGACATAATGTTGTATTGAATTTCTTGTGCAGTTAGTCCCTTTTCCCCTCGGGAGATCACGTGGGCGAGGCTCACAATTTCTTCTACAGTGATTACACCCTGATCTTTGCGCTGGGAGACAGTGTCGAAAAGCGCATGAATTACTTCTTCCAGATCTGGAATCGGGACTTCAGTGTTTCGGCAAATGAGGGTACGTGCACGTTTGCCTACCTGTTCATTTCTCGGCTCTCATACGTCACCACGGCTGATGGGGCGGTACATCTGCTCGTAGTTCTCGTACGTCTCAAGCACACCTTACCTTCATGTCAATGACAGCGTCGCCCGCGTGCTTCGCCAGTGCTTGCCGACAAGGCAGGCATGATCACTGGCGCCGCCGGCAGCGGTGAACCCTGTCAATTATCGAAGCAAGTTGCTTGCCTTTGATCGCGGGACCACTTGTCCATTTCCGGCATAGTTGTTCTGCTTTGGACATAAAGAGGCTGGCGGCTTGACACGCGCCGGAGAACGAATGCAAACGCAGCGATCCAGTCCGACCTCAAAGGCTAGCCCAAACATGAACCCGCTAGCCGGATGAAGTGCCCTGCCGTCATACACTTGAGCACGATCTGGATGATGACCTCCAGAGTTCAGATCCATTGAGGCGAACCGCACGTAGACGCATCCGTTATGTCGATGTGTTCTATCAAAACAACCAATTACTCTAATTATCCGATAAGGCATATGAATGAGTCGAATGGCGTCGCGGGGCTGTTTCATAAGGAGGATTCACAATGGAAAAGACAATTCTGGGCGGCCCGGGTAGCAACAGTCTCTTTGGCAGCAACGGTGATGATGTAATAGTCGATCCAACAGGAAATGACTGGATCGACGGCGGTTATGGCAACGACTCCATCTCGGCCGGCGAGGGCAATGACCGAGTCTTCGGTGGCGTGGGCAATGACCACGTCTTTGGCGACGAGGGCAACGACTACCTCTACGGCGACACTGGCCTCGACAATCCGCGTATCCTCGGTGCGGTCATCCTCGGTGCGGACAACGACAAGCTCTACGGCGGCCCCGGCGACGACGCCCTCTTCGCGGGCGACGGCAGGGATTTTCTGATCGGGGGTGCCGGCCACGACACCTTTGTGTTCCAGTTCCACAACCCGCAACCCGGGGTAGATCAAAACTACGGGCCAGGCTCGGACCACACCAGCATTGTGGATTTTGACCCAGCGCAAGATACTTTCACCTTCGACGCGGTGGGCCTTGGTAGCGATGGTCATGATGCGAATTTCGTCAATCACTCGGCGCCCGGCAATCAGGTGGACACGTTCTACAGCGGCCCCGCCAACGGCGCGCACGGCGCGCACGTCGTCGTGATCACCGATCACGGTTTCGCCGATGGTTCAGCCGCAGCCAGGGATATCTCCGGCGAGGCTGCAGGCGATATCGTTGCCTATTTTAATTACAACACCATGACGGCGGAGCTGGGTTATGTTACCTCCGACAATCAGGTGGATGACTTCGCGCATTTGGCTAATGTGCAGAGTTTGCTCCAATTGGCCGGCCTGGGTCTGACCGCGTCCGATTTCATGTTCTGCTAGTCCGGAAAATCATGGGGAATCGCACCACGCCGGCTCAAGTGCAGTCCGGAAAAACCGCGGCGTCGACCTTGATCCGGCGATGTTTTCGGCGCATGGGCTCCGATCGGGCTACCTGACCGAGGCCGCCAACCGCGGCATTCCCCTTCCAGAGGCGATGCAGCAATCGCTGCACAAATCGGTGACGCAGGCAGCGAGCTATTACAATAATGCCGAACGAAAAGAACGGCCGGGCGGCGCGCCTAGCAACTTGGCGAGTGGAGCCTTCACGTCTCAGGCTGAACTCGTAAAGGTCCTCGTGCCTGCTCCCGAGAGGTATGCCATCCATAAGCTCATCGTGGACTCGATACGGCTCGCAGACGCACTCAGACATGCCAAGGTGGACAAAGTCGATTTCAGGCAGCCTTGCTCTCTTTGAAGCGCTCGTAGAGACGCGCCAAGCCGACCTGTTGGCCAATGCATACGGAGAGCCATGGGGGAAGGGGACCTTCATGTCGCGAAAGTATATCAACAGCAGCCTCGCAAAGCTGCGCGATAGAGGCAAGAAAGCTCTCGCGAAGGCACTCAGCGTCAAGTTTGAAGATTTCGAGAAAAGGTGAGCGGGCTAACTTTCAACAAGGTCATTTGTAGCCGGCCTCGGAAAAGCACAATGAGTGATGAGAACCGATGGGCCGCCAGTTTCTCCAAGGTTTAGGTGTTCATCAGGATGATCGAGCGCCGAAACTTGGTTCAGTCGATGGCATGACGGTTGCCGCCCATCTCGATCTGCTGCTCCGGCATCCGGTGGCTGGAGCAGGTGGCAAGGGATTGTGATCGAGACGTTGATTGCCTCAGCACCGGCCGGAACCCAGCGCAATTTTTATCGGAAAGCGTGTGGTGCCGCAATCGACCTCCTTTTAGACCGTCAGGTGATCATTCATGGGCAATCCAATCAAACGCAGTCTGATACCGAGACCTAAGAAGGGCTCCTGTCCTGCGAGCGAGGATCTGGCGCAGGCGCATCGTCGTTTATCCTGGATATCAGGCTTTCCCTTTGGAGAACGGCGTCGAAGCGATACCGATTGCCTCAATTGGCATCGCCCACCTTGATAGAAGAGATTCAAGCTGAAGCTGATGCATGGCACTCTCCTGGTTCTACGAACGCAGTTATGCCTTGTAACGATCAAAAGCGGTCAAATGCTGGACTGGCGGATCGGCATCTTCCCAGCGGTAGATTTCAGAGCGAAGATAGTGAAGCTCGTCGCGGAACTCATCTACGCCGATTTCTATCCACCATGATTTCGGGCGGCCGTCGCTGCCGTCGGACCAGCGGTATCCCCTGCCCTTGAGATGATCCTTCATCTCATATGGACTATGCTCGGCAAAAATACGAACCCTTGATTGTCCGCTTGTGCGAAGCAACTCCGCAAATGGCCCTTCGTCCTCTCCAACGCATCGATCAAGAACCTCAAGTAGCGCAAAACAATCGTCAACGGCACGATGACCATCGTGGAAATAGCCGGCCTGCCCAATCAGATATCCGAGCTTCGTGCCCTCGAAACCGCGGGCATTCCAGTCGATCTCGCAAACGGAACAAGCCCAAGCCTTATTGGCGAAGATATTTGAGAATGCCTCGCAGAACGGCCGGTCAAAACCGGCGTTGTGTGCTATCACGAGATCCGCGGGCTCGATAAGCTCGCGAACCCGCTGCATGTCGATTAACTGCCCCTCGACCATATCATCGGTAATACCTGTGAGCCTCGTAATCTCGGCCGAGATCGGCGTGCTGGGCTGCTGCAATCCGCCATAGACACCGATGACATCGCCAATCTTGCCGATACCGTCAAATGTAAAGGCAACCAAGCCGATCTCTATGATTTCGTCATCACGGTAATTGAGGCCCGTCGTCTCGGTATCAAGGATCACGCCAACCTGTCGGAATTCGGGACGCTTGCTCACAGTGAGCTGTCTTGGACTAAGCTTGCGCAGAACTCGATACTGACCCCCATCTTCGAGCCTACTCACCATCTCTTCTTCCGTGAGAGGGACGGGGACTGCCTGACGCTTCGATCGGGCAGGCGTATCCTGCCGTTCCGATCGCATTTCGACCACTTGATTTGCAAACATATCGAGTTGAGAGGCCATGCCTGCTTTCGAGACCGTTGATGATCCGGCTGCACACTAGAAAATGCGCCGACACCGGGCAACACACAAACGAGCTTTTGCACGGTT